>JANXUX010000252.1 GCA_025351965.1 Actinomycetes bacterium | reverse complement strand
GACGGCTTCGAATGCGAGTAGCACCGTGTTGGGGTAGTGGTAGTCGGGTGCCTGCCATGTCTGCCATCCGGCGTCAGGCTCGATCGCCCCGAGGACCGGGATCTCGGAATCGGAGCCGTGGCGGGTGCCGGGTGTGCTGTTGAGTAGTTCGATCGGGAAGACGTGGTGATCGATGCGGACGGTGTCGTCGAGGCCGAGGCGCGTGTGCGCCTCGAAGAGACGGTGGAGTGTGACGTGGGCGAACGGGCAGGTGAGGTCGCTGAATATGACGATTGTGTTCGGGGCGACGGTCACGCTGCGTGCGGTCGGGGCGGGGTGTTCGTTCATGGGGTGTCCTGTGTTTCGAGGTGTTCGCTTCCGGCAGGGTTCGACCAGATGCGTTCGGGGTGGACGAGGACGGCGCAGCGTCGCTCGGCGAGCATGGTGCTGTCGTAGTGGTCGAGGTCGGAGTGACGTCCGCCGGCAGCGTGGTAGATGTCGCGCAGCAGCTGGCGACGTTTGTCGGGGTCGATGTCGTCCAGCGCGTCGTCCGGTCCGCGGAGTTCTGCTGGCCCGGCGACTGCCGTCCATTCCCATCCGGCGCGGGTGACCAGCGTCGCCTGGGGGTGGCGACGGAGGTTGGTGAGCTTGGCGCCGGGTCGGGCTACGAAGCCGACGACGACTTGTCCCGTGAGTGGATGGTCGATGATGGCCGCATTGACGACTGCCACCCACGGTTCGGCGCGGCCGGGGCGGGTGGTGACGAGTATTGCCAGATGGCGGTCCTCGGCGAGATGCCTGCGTAACTCTCGAAGGCCGCTGGTGTGATCGATGCTCACGAAGATTGCCGAACGAGTTCGACTTCGATCTCCAGCTGGATCTTCTTCGATACGAGCAGGCCGCCGGCGTCGAGGATCATGTTCCACGTGAGGCCCCAGTCCTCGCGGTCGATGGTGGTGTTGGCGCTGAAGATCGCCCGCTCACCACCCCACGGGTCCTGCACCGCGCCGAGGAACTCCGCGTCCAGGTCGACGCCACGGGTCACACCCTTCAGGGTCAGGGCGCCGTGGATGCGGCCGCGGCCGCCATCCACGGTGATCCCGGTGGAACGAAAGTGGCCGGACGGGTGGTTGATGACGTCGAAGAAGTCGCCGGATCGCAGGTGATCGTCACGGGTCTCGTCGCCAGAGTTGACGGTGGACATGTCGATCGTGACCTCGATTGTCGAGTCGGCCACGTTGGGGGCGACGACGATGGCGCCGTCGATGCCGGTGAAGCGGCCGCGGACCTTGGTGAGGCCGAAGTGCCGGCCGACAAAGCCGACCTCGGCATGTCCGGGGTCGATCTTCCATGTGCCGGCGGCGAGTTCGACGGTGTGGGGTGAGGTCATGGTCATTTCTGCTCCTTTGGAAAGGCACACTGTGATGTGTGCGTTAGCACGCAATGTACAGGTGCGTGCGTCCGCACGCAACCTGTAGTCTGTAGGACATGACTGAAGATGACGAGGGGATGGAACCGTTCGCAGCGTGGCGTGCCGTGCTGTTGGCGCAGAGCCGGGCAATGCGCGCGATCGAGCGTGACCTGGACACGTCTGGGCAGATCTCGATCATGTGGTACGACGTGCTGCTCGAGTTGAACGCAGCCGACGGTCGGCGTCTTCGGATGCAGGACCTAGCGATGAAGGCGGTGCTCTCACGAACTCGGGTGAGTCGGATTGTCACCGAGCTCGAAGCTGCCGGGCTGGTCGAACGGATCGCTGACGCCGAGGATGGTCGGGCGACCCTGGCTCGCATCACGGCGCAGGGCAGGAACGCCCTCAAGCGTGCCGCGCCCGTGTACCTCGCAGGGATTGATGAGCACTTCACGCGACACCTCACCAAGATCCAGCAACAAACGATGGTCGTAGGGCTTCAACGTGTCATCGAAGCCCACGATGCACAGATCGACCCGCGACGATGAGCGAGGCAGCAGATCTCGAAATCGTCGACGACGCCCACGGCGTCGTCATCCGTCGGGTCGTCGTCGGACCACTCGACACCAACTGCTGGATCCTGCACGGCACCCACTCGACCAATGCTCTCCTGATCGATCCCGGCGACGAACCAACGCGGATCCTCGATGCCGTCGGCGACCTGAGCGTGACGGCCATCGTGCTCACCCACAGCCACTGGGACCACGTCCTCGCCGTGCCCGGCGTCGTTGACGCCCTCGGATGCGACGTCTCCATGCATCCCGATGACATCTCCGTCTGGCCGCACGAGCTCGACCACCTCCAACGAGTCGGCCACTTCGATGCTGGCAACGCCACCGACGCGCTGCTCGCCTGCGGATGCAGCCTGGACTTCCCGCCCGGGACAGCACCATGGACCGGCACGACCCGCGCGTTGCATCACGGCCAGCACCTCACCTTCGGTAACGACCGGCCCGCACAGGTGCTCCACACCCCCGGCCACACACCCGGCGGTATCTCGCTCGTGGTCGGGGATCACGTGTTCACGGGTGACACCCTGTTCCCCGGCGGACCGGGCCTGACCGGATGGCCGCTCTCGGACTTCACCACGATCATCGGATCAATCCAGCATCACCTGTTCACCCTCCCCGGCGAATGCGCTGTGCACCCCGGTCACGGCCTCTCGACCACTGTCGGAACCGAACAACCACACCTCGATGCATGGATCGCTCGCGGGTGGTGAACGCAAGCGGCCGCGAGCAGACTGCGTGACGCCGGGCCCGCCGCCACCGCTGCCGCCCAGCGGGCCGACGGCCGCGCCTGCAACGCCCGGCACGCGCACCGCCCTCGACGGCGGACCGGGCGTCGAGCATGCCGGTTCCCCGCTCGGCGAAACGGACAGTGCTGTCGGAGACCCTCGTCGAACACATGTCCACGACACAGACCTGCTGGCCAGGCAATCCATACCTCACCGCAATGGAGACAACGGAAAATACGGGAGAGCGATTCGCTGCGTGAAATGGCGACCTGCGGCCTCCCCCATGAGTCCACGGTGAGGAGGTTGTACTACCGCATCTCAGGCCGGCCTTGCCGGTGCGCACACACCACCGCCGGCCCGGGACGAGACGGCCGCCGCGGGCGCCGGCCACGAAACTCTCCAACCCCGCAAGGGTCTCCTCGGTCCCCACGCCATAGGCAAGGCAACCAAGAACGGAATGCGCCTCGATCTGGCGAGCGACCATCGCCACACCGATGTTGCCCGGCTGCGCCGAGGCCTTTGATGCCCACATCGAGATCGCCCGGACCAACGCCGTGCTCAACCGATCGCGCCATGTGCGCGGGTCAATCGAGGGATCGAAGGAACCGCACGAGGATCTCCGACACCTGCGCGGCGCGCTCTTGCTGGATCCAGTGGCCGGCGCCTGCAAAGACCTCGAACTCGCGCAGATCGGGCAACACCTGGCGCATGCCGTCGAGTGCCTCCGGCGTGTTGCCGGCGATCAGATCGTGCTCGCCTGCCAGATAGCACACCGGCTGCCGGATGGTGGCGCCGAAGAAGGGCGCCAGGATCGACGGCAGAAGGTCGATGTTGCGGTACCAGTTCAAGCCGCCGCGGAAACCCGAGCGAGAAAGCTCACCGACGTAGAAGTCGACGTCTGCTTCGGTGAGCCACGACGGCAGATGTTCCGGCACGACGAACTGCTCGATGAACGTCTCGCCTGCAGGGAAGTGGCCGTCGGCTCCTTCGGTCGCCAACCCGTCGGTGACGATGTCACCGGACATGCTGTAGAGAAACCCCACAACGCTGCGGCGAACGTCGGCCTCGAACTCCGCTTCCGCCAGGCCGGGTTCCTGGAAGTACAGGCGGTAGAAGTTGCGATCGCCCGCAACCATGCGAGACACATCGCTGATGGTCACGCCCTCGGGCATGGCACCGAACGGCGGCGTGAACGGCACGCTCATCGCTGCGACCGCGCGGAAAACATCCGGACGCATGAGCGCGCTATACCAGGCAACGGGTGCGCCCCAGTCGTGGCCGACGATGACCGCCTTTTGCTCACCGAGCGCCGCCACGACGCCCACCACGTCGCCGATCAGTTCGCTGAGTGAGTACGCCGAGATCTCTGAAGGCTTGCTGGTCGCCCCATACCCGCGCATGTCCACCGCAACGGCGTGGTAGCCGGCCGCAGCCACCGCTGGCAGCTGGTGCCGCCACGAGTACCACGACTCGGGAAAGCCATGGCAGAAGAGCACCAGCGGGCCCTCTCCCATCTCGGCAAGATGAACCGACAAACCATTTGATTCGAAAGTGCTATGGGTGACTGATGACGTCCACGGGTGCATGTACATGAGGGTGGCTCCTTGGGTGCGAGTGATCGATCACGCTCGTTGTGCCGCGTGTGCGAAGTGGTACGTCACCAGAGTGAGCCATGCCGCTGTTATTCTCCTGACAATCACCTGACGGCCCGGTCGTCGGCCGCAGTCCAGACCACCAGCGCTCAGTCGATGTTGACGGTTGGCCTACTCGGCCCGGTAGAGCTGGGGAGTGTCAGATAAGACCGTGATTCTCAGGCTCGGGCGAACTCGACGATCGATAGGGCGAGTTCGAGGTGATGACATTCGGCGTCTCGTAGAAACCGCAGCAGCGCATCCGACTGGCCTCCGACTGTTCTGTGGGCTGACGAGGCCGGGTTTGTCAGCGGAAGCGGCGGAGTCGGAGCCGTTGGTCACCACGAACATGCTCGACAGGCTCATTGAGGCGCCGGCGACCAGCGGGTTCAGCAGTCCTGCAGCGGCCCGGTCGCGATCTGCGAGGAAGCGCTCACGTCCTGGGATGACGACGTGCCGCACGCCGACATCTGGCGGCGATGACGACGGCTGCGGTCCAGCCGGCGCGTTGGCGGAGGGCGATGCGGCGTGTGTTCGAGGTTTTCATGTTGCTGAGGCTGCTCCGGGGTGCTGATGGTCGTCTGACGGCCACCACGGCAGATTCGGGTTCGGTCAGTGGAAGGACATTCCGTAGGCGATCTCGATCGCGAGGACTACGGCCACGAGGAAGTCGACGGACGCGCAGAACGGAGGCCACCACCGCGTGCCTGAAACGAACCGGGTTCGGTGCTGCCATAGGTCTTTCAGGCCGTGGGCTGCGTAGGCGGCCACCAGGAGCCACGCCGATCCGTCGACACCAGCGGAGGCGAGCACGAAGAATGCGGCGGCGACCGTGCACTCGACAGCGATGATTCTCGTCCTCCCGTCAGCGACGGCGAAGCCGATGTAGATGGCTGCGATGAACGCGATGTACAACGCGTGGAGGATCGCGGGCTCGATCCAACCGACGGCGACCGGCGAGGCGGCCTGGATGGCGCCGACCAGCAGACCCCACACGACCGGCTGGATCGTCGGCCCGGTCGAGTGGATGTGTGCCTCAGTCACGATTCGCCGCCGACAGCCAGCGGCACAGACAGGCGGGTGCCGGGTTGCCACGGCGTCGTTGATGAGCGGTGGTAGCCCCGGCCGATGCGGTCAGCATGGCGTCGCCCGTGGGCCGTGCGAAGCAGCCGGTGCGCCAAGGCGGCGGCACAGAGCTCGTCCGCCCGATCGGCGGCAAGTGTCATGGCGAGGTAGGGGCGCATGTACATGAGGGTGGCTCCTTGGGTGCCAGTGATTGATCACGCTCGTTGTTCCTCTTGTGCGAAGTGGTTCGTGACCAGAGTGAGCCATGCCGCTGATGCTCTCCTGACGGTCACCTGACGGCCCGGTCGTCGGCCGCAGTCCAGACCGACCAGGGCCTATGCTCCGTCGATGTTGACGGTTGGCCTTCTCGGCCCGGTAGAGCTGTGCCGTCACGGCGAACGCATCTCTCTTCCCGGTGGCAAGACGACCGAACTGTTGGTTCGTCTGGCACTCGACGCCGGACGAACGGGTCCGGTCGGAGCGGCTGATCGATGACCTCTGGGGCGATGATGGGATCAGCACCGCGAAGAACACAGACTGCGATCGATCTGCTCACCGCCAGCGTTGTCCGAGCCGCGGCGAGCTCGGACCCGCGAGGTGTGGCGATGGCTGTCGAGGGACTCGCCGATGCTCATGCGTGTCTCGGCGAAGCATTGATTGCCGCACGGATTCTGGGCACGGCCGACGCGCTCCGAGACGAGATCGGTGGAGCCCCCCCCGATCACGCAGCGCGGCTGTGGGGATCGAGCCGAGCGCGTTGCCCGCTCGACTCTCAAGAATGTCGTGTACGACGCGGAGCATGAGCGAGGGCGGGCCGAAGCGCACAGCGTCGTCGCCGGCCTGGTGTCAGGCCAATCCGCGTGACGTCAGGATGTGAGCGACCAGGAGGTCGCTGGGAAACTCGCGCAGGTGTTCACGCCCGAGCGCCCCAGCGCGTTCTCGCTCACCGCTGAGCACCAGACGGACCACCTCGATGTGTTGGCGTTCCCTCCGTGTGGACGTATGACACGAAGGGGACGAGCAGTCACACCGCAGTGCCTCAGCCGGCAAGCCAGCCGCTGCGAGCGCACAAGCGAGAGCGACGCGAGCGAGCTCGAAGTGCGGGTCGGACTCGACCGAGGTACGGAGTGCCGGTAGGGCTTCGAGTGACAAGCCAATCAGCAGTTCGACTCCTTGTGCGTACGACGCGGCCGATTTGACCGAGCGTGTAGACACGGCGAGACCATGGCGATCGGTCAGCTCGTCGGACGTCACGACTCGGACGCACTCAGAATGGCGATCATCACCGCGAGGTCGGCCCTCGATGACGCACGACGGGTCCTGCCGACGGCCACACCGCGAGCGGCCGAGCTTCTCTCCGGCTTCTGATGGGACGCGGTTTCCTGCATGGCGGATCTCCTTGACGGCTTCATTGAGGGGTTGTCGCCAATCTGCCCCGGAGTACTGACGCGCCACTGACGAGCAAGCAACTCGCCGTCGTCAGCGGCGCGTCAAGGGAGGGGCGCAGCGTGTTGGTCAGGCCGTGAGTCGGCCGCACACCACACGGAACGGAACCTCATGAGCGCGCGTCACGATTTCTTCACACTGATCCACAAGGGACAACGCAAGGAGCTGTTCGCCGCCACGGTCGTGGCGGGGACCACCGATTGGGATGACCCGTCTTCAGCGAACGACTTCGTGTCCCTCTGGTCGAGGCTGGCTTCGATGCTCGAGGCCCACGCCGCTCACGAGCACAACCACGTGTTTCCACTGCTCGCCGAACACGCTCCCGAGATTGTCGAGCACGTCGAGGCCGCGCACGCAGATCTCGAACACCGGCTGGCCACCCTGACGGACACGATCGCACGAACGGCTGGTCACCCGACGGAGGAACACGGCCTCGCCGTCTACCGAGAGGTCACCGCCTTCGTGGCCCTCTACCTGCTCCACATCCTCGATGAGGAGACCCTCGTCATGCCCGCCATCTGGCGGTCCTGCACGGGTGCCGAGATCAACGCGGCTCGGTTGAACCTCCAAGCGGACCAGTCGCCGGCAGGTGTCACTCGAAGCCGCCGTGCGATCCTCCCCGCGATCACCGACGCCGAACGTACCTCGATGGCGCAGGCCTTCCAGCGTGGATCGACCAGCGAGGCGTTCGCAGCGTTCATGAGCGACGCGCGCCAGGCGCTGGAGCCTTCGGCCTGGGAGCGGCTGGAGGAGTCCCGCGCCGCGTTTCCCTCGTGCCCTGATCACGCGCCGTCGATGAGCGAACACGGATCATGAACACGCGAGACCGAGCAACCATCTCGAACCTGTTGTACCGGTGGGGCCGGTTCGCTGCTCGCCGCCCGTGGCGTGTGATCGGCTGCTGGGTGATCGTCGCCCTTGCCGCCGTGTTCCTCAATGCATCCTTTGGCGGCAAGGTCACGAACACGGTCCAGGTACCGGGAACTGAGTCGCAGTCCGCCGCCGATCTCGTCAACAGCCGCTTCCCGAGCCGTGGCGAGTCGAGCGGTCTCGTCGTGTTCGCAGACCACGACGGGGACCTCACAGACCCGGGCGATCGGACAGCGATCGTCGCCACGCTGGCTGCAATCCAGAGCGACCCGGCAGTTGCATCGGTATCGGATCCGTTCGACCCGACAGAGCGCACCATCAGCGCCGACGGGCTGACAGCGTTCGCCACGGTCCGCTACCACACCCAGCCTGGCCCGGATGAAGCCCGTGCCGCGTTCGACGCACTGAAGATCGCCCGCGCCGCCGGGCTCGACGCCGAGCTGTCCAAGTCGATCTCCGGCGCTCAGTCACCCGAGGGGAACGAGGGCATCGGGCTGTTCGTCGCCATGATCGTGCTGCTCGTCGCGTTCGGGTCGGTGATCGCGGCAGGCATTCCGATCGCGACCGCCGTGTTCGGGATCTTCATCGGTCTCTCCCTGATCGGTCTCATGGCCGGCGCGACCGATGTGCCGGCCGTGTCCACACTGCTGGCCACCATGATCGGCCTCGGTGTCGGCATCGACTACTCACTGTTCGTCGTGACCCGCCACCGCGGCTTCCTCCACGACGGCCACTCGCCGGTCGATGCAGCCGGGCTCGCCAACGCGACATCTGGCTCGGCCGTGTTGTTCGCCGGCACCACCGTCGTGATCGCCCTCGCCGGGCTCCGACTCGCGGGCATCCCAGGCATCGCCGTCATGGGGCTGGCATCGGCCGTCGTGGTCGTCGTCGCAATGCTCGCCGCTGTCAGCCTGCTCCCCGCGCTCGTCGGTCTCGCCGGTGACCGCATCGACCGCTTCCACGTCGGCCGCCGACGCCCAGCCGCGTCCTCCTCGGGTTCCGCCACGTCGACATGGTCGGCGCGGTGGGCGCACGTAGTCAGCCGGCGGCCGTGGCGGTTCCTGCTCGCCAGCCTGACGGTGCTCCTCGCACTCGCTGTTCCTGTGATGTCGATGCAGACGGGCGTCGCCGACGACGGCAACGCCGATCCCTCGCTCACCTACCGCAAGGCGTACGACATGCTCAGCGAAGGCTTCGGCAAAGGCTTCGGCGGCCCGCTCACCATCGTCATCGACGACGACCACATCTCCGCTCGCGCCGACGCCATTCGGGATGCGATCTCTCAGACGCCCGGCGTCGCGCAGGTCACCCCAGCCATCGTCAACACCGCGGGGGATACAGCCATCATCACCGTGTTTCCGACCACCTCCCCGCAAGACCATGCAACTGCGCAGCTCGTCCACCGACTCCGCAGCAGCGTGCTCCCGACCGTTCTCGACGGCACCGAATCACACGGCTACGTCACCGGACAGACGGCCGCATCGATCGACATCAGCGACCGGATGAGCGCACGACTGCCGCTGTTCATCGCCGCCGTGATCGTCCTGTCGTTCCTGCTGCTGATTGTCGTCTTCCGCTCGCTGCTCGTACCGTTGAAGGCGGCCATCATGAACCTGCTCTCAATCGGAGCCGCGTACGGCACGGTTGTCGCAGTGTTCCAGTGGGGTTGGGGCAAAGGCCTCGTCGGGCTCCATGAAACGGTGCCGATTAGCCCGTTCTTACCGATGATCATGTTCGCCGTCCTGTTCGGGCTCTCGATGGACTACGAGGTGTTCCTGCTGTCCCGCATCCGCGAAGAGTTCTTCAAGACCGGTGACAGCCGCCGCAGCGTCGTCGATGGCCTTGGGGGTACCGCCCGCGTGATCACCTCGGCGGCGCTGATCATGATCAGCGTGTTCGCTTCGTTCCTGTTGGTGCCCGACATCGAGATCAAGATGTTCGCCGTCGGCCTGACCGTCGCCGTCTTCGTCGACGCAACGATCGTGCGCATGATCCTGGTCCCAGCGACCATGGAACTGATGG
>JANXUX010000218.1 GCA_025351965.1 Actinomycetes bacterium | reverse complement strand
CGACCAGCTCTCCTGCGGTCGGTACGCCGCCGCCGACGAGCCCGGTGTTGCCGCCCTGGGCGACGATGGCGACGCCGGCTGCACGGCACCAGCGGACGATGTCGGCCACCTCGTCGGTCGTGCCCGGGCGGACCACGGCCGTCGTGGAGCCGTGGAACCGGCCGGTCCAGTCGAGCTCGTAGGCCGCACGAGCGTCGGCGTCGGTGATGACGTTCACGCGGCCGACGATGGCCGCCAGTGCGTCGATCATCTGGCGGTCCAGATCGTCCCGTCGCCGGCGTTGTCTCGTGCGCTCATGCCGACGGCCGCACGACCCGTTCGAGAAACTCGACGACCGCGTCGTTGAAACGGTCGTTGCGGTCACCGGCAACCATGTGACCGGCCCCGGCGACATCGACGATCTCGGCCTGCGGGATCAGCTCCAGCAGCTCGGCGGCTCCCTCGGCACTGACGACGTCACTGCTCCCGCCGCGCACGAGCAGGGTCGGGATGTGCACGTTGCGGCAGGCAGCATGCAGCCGCAGAGGGGGTGAGAACCGCCCGGCGGTTGGTTCGCCTGCTGCAGCTGTGTCCGGTCCCATCCGGCTGAAGAACTTCGGGTCCCAGTGCCACACCCACTTGCCGTCTTCGCGCTGGCGCACGTTCTTGCGCAGCCCGCTGATGTCCTTGGGACGCTTGCGGTTGGGGACGTAGCTGGCGACGGCATCGGCGACGTCCTCCAACGAGTCGAAGCCGTCGATGCCGAGGCGCATGAAGTCGCTGATCCGGCTGACACCCTCGGGCTCCAGCCGCGGCGTGACATCGACCAGGACCAGCGCAGCCGGGTCGTTGACCATCGCCTCGCCGACGGCGACGAGCGACGAGAGACCACCGAGCGACGCGCCGACCAGCACGGGATGGCGGAACTGGTTCGCCCCGTCGGCGACCGCGCGGGCGAAGCGGTCGATGTCGTAGTTGCCATTGGGCACCCAGGCGCTGTCGCCGTGACCGGGCAGGTCGAACGACGCCGCATACCACGACCGGGTCGCGAGCGCGCCGAGCGCCCCGCCCCAGGCGTGGCGGGTCTGGCCGCCGCCGTGGAACAACAGCACCGCCGGGTCGGCCGGATCGCCCTGGACATCCGCGACCAGGTCCAGTCCGTCCGTGGTCGACGTGTGCATCACCGTGCTCGAGCTCATACCGGATCCTCTCAGCCGTCGGCTCCACAGTACGGACCCGACGCGCCGGGCCCGGGCTCGGGCCGGATCGGCCCATCGATCGGCCCGCTGACCAGCTCCCGCGTCGATGGGCTAGACAGACGCCATGCCCCATCCCCGCCGGTTCCGCTTCGCCATCGAGATGCACGGTCCGCGTGACGGACTCTCCTGGGCCGACACCGTGCGCGAGGTCGAGGACATGGGGTACTCGACGATGTTCGTGCCGGACCACTTCGACGAAGGCCTCGGACCCATCGTCGCGATGGCAACCGCCGCTGCGGTGACCACGACACTGAACGTTGGTTCGCTCGTGTTCGATTGCGACTACCGCCATCCTGCGGTGCTGGCGCGCGAACTGGCGACGATCGATGTGCTCTCCGGTGGCCGGCTGGAGGTCGGGCTCGGCGCAGGATGGAAGAAGCTCGACTACGGCCGGGCCGGGATTCCGATGGAGTCCCCGAAGGTGCGCGTCGACCGGATGATCGAACACGTCACCGTGATGAAGGGCCTGTTCTCCGGTGAGACGGTGCATTTCGCCGGCGAGCACTACACGATCACCGATCTCGACGGCACGCCGAAGCCGCACCGTCCGGGTGGCCCGCCGATCATCGTCGCCGGCGGTGGTCGGCGTGTGCTGCGCTTCGCCGGCGCCACCGCCGACATCGTCGGGGTCAACGCCTCGATCCACTCTGGCGAGATCGACACTGCGGCGGCGCAGGACGCCTTGCCGGCGAGCATCGACCAGAAGGTTGCCTGGCTGCGCGAGGGCGCTGGCGACCGGTTCGACGATCTCGAGTTGAACGCCTGGCTCTCGGTGGCCGAGGTCACCGAGGACAGCGCCGGCCTGGGCGAGATCCTCGGCGGGGTGTTCCAGGCCGACGCCGCAGACATCCTTGCCTCGCCGCTGACCCTCATCGGCTCAGCCGGCGAGATCGCCGAGCGGCTCCAAGCCCGTCGCGAACGCTGGGGCTACTCCTACACCGTGATCCCAGGCGACAAGGCGAAGGACTTCGCCCCGATCGTCGCCGCGCTCACCGGTACGTGAGTCAGACGACCGTCCAGGACGTCATCGACAACGAGCCGGCTGCGTAGCCGTCGACCAGGATCGCGCCCGGCGTCCCGGCCGCCGCGGCCAGCCCGGCGATGTAGAGGAACGGGATGAAGTGATCGGGTGTCGGCGCGGACCGCCGGAAGTCGGCATGGTCGGCGAGCGAGGCGACGTCGCCCGGAGTCGATGCCATCATTTCCTTGGCCTCGTCGTTGAAGCGGTGAGCCCAGTCGAAGCCGGCCTCGGGATCGCGGAAGTCGAGCAGACCGAGGTTGTGTACGACGTTTCCGCTGCCGATGATCATCACGCCTGCTTCGCGCAGGGGCGCGAGCGCAGCGCCGAGTTCGACGTGGTACTGCAATGGCTTCTCAGCGTTGATCGCGAGCTGCACGACGGGGATGCCGGCGTCGGGGAACATGTGGCAGAGGACCGACCAGGTGCCGTGGTCGAGGCCCCAGCTGTCCGTGTCCTCGCCGATCCACGTCGGCTGCACCGTCTCGGCGATCTCGGCCGCCAGCTCGGGCAGGCCGGGTGCGGGGTACTGGAAGTCGAACAGCTCCTGGGGGAAGCCGTAGAAATCGTGGATCGTACGCGGCTCGGCCATCGCGGTGACCGCGGTGGCGTTGATGAACCAGTGCGCAGACACGACGAGCAGCGCTCGCGGCCGGGGGACCGAGGCGCCGAACGCCCGCCAGGCTCGGGTGTAGCGGTTGTCGTCGAGGGTGTTCATCGGCGTGCCGTGGCCGATGAACGCAGCCGGCATCGTGGTCATCGGCTGATCCTAGGGGCCGGCTGCGGGTCGCGATTCGGGCCGAGTTGTGGGCGGAGGCGATGATGCCGGGCGCCCAGCGGGCATGATGGTCGCTGTGCGGGTGGCCTACACATTGGAGCAGTGTTGGCATCGAGTGCCCGGCGGGACCGGCGTCGCCGCGCTCCGGACCGCCGAGGCGATGGACGGCATGGACGGGGTCGAGCTGATCGGCGTCGCCGGCAAGCACGCCGAGCCGCCGCACGCCGAGTGGATGCCGACCATCCCGTGGAAGCA
Organism: Actinomycetes bacterium; assembly: GCA_025351965.1. Lineage (GTDB taxonomy): Bacteria > Actinomycetota > Acidimicrobiia > Acidimicrobiales > Ilumatobacteraceae > WLMZ01. The sequence goes on along the minus strand of JANXUX010000218.1, from coordinate 18,615 downwards.
GCTCCCGATCGCGTCGCCGTGGCTGTACGAGTCGTGGCTGCACCTCAAGTGGCCTCGCCCGGAGACCGTCACCGGCCCGGTCGACGTCGTCCATGCGACCACACTGATCCCGTGCCCGACACAGAAGCCACTCGTCGTGACGTTGCACGACCTCGCCTTCTTGCACAACCCGGAGAACTTCACCCGTCACGGGATCCGCGTCTTCAACCGCAGCCTGACCCTGATCAAGCGGTGGGCAGATCTGGTCCTGTGCTGCTCGCAGGCGACGATGGACGATTGCGTGACGGCCGGTATCGACAGCGACAGACTGCGCCACGTACCGCTGGGTGTGGAGTTCGAGCATGCGTCCCCGCTCGACATCGACCGGGTCCGGTCCGAGTACCGCCTGCCGGAGCGCTACCTGCTGTTCGTCGGCACCGTCGAGCCGCGCAAGAACCTGCGCCGTCTGGCCCAGGCCGTGGCCCGGTTGGAGGAGCCACTGCCGCTCATCGTCGCCGGTGCCGAGGGATGGGGCGACGCCAACGTCGGGCTCGGCGACAACGTCCGCTTCCTCGGCTTCATCCCCAAAACCGACCTGTGGGCGCTGTACGCAGGGGCCCATGTCTTCTGCTATCCAAGCGTGCACGAGGGCTTCGGGCTGCCCGTACTGGAGGCGATGGCCCAAGGCACGCCCGTGGTGACGAGCGGTGACACCGCGACCCAGGAGGCCGCCGACGGTGCGGCCGTCCTCGTCGATCCCAATGACATCGACGACATCGCCCGCGGCATCACCGAGGCCGGCATGCGCCGCGCCGAGCTGAGCACCAAGGGTCGTCACCGCGTCGCCCAAGCCACCTGGCACAACACCGCCGAGCTGACCCTGGCCGCGTATGGCGAGCTCGTCTAGGCACCGTTCGCGCGCCGCTCCCGGCTCGCCCGTCGCCGTCGCTGTCAACTTGTTGTTCTGCGTGCCCGGCCAGGTCGGCGGTAGCGAGGACTACCTGGTCCGCCAGATGCTCGGCCTGGCCGAGTTGGCCGCGGCGAGCAGTTCGCCCGACTGCGGCATCAGCGCGTCCCTCGACGTCGTCCCGACCATCTACGCGCCGCAGGGTTTCGCCGCCGCCCATCCCGACCTGGCCGACGCCGTCCACGTCGTCGAGGCACCGATCGACGGGCGCAGCCGCCCGAAGCGGGTGCTCTACGACAACACCTGGCTGTTCGAGCAGAGCTCCGGCAGTGGGCTGATCCACCACGGTGGAGGGACCGTGCCGGTACGCGGTCATCAGCCGATCGTGCTCACGATCCACGACCTCCAGTACCGCACCTTTCCGCAGTACTTCAGCCGGCTCAAGCGTCTGTACCTCGGCCACAGCATGCCCCGCTCGGCTCGGCGGGCGAAGGTCATCGCCGTGCCGAGCGAGTACGTGCGTGGGACGGTGATCGAGGCCTACGACGTCGACCCAGAGGACGTCGTCGTCGTGCCGCACGGGATGGAACGCAGGCTCGGTCGGGACTCGACGGACGAGGTCACGCTGCGCACCCGATATGCGCTCGGCGACGGGCCGATCATCGTGCTGCCCGCCATCACCCATCCGCACAAGGGCCACCGCTTCCTGCTCGAGGTGATGGCCACCCACTGGTGCGACCCTGCGTTGCGCCTGGTCCTCACCGGCGGCAGAGGGATGGCCGACGCGGATGTCGAGCGTGAAATCGTCGAGCGCGGGCTGTCCGACCGGGTCGTACGCACCGGTCGCGTGTCCCGCGCCGATCGCGACGGGCTGCTCCAGATGGCGACAGCGATGACGTTCCCCAGCGAGTACGAGGGCTTCGGGGCGCCGGTCATCGAGGCGATGGCCCTCGGCGCACCGGTCATCTGCAGCGACCGGACGTGCCTGCCCGATGTCGCCGGCGATGCAGCGGTCGTGCTGCCTCTGGAGGTCGAGGCGTGGGCCGGTGCACTGGACGCTGTGGTCGCACGCCGAGACGAGCTGGTGGCGGCCGGTCGCGAACGGGCGAAGCAGTTCAGCGCGGCGCGGTCCGCGCAGGCGCTGCTGAGTGCCTACGAACTGGCGCTCTCATGAGCCGGCGAGCCAACTCGTCGGATCGGTCGTTGCGACTGGCAGTGCTCTGCCCGCACTTCGATCCGGACATCGCTCCGACCGGTGCTGTGATGAGCCGCATCGTCTACGAGTTGGTCGCGCTCGGTCACGAGGTGCACGTCGTCACGGCCTTGCCCTGGTACGGCAATCATGCGATCGAGCCCGGCTGGACCGGCCGTTCCATCCGCCGCGAGGTCACGACGTGGGGCTCGATCACCCGGGTGCATCCATTCCCAGGAGATGACAAGGCCAACCTCGTCCGACGTGCGCTCGGCTTCGCCGGGTTCAGTGCCCTGGCCGCATGGACGGGCGTGCGCGGCGGACGGGTCGATGGCGTGCTGGCGATGTCGCCGCCGTTGACCAACGGCGTCATCGGCTGGCTGATGAGCCTGGTCCGGCGCGGACCCCTGGTCTTCAACATCCAGGACATCTTCCCGGATGCGGCTGTCGAGACGGGGGCCATCGACCCGAGCACACCCGTTGGTCGGGTCGTCGTCATGCTGGCGTCCTGGCTGGAACGGTTCAGCTACCGCCGTGCCGACGCGGTCACCGTGCTCAGCGGCGATCTCCGTGACAACGTCGTGGCCAAGGTGCCGGCTCGCCACGCCGACCGGGTCCGCGTCATCCCCAACTTCGTGCTGACCGAGGAGATCCGACCGCTCGACCGGCTGACCGCCTACCGCACGGAACTGGGCATCGGGGACGAACCTGTCGTGCTCTATGCGGGCAATGTCGGGTTCTCCCAGTCGCTCGACCTGGTCGTGGCCGCCGCCCGGGCGTTGCCGGGCATCACGTTTGTGATCAACGGCGAGGGATCGGCGAAGGCCGCGCTCGCGGCCGAGGTCTGCGAGCTGGCGAACGTGCGCCTCGGCACGTACCAGCCGATGGCCCGTCTCGCCGAGGTCCTCGCCACCGGCGACGTGCACGTCGTGCCGCTGCGCGCGGGTCTCGGCCGGGTCAGCGTGCCCTCCAAGACGTACTCGATCCTGGCGGCTGGGCGACCCGTGGTCGCTGCGATCGATCCCGGCACCGAAGTTCCGAGGATGCTCGCCGAGTCCGGGGCCGGTGTCGCGGTTGCTCCCGATGATCCGGAGGCGTTCATCGACGCGCTGCGAGGCATGCTTGCGGATCCGGCGCATGCCGCCGAGATGGGCGCCAACGGCCGCCGATGGGTCGAGTCCGCAGCCTCGCCGGCCGCCGTGGCGGCCGCGTACGCCGCATTGTTCCGCGAACTCCGGGGGGCCGGGCCGACGTGAGGCGGATCGGGATGTGTTGGGCTGTAACCTCGCATACTCGTGGCATCCTCATCGTCCGCCGACAAAGTCGCCAAGCTCGCCCAGAAGGGCAAGGGCAAGAAGGTGCGCTTCCAGGGTGGCACTCTCTTTCCTGTGATCATCGTCGTGGTGGTGCTCGTGCTCAGCGCTCTCGTGGTGTACGCACGCCAGTCGCGGCCCGGTCCGGGCGAGGGTGAGCCGACCTCGTTGCAGCACTGGCACGCCGCGCTCGGGTTCTACGTCTGTGACGAGAACGGCCTCAAGATCGAGCCGAACGTCACGGGCACGCTCGAGGAGACCGATGCGACCGGGCAACTGGTCAGCCAGCGGTTCGTCGCCACCGGCATCCACTCGCACTCTGACGGCGTGATGCACTGGCACCCGAACTCGAGCGGCAAGGCCACCGGCACCAACGCCAAGCTCAAGGTCTATCTCGACAACTACGGCATCACTCTGACCAACACCAAGCTCGCCTTCCCGGCATCGCAGGGTGGCGAGTCGTACGACGAGGGCAAGTCGAAGTGCACGATCGACGGCGTCACCAAGACTGCGTCGCTCAAGGTCTGGGTCTGGGACAACTACGCGAAGGTCTCGACCGAGGACCCACAGGTCTACACGACGAACATGGGCGACGTCCGCCTGCTCAAGGACGGCATGGTGTTCATGGTTGCGTTCGTGCCCGACGACGTCTCCCCGAAGCCACCGGAGACGGCGTTCAACCTGCCCGAGCTGGGTGCAGCCGACGGAAGCGGCAACACCGCCACCTCTGCCGTCACCACGGACTCGACCGTCGTCGGTGCCACCACCGTCAGCACGCCGTCGACCGAGACGATCGGCAGCGGGACCGCCACGACGACCGTCGACGCGGCGCCCACGACGACCGTCAAGGCGTCGACCACCACCACGAGCGGCTGATGCGCGCAGTCGTCCTCGTCGGCGGCTTCGGGACCCGCCTGCGCCCGCTGACCCTCAGCGTGCCCAAGCCGATGCTGCCGGTCGGTCACGTCTCGATCATCGAGCGGCTGATCGCCAACCTCGTGCGCGGCGGCGTCACCGACGTCACCCTCGCCCTCGGCTTCAAGCCGGAGCCGTTCGTCGTAGCGTTCCCGGACGGTACGTGTGCCGGCGCCACGCTCACCTACGCCGTCGAGCCAGAGCCGCTCGACACGGCTGGGGCGATCCGCTTCGCAGCCCTCTTTGCCGGCATCGACGACACGTTCGTCGTCGCCAACGGTGACGTCCTGACCGACCTCGACATCGGCGCACTCGTCGAGTTCCACCGAGCCAACGGCGCCGAGGCCACGCTGCACCTGACCCCCGTCGAGGACCCGTCCGCGTTCGGCGTCGTCGAGACCGAAGAGTCGGGCCTGGTGGTCCAGTTCATCGAGAAGCCACCGCCCGGGACGTCGCCGACGAACCTGATCAACGCCGGCACCTACGTGTTCGAGCCGAGCGTGCTGGACCGGATCCCCGACGGACGCAAGGTCTCTGTCGAGCGTGAGGTGTTCCCGCTGATCGTCGCCGAGCAGCGCCTGTGGGCGATGCCGACCAACGACTACTGGATCGACACCGGCACCCCCGAGCTGTACCTCGCCGCCAACCTCGACGTGATCACGGGCAGGCGACCCGAACACAGCCGCGCCGTCGGTGTTGCCGACGCCAGCGCGATCGGCGCAGACGTGTCGTTGCGCGACTCGGTCGTCGCTGTCGGCGCGACCATCGGCGACGGTGCATCTGTCGTGGCGTCGGTCGTCCTCGACGGGGGCTCGGTCGGCGTCGGTGCCACCGTGAGCCACAGCGTGGTGATGGGCCACATCGGTGACGGCGCGACGGTCTCACACTGCGTGATCGGCGCGGACGGCGTGGTCGCGGACGGCGAGAGTCGCGCCGACGAACGTATTGCCTGACAACATGCCCATATGAACCCGCTCGTCGTCGGTGGCGCCGGCTTCCTCGGTTCGCACCTCGTCGACCGGTTGCTGGCCGAGGACTCGCCGACCGACGTCGTCGATGATCTCTCGACCGGTGTGCTCGGCAACCTCGCCGATGCCCGTGCGGCCGGTGGTTCGCTGAAGATCCACACCCTCGACGTGCGCGCCGGTGACTTCGCCGCGTTGGTCGGGATGCGCCGCCCTGACGTCATCTACCATCTCGGTCTGCTGGCGCCGGGTGAGGCCGGGCGCGATGTCGACGGTTCGGCCGTCACCAGCCTGCTCGCCGTCCTCGAGGCAGCTCGGCTGAACGGTGTTGCCAAGGTGGTCGTCGCGCTGCCCGCCGGCGCGCTGTACGGCGATGTCCCGACTCGGGAACTGCCGGTGAAGGAGAGCCGTACACCGGAACCGAACGGGCTGCGCGGCATCCTCGCCCGCACCGTGATCGAACTGCTCACGCTGTACCGCAACGAGCACGCGGTCGAGCACACGGCCCTGGCCATGGCCTCGGTCTACGGTCCGCGCCAGCGCCCGGCCGACGGTGTGGTCGCCAGCTTCGCCAGCGCACTCGCCGACGGTCGGCCGTTCGAGATCCACGGTGACGGACGCCAGACTCGTGACCTGTTGTACGTCGACGACGCCGTCGATGCGTTGGTGCGCAGCGGCCAACGCGGTGGCGGCCTGGTCGTCAACGTCGGGACCGGGGTGCAGACGTCGGTTCGTGATCTGGCCGCGATGGTCGATCCGCAGTCGGCGGTGACAGCGATGCCACGCCGCCACGGTGACCTGACCCGGATGGCGGTGTCGCCGACTCGGGCGCGCATCCAGCTGCAGTGGTCACCCTGGACGGATCTCGCCACGGGCCTGCGTGCGACGGTCGCAGCGTATCGCCGTTCAGCGCCGTGACGACGCAGCCAGCGTCGCCCTGGCGAGGGTTGCTGAGATCTCGATGCTGCTCATGATCGAGGGCACGATGATCGCGCGCATACCGGCGGCCTCGACGGCATAGGCCAATTCGGCGTCGACCGGGTCGATCACGAGCGCCGAAGCGATGGGTGCGTAGAGGCGGGCGACACCGACGACCGACGGCTCGTGGCCGAGCTCGGTCAGCATGTGGTCGGCCGGTCCCTTCAGCGCCGCGCCGCCGACGATGGGTGACACGGCGACGACGGAGTCGCGTCGCCCGGCGAGCAGGGCATCGATGCCCGCCATCGCGCGCAAGGGTCCGATCGACACGATCGGGTTCGAGGGCGCAACGATGACGGTCTCGGCATCGGTCAGCGCTCGCGCTGCCGCGGACGAGAGCGTTGCGCGCTCAGCGCCGGCGAAACGCACGGCGCTGATCGGTACGCCGTGCTGCAACTGGACGAAGTACTCCTGGAAGCTGATCTCGCGAGCGTCGTCGCCAGCGAGGGTGACCCGGGTCTCGACCCGGTCATCACTCATCGGGAGCAGCGCGATCTCGACGTCGAAGGCCCGGCAGATCTCGGCGGTGACCTCGGTCAGCGTGGCGCCCTCGTGGAGCCGAGCGGTGCGGTAGAAGTGGGTGGCCAGATCCTGGTCACCGAGGTTGAACCACGTCGGCGCGGCAGTGGACCCGGTCGGGCGCACGGCGGTGAATCGTTCGAGCGCACCCATCGCGCGCCACGTCTCGTCTCGCAGCCCCCAGCCGCGCTGCGGGTCGATCGCTCCGCCGAGGGTGTAGGTGATGGTGTCGATGTCGGGCGAAATCGACAGTCCGTGCATGACGGTGTCGTCGCCGGTGTTGACGACGGCGGCGATGTCGGCGGCGGGCACGACGTGCATCAGGGCGCGTAGGAAGCGGGCAGCGCCGACACCCCCGGAGACAACGGTGATCATCAGCAACCAACTTCTGCGAGGCGGTGGTAGAGGGCGGCGAGTGCTCGGGCGGTGTCGTCCCAGGAGAACGTCTGCAGCCGGGCGTGACCGGCGGCGACGAGGGCCGACCGGGTGGTCTCTTCGTCGAGGGCCCGGCCCAGTGCATCGGCGAGGGCTGCGCTGTCGAGCGGGTCGACCAGCAGCGCGGCGTCGCCGGCGACCTCGGGGATCGACCCACGAGCCGAGGCGACAACCGGCAGGTCGTACTGCATCGCCTCGAGCAGCGGGAAGCCGAAGCCCTCGTCGAGCGACGGATAGGCGAGGACGCGCGCCGTGCTCAGCAGCCAGTGCTTGAGCGCCGGGTCGACTCGTCCGGTCCGTACGACCCGGGCACGTGTCATCGCCGGCAGGGCGTCGATCGCTGCGTCGATCGCTGCCCGGTCGTCGCCATCGCCGCCGGCGAGCACCAGGCGCAGGTCCGGGTCCGCCGCAGCGACCTCGCCGTACGCCGCCACGAGGCGGGGCAGGTTCTTGCGTCGCTCGAGGGTGCCGAGTGCCAGCACGAACGGGACGCCGTCGAGCTCGGCGACCGGAGCGGGTCCGGCGAGCATGCCGATGGTCGGCTCGTGGCGCGCCAACGCAGCGAGCGGGATCACCTCGACCCGGTCCGTTCCGAGCAGCTCACGCACGGCGTCTGCAGTGGCCTGCGACGTGGCGTGCACGGTCGCCCCGGTCGCGACGGCGCGGCGCAGCACCTTTCCGGCGCGCACGACGACCGGTGAGGCATCGCCGGGGTTGCGCAGGAACCAGCAGTCGTAGACGGTCACGAGTCGGGGGAGTCGGCTCGGGCCGACCGAGTAGTTCGTGCCGTGGACGACCTCGGCCGGGCGGATCCACCGGTCGAGGCGCGGCCAGCTGACCTGCGACCAGCACCGCTGCGCGATCGCGGCCGGGAGCGGGAGGCGGGTCATGCCGGGCAACAACCTGCCGCGGAAGCTGAGCGCGTAGGGGCGCAACGTCACGTCAGCGCGTCTGTCGAGGGCTCGGGTCATCTCGCTGACCGCGGCCCCGATGCCGGTGATCGGCACGAGCAGCGGTCCGCCGTCGATCGCCACCGTCACGCTGCCCACCCGGTCGGTCACCCGGGCAGCGTACCGGGCGGGCGATCCCGGAGCGATCGACCTGTCTCCCCTAGACTGGCTTGTCCCGCGCCGTCGGCCGGGTCCCGCTCGACACTCTCAGGACTGCATCACCATGCCCCGTGCGTTCATCACCGGAATCACCGGCCAAGACGGTCGTCACCTCGCCGAGTTCTTGCACGGCAAGGGCTACGAGGTGTTCGGCATGATCACCGGGCAGAACAATCCGAAGGCGACGATGCTGCGTGAGGAGCTGCCGTTCATCGAATTCGTACCCGGCGATCTCGCCGACTTGCCCTCACTGGTCAAAGCACTCACCGTCGCCCAGCCCGACGAGGTCTACAACCTCGGTGCGATCTCGTTCGTGGCGATGAGCTTCAACCAGGCTGAACTGACCGCCAACATCACCGGCCTCGGTGTGCTGCGCATGCTCGAAGCGATCCGGATGGTGGGCGGCAACGAGGACAACGCGATCCGCTTCTACCAGGCGTCGTCGTCGGAGATGTTCGGCAAGGTGCGCGAGACCCCTCAGACCGAGCTCACACCGTTCCACCCGCGCAGCCCCTATGGCTGTGCAAAGGTCTTCGGTCACGACATCACCGTCAACTACCGCGAGAGCTACGGCCTCTACGCCTGTAGCGGCATCCTGTTCAACCACGAAGGCCCCCGGCGTGGCCTCGAGTTCGTGACTCGAAAGGTCACCAACGCCGCAGCCCGGATCAAGCTCGGCCTGCAGGAGCACGTCGTGCTCGGCAACATCGACAGCAAGCGCGACTGGGGTTTCGCCGGCGACTACGTCAAGGCGATGTGGCTGATGCTGCAGCAGGATCAGCCCGCCGACTACGTCATCTCGACCGGCGTCATGCACACCATCGAGGACCTGATCCGCCTTGCCTTCGCCGAGGTCGGCATCGAGGACTGGCAGTCCCACGTGCGCCAAGATCAGCGCTTCTTCCGCCCGGCCGAGGTCGATCTGCTCATCGGCGATGCGACCAAGGCCAAGACCCAGCTCGGCTGGGAGCCCGAGGTCACGTTCGCCGACCTGGTCTCGATGATGGTCGCCAACGACCTCGAGATCGAGGCCAAGAAGGCCGGCCTCACCATCCCGAGCTGATCGAGCCCGACCAACCTGTGTCGCCCAGCGCTGTGACACAGAGCCTCTGTGTCACCGCATACGCCAGAGTCTGGGGGCGTTGTCGTGACCCAGACGCTCTGTGTGAGCCGCCGCCACAGGAAAGCGAGTGAATTGGTCCTAGACCTCGAACGGCACGTCGGTGGCCGCTTCGACCAGTGAGCCGATGTCGGGGGCGATGCCGACTGCGAGGCGTACCCGCAGTGCCGCGGCGAACACCAGCGCTGCGACAGCCGAGGAGCTGACCAGGCCGAACTCCACCCGCAGGAAGAGGTCGTCCGAGCTCAGCCAGGTCACGAGTGCGAATGTGACCATTCCGGCGAACCAGCCGGTGGCCACGAGTGCGTGGCCGCGCAGGGCGATGACCGCCTGTGCGAACGTCAGAGCCACCATGTAGATCGCCGAACCAACCGCGAGCAGGGTGATGGTGCGCGTCGAGATGTCGGCCTGGAAGACCTTCTCGAGCAGGAACGGCCCGAGCACGGCAGCGCCGGTGACACCGACGACGCCGACCGCGAGCACGGCCATGAGCAGCATCTTCAGGCCACGACGGAACTCGGCCAGCTCGCCACGGGCTGCGAGGCCGGCGAGCCGGGGGAGCAGTGCGGCCTGGACGGCTTGGAAGAGGAACAGCGGGATCCGGCCCAGCAGTACCCCTTTACCGAAGTCGGTGACGGCCTTGGACATGCCCTTGTCGGCGAGCAGATCGACGACGATGGGGCCGGCGTTGACCAGGCCGGCGGCGAACACGGAGCCGAGCAGCAGCCAGCCGAGGTTCGCGGTGACCTCGGACCATGGTGCCGGCGGACCCGGTTCTGCGCCGAGATCCCGACGGAAGAGCACGATGGCCACACCCACGAGCGGGGCCAGGGCGACGGTGAAGGCGTAGGCCCCGATGTTGGTGACACCGGCGATCCACAGCACCGCACAGCCGACGATGCGGACGGCGCCATCGGCGCCCATCACGATCGCGTAGGAAACGAATCGGCCGTGGCCGGAGCAGATGCCACGGGCGAGGTGGCCGGGCAGATAGGCGAGGAACCCGACGATCAGTGCAGCGGTGACGACCCAGTCGCCGTCGAAGAAGGTGTCGGTGATCTGACCAGAGGCGATCAGGATGACGAGCGTGACCAGCCCGGCGATGGCCCCGGCGAGCGGCACGATGCGGCGGATGACCGGCATCCCACCCTCGTTCTGCCCGCGGCGATGCGCGAGGGCGCGGCCGAGCTCCTGCTCCAGCGGGATGAAGAACCCCGGGGCAAGGAAGAACGTCGCGAACCAGAGGCTGCTGATCGGTTTGAAACCCTCGTCACCGAGAGCCTTGGCGCCGATCTTGAAGAATGCGTAACTGGAGATGCCGGCGACGATGAGGCCGACACCCACCGGCAACGTGCCTTCGGGGAGCGGGAGACGCTGCAGCGCCGAGGGTTGGTCGTTGTCTGTGGCCAAGGCCAGACACGCTATCGGCCACGCACCCACCGACAGGTCATTCGCCGCGGGGGTTGAATCCCCGCGGCCGACGAACTAGAACGGCACCCTCGTCGTGCCGATGCGACGGGTGCACCTGGTGAGGAGGCGCAGCATGACCACGAGACGGATCAGCCGCGGTGCGGCCACGCTGGTCGCCCTGGTGGCGACGACCGCCGGTGGGGTCGGGATCCCGCTGACGGTTTCGGCCGCAGGAACACCCGCCGCATTCACGGCATCGCCGTCGCTCGCCCCGACCAGCATCACCGTCGATGGCCACGGTTATGGGCACGGCATCGGCCTCAGCCAGTACGGCGCACTCGGCTACGCAATCGACTTCGGCTGGTCGTCGGCCCAGATCCTCGACCACTACTACGGCGGCACAGTTGCGTCGACCGCTCCGAACTCGGACATGACCGTGCGCATCGCCGCGCTGGACAACGCCCAGACCGCCGTCGTGCACGACAAGGGTGCGCTGATCATCGACGGCGTTGCGCCTGTGGCCGGCCAACCGGCGAGCTGGCGTTCGCTCGTGGCTCGCGAGACGACCGACGGTCACTACCGGGTGTGGGGTCGCTCCGATGCCAACGTCTGCCCGGCTGCCACGGCGAACCTCGACGATCCGGCCGGCGGATGGACCGTGGTCATCGCCGATCAACCGGGTCAGGTCACGTTCCGGCCCCAGACCGACACGAGCGCGAGCGCCGATATCGCTGATCTCGCCGGGTTGTGCGAGCCGTCGACCGGGCGTGTCCGCTACTACCGCGGCGCGCTGCGTGCCGTCAACAGCAGCACCGGTGCGAACCGGACGGTCAACCAGGTGCCGCTCGAGCAGTACCTGCGCTCGGTCGTGGGCGGCGAGCTGTCCTCCAGCTGGGGCGCGCTCGGCGGCGGCAAGGGTGCCCAGGCGCTGCAGGCCCAGGCCGTCGCGGCGCGCAGCTATGGCCTGGCCGAGAACAAGGAGACGTACGCGAAGACGTGCGACAACACCTGCCAGACCTATCGAGGTGCGGCCTACCGGGCTGGTGCGGGTGGTGCGTTCGTCGCCCAGGAGTTCGGTCCGACGGATGCCGCCGTGCAGGCCACCGCCGGCGTCGTCCGCCGGTACGGAGCGGCGGACGGCGCGATCGCGTACACGATGTTCTCGTCGTCGTCGGGTGGGTTCACTGCGCAGACGTCGCTCGGGTTCAGGGCGGTGCCCGACGAGGGTGATGCGGTCGCCGGCAATGCGGGGCACTCGTGGACCACGACCATCGATGCCGCGGCGATCCAGGCGGCCTATCCGGCGATCGGGACCTACACCGGCATCACCGTGCTGACCCGCGACGGCAACGGGGACTGGGGCGGCCGGGTCCTGACGATGGCCGTCAACGGCTCGGCCGGGTCGGCGAGTGTCACGGGCGCAGCATTCCGCACCACGTTCGGGCTGAAGTCGAACTGGTTCCAGGTCCGAGGCGGCGTCGCCCCAGCCCCTGCCCCGGCCCCCGCACCCGGCGCTCCCGCCCAAGCCGCCGATGCCTGCGGCGGCCGTGACGCCGACCTGATCGCCGGTACGACCGCCGACAGCACAGCGAGTCGATTCACGGCGATTGCACCGATCCGCCTCGTCGACACCCGTATCGGTGCGGGCACCGAGGCATCGCCGGTCGGTGCCGGGTGCACCCTCGAGGTCGATCCACGTGTCGCCGCCGGCTCGACGGCCGTCGTGGTCAACGTGACCGCCGTCAGCCCGGACGTGAACGGGCACCTCACCGCCTATCCCTGCGGCGCCGACAAGCCGCTGGCGTCCATCGTGCCGATCGTCGCCGGCCGGATCGTGCCGGGTACGGCGATCGTGCCGTTGAACGCGGAGGGTAAGTTCTGTGTGTTCTCGTCCGTGAGTACGCAGCTGGTCATCGATCTGAGCGGAGTCTACGGACCTGATTCAGGCGACCCGTTCCAGCCGATCGCTGCCCAGCGTCGCTTCGACTCACGTCCGGGAGCGCTCGTGCAGGGTGGCTCGGTCACCCGCGTCCAGGTGGCCGGCAGCTATGGCATCCCAGCTTCGGCGACCGCCGTCGCGCTGACCGTGCACACGTCGAATGCGGCGGCCGACGGCTTCGTGACGGTGTGGCCGTGCAACGCGGATCGTCCGACCACCTCGGTGCTCAACGCATCTCGCGGTGTGGCCTCGACGAACCACACCCAGGTCGGCCTCGACGCAGGCGGGGGCGTCTGTCTGTACGCCCAGACCTCGATGCACCTCACCCTCGATGTGAGCGGCTGGTTCGGGCCGATGGGCACCGCCTCGTTCCACGCCCTGATGCCGTACCGGTTGATGGACACTCGCGAGAACGTCGGGCTGCCGGGCCCGTTCGCCAACGGTCAGAACCGGGCGATCACCGTGGTCGGCGCCGGGGGCGTGCCGGCGAGTGGTGTGCAGGCCATCGCGGCCGAGGTCACCACGGTCGATTCGCCGGCCGTCGGCTTCGTCACCGTGCACCCGTGTCTTGCCCCGGTGCCGACGATCTCGATGGTCCGCAACACGGCCAACACCACCTCGGCGACGACGGTCACCGGCATCATCGACGGCTCCGGGCGTTGGTGCCTACAAGCCGGTGCGGCGATGCAGGTCCTGATCGACGTCAGTGGCTGGTACGGCTAGCCGTACCAGCCGATCAGCCGCGAAACGATCAGGCGGCGGAACCGATCAGGCGGCGGGCTTGATCAGGTTGCGCACCTGTTGGCGGGCGACCTTGGCGACTTCGTGGGCCTGGCCGAGCAGGGCACCAGCGCGCTCGGGGAGGCGCCTCTCCAGGCCTTCGACAGCCACGTCGACCTTGGCTTCGATCGCAATCAGGCGCGTGTCGAGGCTGGCGATGCCGGCTTCGATGGTGTCGACGATCTCGGCCATCTGCGAGCGGCTGTCGCCGACCTGAGAAGCGAGCGACTTCTTCAGCTCCTGTCGGCGGACCTGGGCCTTCTGCGCGGCGAGGACGGCGAGGCCGACGGTGATGTAGCCGGCGTCCTTGATCGCGTCGGTGACGGCCTCGGTGTCGACCGAGGGGATCTCGAGCTGCGGGAACTGGAGGAACTTGACACTGGTCATGAATGCAGAATACCGCAGAGTGCTAACTTTTGCAAGCACTTTCCCAGGCTGGCAGACGACGTCGAGGGTGGGTGCTGCCCTCACACCGCGCGTCCCTCCCGCTAGCCTCGCCTCCTCGTGGACGTCAACTCCGAACTCGCACCGTCGGTCGTGGCCGTCGTCGTCGTCCATCAGCCGGGGTCGGAGTTCGACGAGGTCCTCGACTCGCTTGCTGACCAGGATTACCCCAACCTGCGAACACTGTTCCTCGTTGCGGGTGACGCGGGCGATCTGCCTGCCGTGATCCGGGCCAAGCTGCCCGACGCCTTCGTCCGCGCGATCGCCGGGAACCCCGGCTTCGGACCTGCGGCGAACGAGGTCCTGCGGCTGGTCGAGGGCGACAACGGGTTCTTCATGCTGATGCACGACGATGTCGCCCTCGATCCGGGAGCAACGCGACTGATGGTGGAGGAGCTGTATCGGTCAAACGCCGGCATCGTCGGGCCCAAGCTCGTGTTGTGGGACGAACCGCGGGTGCTCCAGCATGTGGGCCTCGGCGTGGACCGCTTCGGCGAGATCGACCCGCTCGTCGAGCCAGGTGAGGCTGACCAGGAGCAGCACGATGCCGTGCGCGACGTGTTCGCCCTGCCCTCGGCGTGCCTGCTCACCCGCGCCGACCTGTTCCGCGCGCTCGGTGGCTTCGATGTCACGACCAGCTTCTACGGCGACGACGTCGATCTGTGCTGGCGGGCCCATCTCAGCGGCGCCCGAGTCGTCGTCGTTCCGGCTGCGCGCGCCCGCCACCGCGAGCTGCTCATGGTCCGGCGCCCCGACCTCCCGCACCGCTTGCTGGCTGCTCGTCACCGGGTGCGCAGTGTCGCCACGCTCACCGGCGGCCTCCGTCTGCCGTTGCTGCTCGTCCAGATGCTGCTGCTCTGCCTGCTGGAGATGGTCGTCGGGCTGTTCACCGGCCGGCTCGGTGAAGCGTTCGCCTCGTTGCGCGCCACGATCGGGCTGGTTCCACGCGTGGGCAGCGTCGTCCGTCGTCGGAGCGAGGTCGCCCGACTGCGCGAGGTGCCCTATCGCGAGGTCGCCGGCCTGCAGATACGAGGCAGCGCCCGCCTGGCGTCATACCTACGCACGCGCGAGCAGCAGCACATGGCCGTCGACCACAGTGCCGTCGGCACCGGGCGGTTCACGCGTAACACCGGCGGTCAGATCGCCGCATGGACCGCCATCATCCTCCTGGCCGTCGCCGGCAGCCGGGAGTTCATCCTCCACGGAGTTCCGAACGTCGGCGAGTTCACCAGGTTCCCGAGCA
This sequence comes from Actinomycetes bacterium, assembly GCA_025351965.1. Lineage (GTDB taxonomy): Bacteria > Actinomycetota > Acidimicrobiia > Acidimicrobiales > Ilumatobacteraceae > WLMZ01. Next base: position 3,367 of record JANXUX010000218.1, on the reverse strand, counting down.
GTGCCCGCACCCTGCTCGCCCAGTACTGGTCGGGTTGGTGGGGGCACGGTCTCGGCCGCACGGTCGCCGTACCGACTGGCATCGGCGTGGCCGGGGTCGCCGGGGTCGTCAGCTTCGGCCATATGGGCCTGTTCAACACCGTGGCCGTCCTGTTCTGGCTGCCGTTCGGGTACTACGGCGCGTGGCGGCTGATGTCGATCTTCCCGTCGTCGCGCGCCCGCATCGTCGGGCTCATTGCCTTTGCTGCGGTACCGCTGCCCTACAGCGCGCTCGCGGCGGGCCGCTGGGGTGTCGTTGCGGCCTATGGCGCGCTGCCGTGGGTCATCCATCTGATGCGCGGGATCGCGCGTGTCGAGCCAGCGCTCGGCGCACGGGCCGACGCCGACGTCGCGGACGCCACGGCCCCGGCGAACAGCCGCCAACTGCTCCGTGACGCCGCCCAACTCGTGCTCCTGACCGCAGTCGTCGCTGCGTTCACCCCGACATTCGCGGGCATCGTCGCCGTCGTTGGCGTACTCCTCGGCGTGGCGACACTGCTGGCGCGCAGCTCGTGGCGTATCGCTCTCACGTTCGCTGTTGCGGGCGTCGTAGGTGGGCTGATGGCGCTGATGATCAACCTGCCCTGGATCACCACGCTTTTCGGCGACAACGGATGGGACGCGTTCGTCGGAGCCCCCGCGGCAACGACATCGGACTTCACGATCAGCCGGACCCTGCGGTTCGCCGTTGGCCCCGACAAGCTCGGGGCGCTCGCAATCGCGCTTTGGCTGCCGGTCCTGGCCGCCCCGCTGCTCGCTCGTGGATGGCGTCTCACCTGGTCGGCCCGTGCCGGCGCACTCGCCGTCGGTGCGCTCGCGCTCGCCGTGCTCGGCCAACGTGACAGCTTGCCGTTCCGCCTTCCCGAGGTCGGTCTGCTGTTGGCTCCGGCTGCGGTCGGACTGGCGCTCGCTGCAGCCTGCGCCGCAGCTGCGTTCGAGCAGGACGTGCAGGGAGGCAGTTTCGGTTGGCGCCAGCCACTCGGCGTGTTGTGCGGCGTTGCACTTGCCATGGGGGCGATCCCGGCGCTCGCATCGACGGCCAATGGGCGCTGGTCGACGCCGACGAGCGCATTGCTGCAGCCGGCAGACCAGTTCGCCGGTGACCCGGCCGAGGGCGATTCGAGGATCCTGTACATCGGTGACACCCGGGTCATGCCGCTCGCTGGATGGCGCCTCGACTCGACGCGCGACACAGGGGTCTCGTTCGCCATCGTCGACGACGGGCCGCTCGACATCTCCGAGCACTGGGCGGGTACGCCATCGAATGCCGAGCTCGACGTGCGCGAGATCCTGTCGCTGATGTCGTCCAACTCCACAGCGCGGATCGGGCGCCTGCTCGCGCCGTACTCGATCCGGTTCATCGTTGTTCCGCTCGTCAACGGCATCGACTCGACCACGAACACGCCGTTGGCGAGTCCGAGCGGATTGCTCACCTCGCTGACGACCCAGCTCGACCTCAAACGCCGGTTCACGCCGCCGAACTACGTGGCCTTCGAGAACACGGCATGGATCCCGACTCACGCGACGCTCAGCGCCGGAGCGGCCTCGGTCAGTAACGAGGCCGGTTCGCAAACGTTGGCGAGCGCTGCGTTCGCCGGCTCGTCGCCGGTGCTGGTCGGGATGCCCGACCGTGGTCCCGGATCCGGACCCGTCGATGCAGGTGTGCTCTACATGGCGGTCCCGTACGACAACCACTGGCACCTGAGCGTCGGCGGTTCGACTGTCGCCCCCCGGGTCGTGTTCGGCAGCACATTGGCGTTCGACGTCCCGACCGCCGGCCAGGCGACGTTGCGCTACTCGACCGACTTCGGCCGTCACCTCACCGTCATCGTCCAGCTGCTGGCCTGGCTGGCCCTCGCCGTGCTCGCCAGCCGGATCCGATGGGATTGGCTGCGTCGTCGGCGGCGGGTGCCCCGTGACGACGACGGTCCGGTGCTGCGCCTCGGTGACCTCGGCCCCGGTGACGCACCGTTGCCATCTGCGGTGGCAGCGCTCTTCGACCCGCTGGCGATGTTCTCCGACAGCGTCCCGACGGCGGTTCCGGACCCGGACTTCCTTCACTCCGCCGCTGCTGACGTTCCGACCGATGACGCAGCCGATCGCAGTGACGGCGATCTCGGGCAGGCGGCCATCGGCTCCCCGGCGGTGCCTGATCAGGAGGAGGGGACGTGAGCCTGCGCCGTTCGATGGTTGCCATCGCCGTCATCTTCGGGTTCGCCGCGAGCGTCGTCGCAGCCCGTCACACCGAGACCACCACGCTCACCCGTTTCTCGACGGCACCGTTCGCAAGCCGCCCGTACGCCTCGCACAGCACCACCGCCGTCACCACGACCTGGTACTGCCCGGGCGTTCCGGCTGGTGACGCCACCGTCGGCGGTGAGTTCGTGATCGGCAACCCGACCGCGGTCCCGATCACCGGCACGATCACCTATCTCGGGCCCGAGGGCACGGACCCGGTCACGGCAGCGATCACGGCACCTCCACGGGACCGGCTCGTCCTGGATGCCGCCCAGGCAATGACCGGAGCCGTCGTCGCAGCCACGATCGAACTCGAGGGCGGTGAGGGTGTCGTCGAGCAGCGAGCCTCGGACCCGGCCGGCGCGGCCGTTGCCTCGTGTACCACCGAGACGTCGTCGACGTGGTACTTCGCGGATGGTTGGACCGCCGGCAGCAGCTCCGACCAACTGATCATCACCAACCCCTACGCCGACACTGTCACGGTCGACATCGCGTTCTTCACAGCAAAGAGCAAGCGCTTGCCGGGCCCACTCCAGGGCGCATCGATCGGCGCCAACTCGGTGCGCGTGATCAGCATCGAAGACAGCGGGTTCGCCAATGAGTCCGTGATCGGCGTGCAGGTCGTGTCCGAGCGCGGCCGGATGATCGTGGCCCGCCAGCAGCACTACGACGGTGGCGGGCGGACGGGCTACTCGCTCGATCTCGCCTCACCGACGCTGTCCGACCAGATGTGGTTCGTCGAGGGCGACAGCGGCACCGACATCACCGAGCAGTACGTGATCCTCAACCCGACCGACGAGGATGTCGCCGTCGACCTGGTCGTGCTCGGTATCCCCGTCACCCCCGCCTTTGCTCCGCCGGACTCGATCACGGTGCCGGCCAACCAGGTCGTCACCTTCGACACCAAGGACATCACCGGCTTGCCGTTGGGTCCGCACAGCCTGGTGTTCTCAACCCTCGCCCACCCGTCGGTCGTGATCGAGAGGGTGCTGACCAAACCGAGCGGTGCCGGTCCGGTGACCACTGTGGTCATGGGCATGACATCGGAGTACGTGGTGCCGCGCTGGTACGTGCCGATCGGGGTCGACGCG
>JANXUX010000179.1 GCA_025351965.1 Actinomycetes bacterium | reverse complement strand
GACGGGACGGAAGGTACCGGCGGCGAACAGCTTGGTCTGTGCCGTGGCGTTCGGGTCGGAGAGATCGTCGGGTTGGCCGTAGGTGAGCAGCGCCTCGGCCTGCGGGCCGTCGGCGGTGAACTCCAGCGTCATGATGAAGCTGTCGCCAGTGGTGACCGGATAGCCCTTCTCGCTGAAGTAGTTGCCGGCGAACGAGCCCGGATCGCCCTTCGGGGCAAGGGTCTTGGAGCCCGAGCAGCAGTCGACCACGCTCGCCGTGCCGTCGACGCCGGAGCCGCCAGGGAGCGCGATCCGCTCGTCGAGTGCCCGGCCGTCGTACTGCATGTCGCGCAGCGTGGAGTCGATCGGGAATCCGCTGCCCACGAGCGCACTCGCTGCGGTGGCGAGTTTCGTCAGCAGTGCGTCATGACTCTGGGCGAGCGAATGGGGAGTGCCGACCGGGTCCGCTGCATCGAACGGTACGGCGAACAGGTCCCCGGCGTTCGTGCGGTTGGCCGATCCGATCTGGTTCATGAACTCGCGCCACAGCGGAGCACCGGGTGAGTCGAGGTCGAAGCGTCCGTCCCACCCCGCAAGCACCGCGCAGACCGGGGTCAGGTCGTACGGCTGCGCGTCGATGATCGCCGACGGACTGGCCGAGCAAGCCGCCACGACATCGTCGAGGAGTAGGTCGCTCGTCGACCCGCGGTTGGAGAAGATCGCCGCCTGCATCTCGGTCAGCGAGAGCATGCCGTCGGCGCCGCGCACCGCCGGATCGGTGAGCAGCATCGCGTTCTCACGGGTGCGCGGTGACTGCGGGACGGCTTCTGGACCGGTCATCGGCGAGTAGCCGGTGAGCAGTTCGGCCGGATTCGCCAACCAGTGCGAATCATTGGCGTTGAAGACGTAGTCGTCACGTTCCAGTTGAGGCTGTTGGCCGAACGGCAAGAGACCGGGGCGGACGGCCGTTGGATCATCGACCCACTCGTTGGCGGGATCGGATCCGTCGAGCAGGATCGCCCCGTTGTCGAGAACGGTCTTGGCCAGGGCGCCACTCGCGACGTTGGCCTGCCAGCTCGCGATCGCCGCAGGTGAGAGGTTCGGGGTGGTAGCGGTATCGGCGTACCAGGCCCGGCCGTCGGCCGAGGTCGCGATCGTGTTCACCCATGGGATCGCGTCGAGGGTGCGCGAGACGTCGATGAAGGCGTCCATGCTCGTTGCCGAGGCCATCCCGAAGAACTGGGCGAGCACGCCGGAGTCGTCGATGTTCGCGTCACGCACCGTGTACGCCGTGGTGTCCGTCCATCCGAACGGCAGCTGGAGCATCGGCCCGTAGTGGCTCGACCACATCGTGCGTGTCTGCGGTTCGACCTGTCCGTTGGTCCGGAGGACGTCGATGGTGACGTCCTTCGACGTCATCTGCTCGGTGGCGTCCCCGTAGACGAAGCTGGTTGGATCGCCCGGGACGAGGTTCAGCGAATACAGGGTCATCCGGTGTCCGGCCGACACCGTGTGGGTCCAGGCGATGTCCTTGTTGAACCCGATCAGGACGCCGGGCACACCGGACAGGCTGGCGCCGTAGACGTCGAGGTCGCCGTTGGTGAGCGTCAGCTGGGATTCCCAGAGGCGCCTCTCGCCTTCCCACGGGAAGTGCGGGTTGGCGAGCAGCATGCCGCCGCCGGACTCGCTGAGAGCGGAGCCGATGGCCCAGCCGTTGCTGGCGAGGTCGGTCCGCAGCCCGAACGTGGTTGCGGCAGCGTCGGCGCTGGACCCGGTCGCGACGGTCGTCGTGGCGGTTGCAGTTGTCGTGGTCGTTGCGGCGGTCGCAGCGTTCGGGGGTTGCGCCGTCGCGATCTGGTCGATCAGGTTGCCGCTCGACGCGAACAGCAACACGTCGTTGAGGTAGGCGTAGAGATCGGTGGTGGTGATCGGCTGCACCCACGGCTCGCCCGCGCACCAATCGTGCGGGCCCTCGTCACCGAGTTCCGCGTTGAAGCCGGCGGTGTACCCGGCGACCATCTCGGCGACATTCGCCGGCTGGTCGCCGAAGCGGGTGTCGGCATCATCGTGGAGACCGAGCTGGCGGTAGGCGAAGTCGGAGTTCAGATTGGCGTCGTCGGTGCCCGGGCCGAACCACTTCGACCGCTCGCCACGGACCTTGATGACCTGATCGATGAGCGTGCACGCCCGGTCCTGGGCGAATGCGTAACCCTGGCCGAAACCCAGCCCGCCCCAGTCGTCGGCGATGATGTGGGGGATGCCGTAGCTGGTCCGCGTGATTCTCGCCGTGTAGGCGCCGGACGGGCCTGACGACGGCTCGGTCGCTGCGCTGGTGTCGCCCACCGTCGTGGTGTCGGTGCTGTCCACCACGGTCGTCGTGTCGACGGTTGCGGCGCTGACCGATGGCGGTGGACCGGCCGTGGACGTCGTGGCGCTGTCGGACGAGCCGGAACAGGCTGCGCCAGCGAGCGCTCCGATCACCAGGATTGCTGTGCGATGTCTCATGATCCGACCCCCGTCGATGTCCGGCCCCGACCGTTGCGGGGCACGTGAACGATAGTTTGTCGACATGGCCACAGCCTCCGGCAAGCGCCCCTTCTGGATGCACCAGGCGGTCGAGTACATGATGGGCGCGGTCTTTGTCGCCCAGGGTCTGCAGAGCCTGACGCCGATCGTGCCCAGCATCTGCGGCGGCCTCGTCATGCTCAACACCGCCTGCGCGAAGGGCCCGATGTCGGCCTTCCGGGTCTTCGGTCGGCGGATGCATCGGATCCTCGACGCCGTCGTGATCCTGTTCGTCGTCGTGATGACGGTCCAGCCGGTCATCTCCGTCGACAGCAGCACCCGGGCGATCATGGCGGTGCTTGCGTTCGTGCTCGCCTTCATCTGGCTGCAGAGTGACTTCTCCGAGTCGGCCAAGACGCTGCGCAAGGAAGCGCAAGCGCGGGAGAAGGCGGCCGCTGCGCCGGCTGTTGTCGCGAGCGGGGAGCCCGCAGCGTCCGAGGCGTCCTCCGCTTCGACGTCCGGTTCCGCATCGCAGTCCGGTGCGGCGTCCGCTGCTGCCCGGCCCCGCCCGGCCACTCGGCCTGCAGGCGACGGCACCGTGGCTGACACAGTCGGACGTACGGCCGGCCGTCTCGCCGGCAAGGGCGTCAACATCTACCGCGACCAAGCCGCCAAGCGCCGCAAGAAGTAGTCGACGCCACGGCCCCTAGCCTGGGGGCATGTCGTTCGAACGTCCAGCCCCCGATTTGACCAAGCTCGTCGCCGCATGGCAGTCGTTCGAGCGCGGCGAGGAGACGCCCGGCAAGGTGCTCGCCAACCTCAAGACCGCCGGCCTCGCCGACGTCTTCCAGCAGCTGACCGAATCCGGCTGGGTGCCCGCAACCCCGACATCCTGAACTGATGTCCGATCTGGCGTCCTGAACCCCTGAGCGCGCAGGATCAGATCGCGCCGAACATCCTTCTCAGCTCGGAGCGGAACGCAGTGACGTCGACCTCGAGGCCGATCTGCCAGGAGGCGAAGCCGTCGGGCAGTGCCTGGGTGCCGCCACCGCCGGCACTCTTGGCGAAGAACGGAGCGCGGCGGTCGACGACGGTGGCACCGAGCGCCGGGCCGGGCATGACCTGGACGGCCATCGGCAGGACCGGGCCGCTGACCATCGTCGGGTGCACCGCCGCCATGACTGCGAGTGCGTCGTGGCAGGCGAACTCGCCCGGCGCGCAGAACGTGCCGCCGAAGTGGCTGTAGCACTCCAGCGGCTGTTCGAGGAACTCCGCTGCAGCCGTGCGGCGCTCGTGGACGAGGGCGACCTCGGCCGCCGTGAACGTGGCGAGGTGGGTCACGTCGAGTCCGACCAGCAGCGGTGGTGCGGACCATGCGGCGCGGGCGACCATGTCGGCGGCAGTGGGGTCATGGGCGATGTTGGCCTCACCGATCGGCAGTGCGTTACCCGGGCCGACGACGGTGCCGCCCATGATCACGAGCCGCTTGACCTTGGTCGCCCAGGTCGCATCGGCCAGGGTTGCGGCGGCGATGTTGGTCAGCGGGCCGATCGGTACGACCACGATCTCGCCGGGGTGGTCGCCGACGATGCGCAGCAGCATGTCGACGGCATGCTCGCTGGTCTCGGTGAACGGCGCCTTGGGGCGAAAGGTGTTGCCGAGCCCGTCGGTACCGTGGATGAAGTCGGCCGCACGGACGTCGGGGACCGGCCCGATCGCGGTCGCCCAACCCGCTGCGACCGGCACCGTCGGCGCGCCGCAGGC
>JANXUX010000169.1 GCA_025351965.1 Actinomycetes bacterium | reverse complement strand
CCGGCCGCCTCACCGGGACGCAGCCCGATCGCGAGCATGACGACGAACATCGCCTCGAGCCGATCGCCCTCTATCGAAACCAACAATCTCTTCGCTTCGGCAGCGGTCAACGATCGCTTCGGCGGAGCACGTCGTGCGTTCGGAGTGAGGTCGGCGAGGCGGCAGACGTTGTTCGTCGCGAGCCCTCGCTTGACCGCGTAGTTGAGGGCTTGACCGAGTACCGACCGAATCTTGATCAATGAAGACCTGCCGACCGAACGGTGGTCGTCGGAGCCGGCCACCATCCGGTCGAGTGCGGCCTCGACGGAATCGACGGTGAGGCTGCGGATCCGCTTCGATCCGAGCTCGTCGATCAGTCGAGAAATGCACCACTCGTAGGAGACCAGCGTCTTGGGGGACAGGTCGCGGCTGGCGAGCGATCGCCCCTTCCAACGGGTGAGGACTTCAGCGACGGTCACATTTCCATCGGCCGGTTTGCGCCCCTCGGCGTTTGCATGGCGCATCGCATCGAGCCGCTTGCGGGCCTCGGTCTTGGTCTTCGCGACCACCTTGTATCGGCGGCCGTATGCGATCATTGCGCCAACCCAGCGGTCCTTCTGAGCATCGAAGTAGACGCTTCCCTCACCGACGGATCGACGACGTCCCATGGTTCGGCCCCCTTCGTGCGAGATCGTGGCTGTCGACCAAAACGCTACCCTCGCGGGGAGCAACTTGGGGAGCAACAGGGGCGTACAAGGGCGGACGGGGGCGAACAAAGAAGCCCTGCTCAGAAGCTATTTCATGTCTCTGACAAGTCTGTCCTGGGTGCATGGCATGGAGAGGGTCTGGGGTTCGATTCCCCACAGCTCCACAAGGCAGCCGCAGGTCACAGACCTGCGGTTGTTCTCGTTCTCGGCTCGAAAGCGGCGAGGAGCAACGAGGGAGCAGGCGGACACAACCGGTGAGCGCGCGGTTCGATTGACCCGGATCGACGTCAGCGCTCTGTCCGCGGCGCGGGTGATCGACGGCTGGGCGGAGTGTCGATACGTCTGCTCGAGCACGGTGCCACCGGTCCGACGCGACACCCGCTCGGAAAGTGCTCCAGCGAATGGACTCGAACGCTGAGTAGACGGCCAGACAGCCGGCAACGGCCCACAGGGCGAGGGTCGCGCCGAGGCCGACGGAGAGAGCCGAGTGGTAGCGGGCGGCGAGGTTGGCGGTCAGAATCTGGGTGAGATCGCCCCATTCGGCCACGAAGAAGACGAGAAACGCAGTCATCGTGACGCCGACGCAGTCATCGTGACGCCGTGCTTCGCAGCCTCCTCCTCGACGAGCTCTTCCTCGTCCTTGGTGCTTTCGCGCCGGGCGAAGATCGCTCCGACCAGGAACATCGCAGCAACGACACCGTCGAGGATGCGGTGGGGCACGACCCTGAACAGTGCCTCGCCGACGACGAGAGGCTTCACCCAGGAAGTTCTACCTCACGCGGTCTCGGTCGAACCATTGTCAGGGCGTGCCCCGTTGTCGGGCAGTTCGTGGGCGGTGCGCCTGTCGCTGCTCCGCCGGCCGCGGCCGTGTTGATCCGCGCAGAGCATCGTCACGATCACGCGGCGCGAATGCCGAGGTAGATCTCGCGGCTGACCGGAGCATGCGAACGGACCCGGTCGGCAGCGGCGGTCACGGCGCTGCGAACAGTGTCGTCGATGACATGCGCGATCAGTGCCTCGAGCAGCGAGTCGGGACGGCGACTCGTCTCGGCACGGAAGGAGAAGTCTGCGTGCGCAGCGCGAAACAAGCGAAGATCCTGATCGTCTTGTGCGTGGAATGTCATGACGGTCAAGAGTCACGGGTGACGAGGCGATGACGGTCTCTGGAAAAAAGCTGCGTGAATATTCGAGATCGGCTCGGATGATCAGCTCGGGAGCGCTTCGGCGATGTCGTCCCAGAGATCTTCGACGTCCTCGAGGCCGACGCTGAAACGGAGCAGACCGGGGTCGACGTGAGAGTCCCCGGCGTACTTCTGGCGCCGCTCGATGGTCGATTCGACCCCGCCGAGGCTGGTCGCCGGGACCAGGATCCGGACCCGTCCGCACACGGTGTCTGCCGCGTCGGCACCCCCACGCACGACGAAGGCCATCATCGCCCCGGTCCCCGGGTAGCGCACGTCGGTCACTCCCGGGTGATTGCGCAACCGCTCGACGAGCACCTGTGCGTTACGTTCCATCGCGGCGAGACGAACCGGCAGGGTGCGTAGTCCGCGCAGCGTGAGGAATGCCTCCAGCGACCCCGGCGTCGCCCCCTGGTAGGTACGCGCCCGGACGAGTCGCTCGTGGATCTCGTCGTCGGCCGTCACGCACAGTCCGATGACGAGATCGCTGTGCCCGCCGATGAACTTGGTACCACTGTGCAGCACGATTGCTGCTCCGTGCTCCAGCGGGCGCTGCAGGAGCGGGGTGGCGAACGTCGAGTCGACGACCATGCGTGCGCCCGATGCCTCGGCGGCCGCTCCGATCGCCGGGAGATCGGCGACGTCCATCGTTGGATTGGTCGGCGTCTCGACCCAGACGATGTCGGCGCCGACTGCGGCGGCGGCGACCGCAGCGGTGTCGGTGATGTCGACCGAACGGACCTCGAGTTGTCCGGTCGAGCGGTACTCGTCGAGGAGCGTACGGACACCCATGTAGCTCACGCTCGGAACGACGACGACCTTGGGCGACAGCGCGAACACGATGGCCGCGGCGGCGGCCATACCGCTCGCGTAGGCGACGGCGCGGCCGCCCTCGAGCGCCCCGACGGCACCTTCCAAGGCAGCCCAGGTTTCGGTGCCGTGGGTGCGGGTGTACTCGCCGCCCTCACGGAAGTTGGAGGCCATGACGATCGGGTGGTTCAACGGCGCGCCGACGCCGGATGGACGGCCGGCGGTCACGGCGATGGTGGCGGGGGCGAGTGGGCGACGCTCGGTCATGGCGGGATCGGGGTGATTCACCGGATCATGTAAACACAACGACGGCCGGGCGGGTTCAGCTGACATGCTGGATGCCGGCATTCGCCGCGCCCTCATGTCCAACTCCGAGACCGCCCCTGCGCCGACGCGCCACGACCTCCGCCAGCGCCTGGCGGAGCTGAGCTGGCGCGAGCAGCGACGCCTCGGTCAGCGACTCGACCGTCGGCGTGGCAGCGACCGGGACGACGACCTGGCCGTCGTGAACGCCGAGATCGTCGCCGCCGAGGCTCGGCTCGCCGCTCGGCGGGCCTCGGTGCCGGCTATCACCTACCCGCCGACCCTGCCGATCACCGACCGGCGCAACGATCTGCTCGAGGCGATTCGCGACAACCAGGTCGTGATCGTCGCCGGTGAGACCGGTTCGGGCAAGAGCACCCAGCTCCCGAAGCTCTGCCTGGAGCTCGGCCGCGGTGTGCTCGGTCTGATCGGTCACACCCAACCTCGACGGGTTGCAGCGCGCACGATCGCCGAGCGGGTCGCCGACGAGTTGGGCACCGAGCTCGGCACCGCGGTTGGCTACACGGTGCGCTTCACCGACCGCGTCGGTGACGGCACGTTCGTCAAGGTGATGACCGACGGCATCCTCCTCGCCGAGATCCAGCGCGACCGGATGCTGTCGCGCTACGACACGCTGATCATCGACGAAGCCCACGAGCGCAGCCTGAACATCGACTTCCTGCTCGGCTACCTGCACCAGTTGCTCCCGCAGCGGCCGGACCTCAAGCTGATCGTCACGTCCGCCACCATCGACACCGTCCGCTTCTCCGAGCACTTCCACGACGCGCCGATCATCGAGGTGACGGGTCGCACCTATCCCGTCGAGATGCGGTATCGGCCGTTCGGTGTGTCGGGCGGCGCCGGCGACGATGCCGTCGACGACGATCGCGACCAGGCCCAGGCGGTCTGCGACGCGGTCGACGAGCTCAGTTTGGAGGGGCCGGGCGACGTGCTGGTGTTCCTCAGTGGCGAACGCGAGATCCATGACGTCGCCGATGCGCTGCGTGACGCGCAGAAGCGCAGCGGTGGGCAGGCACTCGAGGTCCTGCCGCTCTATGCTCGGCTCTCGTCGGCGGAGCAGCACCGCATCTTCGAGTCGCACACGGGCCGCCGGGTCGTGCTATCGACGAACGTCGCCGAGACGTCGCTGACGGTGCCGGGAGTCCGGTACGTCGTTGATGCCGGGGCTGCGCGCATCTCGCGCTACAGCCACCGGCTGAAGGTGCAGCGACTGCCGATCGAGGCCGTGTCGCAAGCCTCGGCCAACCAGCGCGCCGGCCGTTGCGGTCGCGTCGCCCCGGGCATCTGCATCCGTCTCTACGCCGAGGACGACTTCGTGTCGCGCCCTGCGTTCACCGAGCCAGAGATCCTGCGCACGAACCTGGCCTCGGTCATTCTCCAGATGACGGCGCTCGGCCTCGGTGACGTCGCCGCCTTCCCGTTCCTCGACCCGCCGGACAGCCGCGCGATCCGCGACGGGGTGGCATTGCTCGAGGAGTTGGGCGCGCTGGATCCCGATCAGCCCGAGGATGCGCGGCGATTGACCCCGCTCGGACGGCGTCTCGCTCAGCTGCCGATCGATCCGCGCCTGGCCCGGATGGTGCTGGAGGCCGAACGACACAGTTGTGTCCGCGAAGTGATGATCATCGCTGCGGCCCTGTCGATCCAGGACCCTCGTGAGCGGCCGAGCGACAAGCAGCAGGCGGCCGATGAGGCCCACCGGCGATTCGCTGTCGAGGGCTCCGACTTCCTCGCCCTCGTCAAGCTCTGGGATCACCTCAAAGCGCGTCAGGGAGAGCTCTCCTCGAGCCAGTTCCGCAAACTGTGTCGGACCGAGTATCTCAACTACCTGCGTGTTCGAGAGTGGCAGGACCTCTACCGCCAGCTGCGTTCGGCGACAGCCAACCTGGGCGTCACGGCCGGCACCACCGAGGGCCACCCCGACCGGGTGCACCAGTCACTGCTGGCGGGGCTGCTGTCCCACCTCGGGATGCGCGAGGGCGACTCACGCGAGTTCCGCGGCGCACGCAACTCCAAGTTCCTCCTCGCCCCCGGATCCAACCTCGCCAAGAAGCCGCCGAAGTGGGTGATGGCGGCGGAACTCGTCGAGACCAACCGTCTGTGGGGGCGCACGGCCGCGTCGATCCAGCCGGAGTGGGCCGAACGTCTGGCCGGCCCGCTCGCCAAGCACTCCTACGGTGAGCCGCGCTGGGACGAACACCGAGGCGCAGCGGTCACCACCGAACGGGTGATGCTGTTCGGCCTGCCGCTCGTTGCTGCACGGACCATCGGTTACGACCGCGTCGACAAGGCCGATGCCCGCGCGATGTTCATCCGCAATGCACTCGTCGAGGGGGAGTGGACGACGCGCCATTCCTTCGCCGAGCAGAACCGCGAGTTCGTCGAGTCCGTTCGTGCGCTCGGCGATCGCGCTCGCCGCTGGAACCTCGTCGACGACGACGCCATCCACGCCTTCTACGAACGTCGCATCGGACCCGACGTGGTCTCGACCCGGCACTTCGACCAGTGGTGGAAGGTGGAGCGCGCGACGAACCCCGAGTTGCTCCGCCTGACCATCGACGACGTCACGGGTGCCGGCGAAGGCCCACTCCGCGACGGTCTCGAACAGTGGCCGGACACCTGGTACCAGGACGACCTGAGCTTCGGCGTGACCTATCGCTTCGAGCCCGGCGACGCTCGCGACGGTGTGTCCGTGCACATCCCGATCACGGTGCTCAACCAGGTCAGCGCCGCCGGCTTCGACTGGCAGGTGCCCGGCTACCGAGGCGAGTTGGTCCAGGCGCTGGTGCGCACGTTGCCCAAGCCGCTGCGGCGCAACCTGACCCCGTTGGCCGAGACCGCGCACACCGCAGCGCGCCGCGTCGACCCCGACGATGGTGCGCTCAACGAGTCGTTGGCCGGTGTGCTCACCGAGCTGGCCGGCGAGACGATCCGGCCCTCGGCGTTCGACGTACGCGAGGTCACCGACCACCTGCGGATCACCTTTGTGATCGAGGACGACGACGGACGAACGGTCGCCGTCGGCAAGGATCTCGAAGCCGTCCGCCAACTGGTCGGCGGTCGGGTGCGTGCGGCCATCGCCGACGTCGCGCCGGACATCGAACGTACGGGGATCACTGCGTGGGACTTCGGAGACCTCGACAGGATGATCGAGACCGAGCGCTCCGGACACCTGGTGCGTGGCTACCCGGCGTTGCTCGACGACGGATCGAGCGTCTCGATCCGGGTTTTCAGCAGGCCGGAGATCCAGGCCAAGATCATGCCCGGCGGAGCCCGCCGGTTACTGCTGCTGGCCGTACCCGTTGCACGCAAGCCGCTCGAACGCGAACTCGACAATGCGGCCCGCCTCGCGCTCGGAGGGGCCGGCCTCGACGTCGCCCGATTCGTCGACGACATCGTGACGGCGTGTGCGACGCAGCTCGTGGACGACCTGGGCGGTGCACCGTGGACCGCAGCCGGCTTCGCCGAGCTGACCGCGGCGGGGCGGAGCGAGCTGCCCGGTCGCTGCTCGACCGCGTTACACGCTGCGTGCGACGTCCTGCGCGCGGCGTCCGCGGTCCGCCGGCAGATGGACCGGCTCGTCGCTCCGGCGCTCGCCGGCTCGGTCGCCGACGCCCGCACGCAGCTCGCCCGATTGGTGCAGCCCGGGTTCGTGACCGCCAGCGGATCCCGGCGGTTGCCCGACGTCGTGCGGTACGTGCGCGGCCTCGAACGCCGGCTGGACAAGCTGCCCGAGGATCCGCGCCGCGATCTGCAGCGCATCCGCGAGGCGTCGTCGGTCGAGCAGCGATACACGCGGTTCGTCGCTGGACTGCCGCCGTCCAAGATCACCCCGGCGGTGGTCGAGCTCGGATGGCTGCTCGAAGAGCTGCGCATCAGCCTCTTCGCGCAGGCGCTCGGTACACCGGTCCCGGTGAGCGTGAAACGGATCGACAAGGAATTGCACCGGCTCGCCGGCGCCGTCGGTTGAGCTCGCCACAACTACTTGAGAACAGCCAGCTCACAGCGCTGAAATCGGCCTCGACGATGAGGATTGCGTCCCGCCCGGGCCGTCGCACAACGGACGACCTGCAGGTTTGGACCGCGCGCGTTGTACATCTTGCGTTCACAAGGACGAGACGGTGAAGAAATCGCGTCCTCCTAGGTTCGTGCCGTCACCCCGCCGGGGGTGCATCGAGGAGGACCATTTGTGAACGCACAGACCCTGAAGTCGAGATTGAGAGACAAGGACCGACAGAAGTTCTTCGTCACCTTCCTGAGCGCCAAGATGATCGGCATCATCATCGCCGGCGGCGTCATCCTCGGGCCGGGTCAGTTCATCCTCGGATCTGCCGCGCACGCCGTGGCTCCCAAGGCCGAAGTCCCCATCCAGAACGTGATCAACGGCCAGAACACTGCCTGGGTACTCATTGCCGCCTTCCTCGTGTTCTTCATGCAGGCAGGCTTCATGATGCTGGAGGCTGGTTTCGCGCGCACCCGTGAGGTCGTCAACATCCTCCAGGAATGCATCGTCGACACCTGCCTGTGTGCAATCTTGTTCTGGGCGTTCGGCTTCGCGTTCATGTTCGGCTTCGGCAACGGCTTCATCGGCCACGAGTTCTTCTTCCTCAACGGGGCAGAAGCGACCTACACCTACCATGGATCGTTCGACACCGGCGTCGCGTTCATGGCCTTCTTCCTGTTCCAGTTCGCGTTCGCCGACACATGTTCCACCATCACCTCCGGTGCGATGGTCGGTCGGACCGGGTTCAAGGGCGACTTGCTCTACTCGGTCGGCGTGAGCGGTTTCATCTACCCGATCATCGGACACTGGGTCTGGGGTCCGGGCGGCTGGTTGCAGACGGTGCGCAACGGCGTGCACATCTGGGACTTCGCTGGTTCGACCGTCGTGCACACGATGGGTGGCTTCATCGCCCTCGCCGGCGCCATCGTCCTCGGGCCGCGGCTCGGTCGTAAGTTCAAGCGAGACGGAGGTGGCCTGCCGCCCGGTCACGACCTCACGATTGCCGCCATCGGTGGCGTCATCCTCTGGTTCGGCTGGTACGGCTTCAACCCTGGCAGCACGCTGGGCTCGCTCGACAGCCAGGGCATTGGTCGAGTGGCGACGAACACGACGCTGGCTGCTGCGGCTGGAGGCCTCACGGCGATGATGTGGGTCTACCCGCGGCTCAAGAAGTGGGACATGGGCATCACCATCAACGGCTTCCTCGGCGGTCTGGTCGCAATCACGGCCCCATGTTTCTGGGTCAACGCCACAGGGGCGATCATCATCGGCGCCATAGCGGGACCGGTCGTGGTGCTCGGAATCGATTTCATCGAGCACCTCCGCATCGACGACCCGATCGGTGCAGTGGCAGTGCACGGCTTCTGCGGCATCTGGGGCACCTGGAGTGTCGGCCTGTTCTCGACCGGCCAGTTCGGTGTGCCCAAGGGCCTGCTCTGGGGCGGCAACGCCGATCAGTTCATCAGCCAGGTCTGGGGCAACGCGGTCGTCGCAATCGTGTCCTTCGGTGTTGCGTATGCGTTGATGCGAGCGGTCAAACTGACGGGTACTCTGCGGGTGTCCGAAGAGGGCGAGCTCGAGGGCATCGACATCCACGAGCACGGTTCGCCGGCCTATCACCCCGAGGCCGCATACATGGGTAAGGGACTCTGATGCTCGATCTCATCACGGCCATCATCAAGCCGCACAAGCTGAACGACGTGAAGGACGCTCTCCTCGCCAATGGTGTCGAGGGGATGACGGTCACCGAGGTGAGTGGCTTCGGTCGCCAGCGCGGCAAGACCGAGAACTTCCGTGGCTCGGAGTACACGATCGACTTCATCCCCAAGGTGAAGATCGAAGTGATCGTGCCGTCGGAGTCAGCCGACGCGCTGATCGATGTCATCGCTGAGGCGGCCAAGACCGGAAAAATCGGCGATGGCAAGATCTGGAAGTTCGGCGTCGATTCGCTGCTGCGGGTCCGCACCGGCGAGATGGACATCGAAGCGATCTGACCGGTCGCGATCACGCGACGCATCCCGACAACGGGTTCCCCGGTCCGCCGGGGGACCCGTTCTCGCGTCCGGACTCGACTGGCTGCTCAGCTGGTCAGGGCGAGTTTGAGCTCGTCGCGCAATGCGGCGTGATCGCGCTCGGGGACCTGGCGGGCAGAGCCGCTGCGACCAGATCGCTGCACATAGAACACGTCGATCACCTCGTGGCCGAGCGTGGCCACCTTGGCGGAGCGGATGTCGAGGCCCCGCCCGGCGATTGCGGAGGCCAACCGGTATAGGACGGCGATCGCGTCCGGGGCCCGCACGTCGATCATCGTGGTCGAGTCCGATGCGTTGTTGCTGACCAGCACTTCGAGTCTCGGCGGCGCCGCAGCGACCGCCCGACGATGCGCTCGACTGTAGGTGCGCACCCGATGAGCGATCCTGCCGCCGACATCCACCGTGCCACCGACGCTGCCGCGCAGGTCGCTCTCGAGGCGCTTCCAGTCGGTGTCGACGCTGCTCGCCCGCGGCACGCGGAACTGGTCGACGGCGATGCCGTCGCTGCTCGTCCATGCCTCGGCGCTGACGACATCGATACCGTGCACGGCGAAGGTTCCGGCAATCTTCGCGAACAGGCCCCGCTGGTCGGGCGTCGCAACGACCCATAGATCGAACTGGCCGGCGGACTCGTGATGAGTCCGGAGCACGCCGCTCTGGCGGACGCCGTCGAGCAGATCGCCGAAACGGTCGTCGAGGGCGATCTCTCGGAGCGGGAGCGCCCGTCCTGCGAAGACAGCGTCGACGGCTCGGGTCAGCTCGTCGAGCAGGGTTGCCTTCCAGGCCGACCATGCCGACGGCCCGGTGGCGCGGCTGTCGGCCTCGGTGAGACAGCGGAGCAGTTCGAGCCGAGGCGGATTGCCGATGAGTTCCGCGGCGTTCTCGGCCGTCTTGGGGTCGGCGAGGTCACGGCGCATCGCCGTTTCCGCAAGGAGCAGGTGGTTGCGTACCAGTGAGCGGATGATGTCGACGTCGTCGGGGGAGAAGCCCATTCTCGGTCCGATGCGGTCGACCATCTCGATGCCCACATCGGTGTGGTCTCCGGGATAGCCCTTGCCGATGTCGTGGAGCAGCGCGCTGACCAGGAGCAGGTCCGGCCGATCGACATTGCGGACGAAGGCGTTCGCGTTCACGACGGTCTGGAGCAGATGGCGGTCGACGGTGTAGATGTGGAACGCGTTGCGCTGGGGGAGGCTGCGCACATGTCGCCACTCGGGCAGCATGTTGCTGAACAAGTCGTAGCGCTCGAGCGCCTCGACCGCCGGCACGAGTTGCGGCCCTGCCCCGAGCAGGCTGACGAGGGCGTTCCGGGTGCGCTCGTTCCAGTCCTCTCTGTCGTCGACAGCGGTCGCGGCAAGTTGGATGAGCGCCCGGCGGCTGATCGGATAGTTCGCGTGAGCGGCTGCAGCGGCCACGCGGAGCACGAGCGACTGATCGACACCGGCAATCTCGACGTCGACCTCGACCTCGTCGTCGACGACGGTGACGCCTTCGCGCAGAGTGGCTTGGACCCGGCCGGTTGCGATCGACCCCTTGCCCTTGCGGGTCGCCCGCTCCACTCGCCACCAGAACCGTTCGCTCGCCCAATCGATGGCTCGAGCTGCGGACGACACCCGCGCCATGAGCACGTCGGCGTCGGCGAAACCCATTGCGTCGGCGACAGCGTCTTGGTCCTGGAGCAACAACACGTTCGTCGACTTGCCGGTCAGGCGGTGGAGTTCGCATCGCGTCGCGAGCAGGGCCTCGGCCGGAGCAGCGAGATCCTCGAACGGGGCCTCCAGCGACGCTGAGATCTCGGGTCGGTCGACAGCGAGCGCCCAACGGATGGTGTCGTAGTCGCGCAGACCCCCCTGGCCGTCCTTGAGGTCGGGTTCCAGCAGCGATGCGACCTCACCGAATTTCGACCAGCGTTCCTCACTGACGGAGCGCAGCTCGGTCAGCCAGTGGCTCGAGCGTTTGCGCCACTGGTCGAGGGCACTCGTGCGGAGTTCGGCGACGTCGGATTCGCGGCCGGCCAACCGGCGCACGCGCAACACGGTGGTCGCCGTCACCAGGTCCGTGGAGGCCAGGCTCAGGAGAGTCTTCAGTGAGTGCGCGGCTGGACTGAGCTTCACACCGGCGTCCCACATCGGGTACCAGAGCGGCTCGGCAATGGCCCGGACGTCCTTGTCCGAGGCGCGATGTGGGTGGAGCAGGACCACGTCGATGTCGCTGCCGGGTGCCAGCAGCCCCGCGGCGTACCCACCGGTCGCGACCAACGCCCAACCGTCCGGCAGGTGCGCTGCCAAGGCGTC
>JANXUX010000136.1 GCA_025351965.1 Actinomycetes bacterium | reverse complement strand
CCCTTCCGGTGGAACAGGACCGTCCACGGACA
The DNA here is from genome assembly GCA_025351965.1 of Actinomycetes bacterium. Classification (GTDB taxonomy): domain Bacteria; phylum Actinomycetota; class Acidimicrobiia; order Acidimicrobiales; family Ilumatobacteraceae; genus WLMZ01. The sequence goes on along the minus strand of JANXUX010000136.1, from coordinate 17,116 downwards.
CCATCGACCTCATCCTGTCCGGAAGCCAGGTGATCAACGGGGTGTCTGTGCCCACCACGATCGAGGGAACTGCCACGAACACGGTCGCCGAAGTCGGCGGCTACAGCGGGAGCGGCTCGACCGGATGTCCGGGGTACACGGCTATGGCCTCCCTCAGCGGCACCCTCCTCCCCGGTTGAGTGGCTACGACAGCGTGCCGACTCGGGCGTACGCGGCTGAGAGCGCTGTGTATGGGTCGTTGGTGAGCGCCGCCGATTGGGCCTCGTCGAGCGCTGCGTACTGCTTGGCCACGCTGATCACCGTGCGCCCCAAGCGGTAGAAGCTGGTCTCGATCACGGCGATCGTGCTGCCATCCGGCTGGTGGTACTCGAACTGTGCGTAGCTCTCGAAGCCGTTCGTCTGGAGGTTCGGCGCGTCTCTGGTCGTCAACACCACGACCTGCTGTGAGCTCGGTTCGACGGTCTGCTGCTGGATCTGCGCGGTCCGACATGTTCCCCAGATGTCGGTGCTGACGACGCCGATGTACTCCATTGCCAACGGCTCGGACGGGAAGGTGATCGCGTACGAGCTGACGTACGTGCTCGAGGAGCCCAGTTGCATCGTCGGGCCTTCCTGGTTCCCGCCGTTGTCCACCAGCGTGACCGCACCGTCGGGTCGGTACGAACAGCTCGTGGTGTCCAGCGCACGCGGTTGCGCCGGCGTGTACACCGACCACGCGGGACCGAAATCGGCGGCCTGCAACGTGCCGGCGAGAGCCAATGCTTCGTCGGCGGCGTTGATCGGTCGCGGATCTGCGGTCGTAGACACCGCCACGTCGGCCGTCGTGGCCGACGACTGGGACGTAGACGTTTCAGCAACACTTGTGGAGGTATCTGAGTTTGATGGCTGCATGGGTGGCGTCGCGCTCGGCGCTACAGAGTCCGCGACGCTCACCGTCCCGGCGTCGGTGACCGGCGGCGCGCTTGTCGGCGACGTGCGCGCTGTAGAGCTACAACTTGCGAGAATGAGGGCTGTAGCGATCGTTGTGACGATGGAGATTGACCGCGGCGCGTTTCGCATCGGCGCAAACTACACGACCTACGAACGACGCCTACACACACATTCGGACTCAACAATGTCGAATGCGCGCAAGCGAACGCGGATGGAATCGGATCAAAAGCGGTGTCCCTCTGCATCAATCAAACTTCGGCTTGGACGGCAGCGCGGCTGAACACCGAACCCTGAGTGGCCAGTCGCTCGAGAGCCGCGGAGGTCGTCAATCTGCGACTGCCGTCCCGGTCGCACGCCGCACCAGCGGGCAGACATCGCAGCGATAATCGGGCTGCTCGACGCTAAACGCAATGCCGCGCTTCGACATCAGTGCGCTGTTGCAGCTGCCGTGGTCGAGTTCGAGCGGGCGTCGACGAAGGCACAGAAGGGGGAGCCATCGGCACTTAGAACGCTCACGATCAGCCTCATAACAGCCCATAGATCCGACGATCTGCTCGGCCCACCCACCCTGCCCCATAGGTGGATTCGGTAGGGGACTGCTCGCCCAGAATCGATCCGCTGCGAACTGCCGTTCGGCACTACCCACGCGTTACGCGATCCGAGCAGAACGCGCGGCGCATATCCACGCTCGCGACCCGGTGCACCCCCGGGTCGGCACACGACGATTCGGTTGCTGTCCCCGTCTCTGGTCCAATCACCTGAGCCCCTGAGTTGAGTCGCTGGGCGTCGTCGACGATGACAGCAGGCAGGCTGGCTTGCCATGACGGCAGTGGCCTGACCGCACGCTTGCGGTTTGGTGGGAACCAGGGGGGATCTCCTCCCACACTCCTCCCAATCACAACGGCAAACTGCGGTCATTCGCGGTTAAGGGCGGTCAAGGCGCCCGTCCCCCCGCCAGGGAATCTTCGCTGGTCAACACACACATCGCTGGCGCCCTCGGAGAGATTCGAACTCCCGCACATGGTTCCGGAAACCAATGCTCTATCCCCTGAGCTACGAGGGCAGGGACAAACGCGACAGCACGTTAGCGGCGCGAGGTGGGGATGCCACGATCTGCTCACACACAGTGTCTGTGTCACGACACAGGTCGAAGTCTGGCGGCGGGCGTTTGTGGTGACACAGATGCTCTGTGCGCGCACGGCGACGCCGACGATCTCTCGATCACCATGCCCGGCGGGCGAACCATGCCGGTGCCGGCTTGCGGCCCGAGGCACTACACCAGGCTGCGTGAGGGCGCACTCAGATGAATGGGCGGGGCGATGCGCAGGTTGATCCGGCACAATGGGGACCCCATGGCTGATCCGATCGTCACCGTTGCCGAGCTCCTCCTGCCTGCCTTTGCCGCCGTCGGTGGTGAGGGTGCGGATCCCGTCGTGCGTCCGAGCGACCGGGCCGACGCGCAGGCCAACGGTGCGTTGGCGATCGCCAAGCGGCTCGGACAGAATCCGCGCCAGGTCGCCGAGGCGGTGCTCGCGGTGGCCAAGCCGATGCTGGACACCATCTGCAGCAACGTCGAGATCGCCGGACCCGGCTTCTTGAACCTGACGTTTGCCGACCACTTCCTGGCCGAGCAACTGGGCCTGGCCGCTGCCGACGAGCACCTCGGTGTCCGTCTCGCGCCGGTCACCAAGCGGGTCGTGATCGACTATTCGGCGCCGAACGTCGCCAAGGAGATGCACGTCGGTCACCTACGCACCACGGTCATCGGCGACGCGCTGGTGCGGCTGATGACGTACGTCGGCCACACCGTCATCCGTGAGAACCACATCGGTGACTGGGGCACGCCGTTCGGCATGCTCATCGAACACCTCGTCGATCTCGGCGAGACCGAGGCGGCCGACGGACTGTCGCTCGGCGACCTCGACGGCTTCTACCGCGAGGCCCGGGCCAAGTTCGACGCCGATCCCGTGATGCAGGACCGCGCCCGGCACCGGGTGGTCCTGTTGCAGAGCGGCGATCCCGAGACGATGCGGTTGTGGCACCTGCTCGTCGAGCAGAGCACGAAGCACTTCAACGCGGTCTACGCCAAGCTCGGCGTGCTGCTGACCGACGACGACATCGCCGGCGAGAGCATGTACAACGCACTGCTGCCCGAGGTGATCGAACGGCTGCAGACCGCCGGCTTGCTCGTCGAGAGCGACGGAGCCGACGTCGTGTTCCCACCGGGCTTCACCAACCGTGAGGGCGACCCGCTACCGCTCATCGCCCAGAAGCGCGGCGGCGGTTTCAACTACAGCACCAGCGACCTCGCCTGCGTCATCGACCGCGTCGAGCGGGTGCATGGCGATCTCCTCCTGTACGTCGTCGGCGCCCCGCAGGCCCAGCACTTCGCGATGGTGTTCAAGGTCGCCGAGATGGCTGGCTGGCTGCATCCGCCCACCGAAGCCGTGCACGTCATGTTCGGCAGCGTCCTCGGACCGAACCGCAAGATGCTCAAGAGCCGCAGCGGCGAGCCGTTGAAGTTCATCGAGCTCATCGACGAGGCCGTGGTCCGCGCCGCGGCATCGGTGGCCGAGAAGAACCCGCACCTGTCCGCCGACGAACAGGCCGAGATCGCCATTGTCATCGGCATCGGTGCGGTCAAGTACGCCGATCTGTCGACGGACCGGATCAAGGACTACATCTTCGACTGGGACCGGATGCTCGCGTTCGATGGCAATACGGCGCCGTACCTGCAGTACGCCCACGCCCGGATCTGCAGCATCTTCCGCCGCGCCGAGATCGACCGTGCGTCCGTGCGCAACGACGCCGTGGTGCTCGGCGAGCCACAGGAGCGCGCCCTCGCCAAGCGGTTGCTGGCATTCGACAGCGCTGTGTGGGACACCATCGACAAGTACAGCCCGCACCGGTTGTGCACATACCTGTTCGATCTCGCCCAGGACTTCACTGCCTTCTACGAGCACTGCCCGGTGCTCAAGGCGGCGGACGATGCGACCAAGCAGAGCCGCCTCGTCCTGTGCGACACCACGGCTCGGGTCCTGGCCCAGGGCCTCGACCTGCTCGGCATCGTCGCTCCCGAGCGGATGTAGCGGTGACCACGTCCATCCCGCTCGGGTTGCTGCCCGACACCGCGACCATCGCTGCCGACGGGTCGCTGGAGATCGGCGGCTGTTCACTGCTCGAACTGGCCGACACCTACGGCACGCCGTTGTTCGTGTACGACGAGACGCACCTCCGCAATCGCTGCCGTGAAGCGGTCGAGGCGTTCGGCTACCAGAACGTTGTCTACGCGACGAAGGCGTTCCTGTGCAAGGCGATGGCCAAGCTGGCGTACGAGGAAGGCCTCTTGCTCGATGTCGCAACCGGCGGCGAGTTGCATGTCGCGCTGTCAGCGGGCGTGCCGGCCGATGCCTGCACGTTCCACGGCAACAACAAGAGCCTGAGCGAGTTGCGGATGGCGATGACGGCCGGCGTCCGCCAGATCGTCGTCGACAGCTTCGACGAGATGGACCGCATCGATTCGCTCCACGGCGAGGGTCTGCCGGTGCCGAACGTGGTGCTGCGGATCACCCCCGGCGTGCACGCCCACACCCATGAGTTCATCGCCACCGGCCAGGACGACAGCAAGTTCGGGTTCAACCTCGGCAACGGCGACGCGATGCGAGCCGTGGAGCGGGCCCGAGCCGCGGACTCGATGCATCTCCTCGGTGTGCACTGCCACATCGGCTCGAACGTGTTCGCGGCCTCGAACTTCGCCAAGGCGGCCGAGGTGATGGCGTCGTTCGCGATCCCGCTCGACCTCCCCGAGCTCGTCCTCGGTGGCGGCCTGGGTGTCGCATACACGGTTGGCGAAGAGGCCCCGACGATCAGCCAATGGGGGAGTGTGCTGCTCGACGCGTGCGCGGCGATGGGCGTGCGTTCTCGGATCAGCGTCGAGCCCGGCCGGTCCATCGTCGCCTCTGCGGCGGTGACGCTCTACTCCGTCGGGACGGTGAAGGAGATCCCCGGCATCCGCACGTACATCGCCGTCGACGGCGGGATGAGCGACAACCCCCGACCCGTCCTGTACGGCAGCGGATACGAGGCGTTCCTCCCGCGTGCCGCCTCGTCCGAACGGACCGAGACGGCCCACCTGGTCGGTAAGCACTGCGAGAGCGGTGACGTCTTGATCCTCGACGCTGCGCTGCCCAGTGGTGTTGTCGTCGGCGATGTGCTCGCGACTCCTGTCACCGGCGCGTACGGGCACAGTATGGGCAGCAACTACAACAAGGTCACCCGGCCGGCCGTGGTGTTCGTGGCCGACGGTGTCGCCCGGCTGGTCGTGCGCCGCGAGACCTTCGAGGACCTGCTCGCCTGCGATCTCGGCTGAACGGCGGCCGCCGATACAGTCGGCCCATGGCACAGACCTTGTCCGGCATGCTCACCAAGATCCTCGACCGGGTCCGTGGGTCACGCCCTGCGAAGCCGTCGACCACTCGGCCGCAGTCGCCTGCGAAGCAGCCGCCGCAGCCCGCGCCGACACCGAAGCCGACCGGATCCCGTCCGTCGTCCGGCACGCGGCCGTCGTCCGGCAGTCGCCCGTCGTCCGATTCACGCCCGTCGTCCGGTGGCCGCCCGTCGACGAGTGGTCGGCCGGCCACCGGCGGCGCCGCCGGTGCGCCGACTGTCGATGATCCGTCGCTGGCCGGGGTCACGTTCGAGTACAACCCGAGCCTCGACGGCGATGCCGATCCGGGCGAGGTCGTCTGGACCTGGGTGCCGTGGGAGGAAGATCCGAGCCAGGGCAAGGACCGCCCGGTCGTGATCGTCGGCCGCCGCAAGCGGATGCTCGTCGGCGTGCCCCTGACTTCCAAGGCCCATGACAACGAGCGACAGGTCCCCGTCGGCACCGGCCCCTGGGACCGCGAGGGACGTCCCAGCTACGCCAAGATCGAGCGCATCCTCGACGTCGACCCGGGGCAGGTTCGTCGCGAGGGCGCGATCCTCAGCCGGGCCCACTACGACGACGTCGTCGCCGCACTCCGTCGCGGCAGCTGATTCGCTCCTCGACAGCCGGCTTGCGTCAGCATGTTCGGGGGTGTTCACCCCTTTGTGTGCTGACGCCGGCGCGGTGAGCGGCAGCTGATTCAGTCCTCGTCAGCACGTTCGGGGGTGTTTGCCCGTTGTGTGCTGACGCCGGCGCGGTGACCGGGGCTGATTCGGTCCTCGTCAGCACGTTCGGGGGTGTTTGCCCGTTGTGTGCTGACGCTTGCGCGGTGACCGGGCTGATTCGGTCCTCGTCAGCATGTTCGGGGGTGTTCACCCCTTTGTGTGCTGACGCCGGCGCGGTGACCGGGGCTGATTCAGTCCTCGTCAGCACGTTCGGGGGTGTTTGCCCGTTGTGTGCTGTCGCCGGGGCGGTGACGCCGGCGCCGTGACCACCGGCGAGCCGACGATCGACAGCGCCCTGACGACCGGCGCCCTGACGATCGACAGCGCCGCCGGCTCCGCCGCTGCGTGAGTGTTGTGGCGCAGCGCGGGAGCGGGCCAGTGGGGGAGAACGGGTTTCCGAGCGGGAGTGGCGCCGCGTAGCCTGCCCGGGTGGCACTTCTCGGCAATCACGTTCGGATCGGTGTACTGGGGTGCGGCAATGTGGGCGCGGCGTTCGTGCAGCTCGTCGCGCAGCAGGCGGATGCGATCGAGGCCCGGACCGGTCTGCGCCTCGAGGTCACCCGGGTCGCGGTCCGTAACATGTCCCGTGAGCGCGAGGTGACGCTGGCCGAAGGCGTGCTCGTGCGTGACGCGCACGCAGTGGTCGATGACCCCGAGGTCGATCTCGTCGTCGAAGTCATCGGCGGCATCGAGCCGGCCCGGGAGATGATCGTGACAGCGCTCGGCAAGGGCAAGCCGGTCGTCACCGCGAACAAGGAGCTGCTCGCCAACGTCGGCACCGAGCTGTACGCCGCCGCCGATGCGGCCGGTGTGGACCTCCTCTTCGAAGCAGCGGTCGCCGGTGGCATCCCGCTGATCCGGGCGCTGCGCGAAAGCCTGCGCGGTGAGCCGATCCGACGGATCCTCGGCATCGTCAACGGCACCACCAACTTCATCCTGACGAAGATGACCGAAGAGGCCGCTGATTACTCTGTGGCCCTGTCCGAGGCGCAGCGGCTCGGATTCGCCGAGCGCGACCCGACGGCCGACGTCGAGGGTTTTGATGCCGGCGCCAAGGCAGCGATCATGGCGACCATCTCCTTCGGCACCAAGGTTGTCGCCGGCGACGTCTACCACGAGGGCATCAGCGGCGTCACCGCTGCCGACATCGCGATGGCCACCCGCCTCGGCTACGTCGTCAAGCTGCTCGCGATCTGCGAGCAGGACGCGGACACCGGCGAGGTCGCCGTCCGCGTCCACCCGGCGATGGTTCCCAAGCACCATCCGCTGGCCAGCGTGCGCGAGAGCTACAACGCCGTGTTCGTCGAGGGTGCTGCCGTTGGCTCGCTGATGTTCTACGGACGCGGCGCCGGCGGGATGCCGACCGCGAGCGCCGTGCTCGGCGACGTCATCGACGCTGCCGTCAATCTGCGCCAGGGCACCCACGGCTCGCTCGGCACCTTCGGCCGGGCCAAGATCCGTCCGATCGACGAGACCAGCTCGGAGTACCTGATCAGTCTCGACGTCGCCGACCGCCCCGGCGTGCTGCATGCAGTAGCGGGCGTACTCGCCCGCAACGACGTCAGCGTCAGGGCGATGGAGCAGGAAGGTCTGCACGACGACGCCCGACTGGTGTTCATCACCCACAGCGCCAAGGAGTCCGCCGTGCAGGCGTGCCTGCGCGAGCTGCGAGACCTCGATGTCGTGACCCGCATCGGCAGCCTGCTGCGCGTGATCGGCGGCTGAGTCCCGTGCGCTACATCTCCACTCGCGGGTCCGCGCCCGAGCTCGGGTTCTGCGATGTGCTGCTCGCCGGCCTGGCCACCGACGGCGGCCTGTACCTGCCCCAGCACTGGCCCGCGCTGCCCGATCTCAGCGGGACGCGTTCGTACGCCGAGGCCGCCGCTGCGGTCATGAGCCCGTTCATGGGCGACGAGATCCCGGCTGACGTCTTCAGCGAACTGTGTCGCGACGCATACGCGACGTTCCGACACGACGCGGTCGTGCCGCTGGTGCAGATCGGCAACAACGAGTGGCTGCTCGAGCAGTTCCACGGCCCGACCCTCGCGTTCAAGGACGTTGCCCTGCAGCTCGTCGGTCGGCTGTTCGACCACGTCCTGCGCGAGCGCGGCCAACATGTCACCATCGTCGGCGCGACGAGCGGCGACACCGGTAGTGCCGCCATCGACGGGGTCAAGGATTGCGACAACGTCGACATCGTCATCCTCTACCCCTACGGCCGGACCAGCGAGGTCCAACGCCGGCAGATGACCACCGTGGATTCGCCGAACGTGCACACGGTGGCCGTCGACGGCACGTTCGACGACTGCCAGGACCTCGTCAAGGCGATGTTCAACGACGTCGCGTTCCGTGAGCAGATGAGCCTGTCGGCGGTGAACAGCATCAACTGGGCGCGGGTCATGGCCCAGATCGTGTACTACGTAACGGCATGCCGTTCGCTCGGTGCGACGGCCGATGCCGGCGTCACGTTCTGCGTACCGACGGGCAACTTCGGCAATGTGCTGAGCGGTTGGATCGCGCGTGAGATGGGTGCGCCGATCAACGACTTCATCGTCGCCAGCAACTCCAACGACATCCTCACCCGGTTCATCAACGACAACGACATGTCGTCGCGCACGGTGGTACCGACGGTGAGCCCGTCGATGGACATCCAGGTCTCGTCGAACTTCGAGCGTCTGCTGTTCGAGATGAACGGCCGCGACGGCGGCATGACCGCCGAGCAGTTGCAGCGGCTGCGCCACAGCGGGTCGCTGCAGATCGAGCAGGACCAGATCGCCCGGTTCATCGCGCCGTCGTTCCGCGCTGCGCGTTTCGACGACGACGCCACGCTCGCCGAGATCCGACGCGTGTACGACTCGTGCGGCCAGTTGCTCGACCCGCACACCGCGACCGGAACCGCCGCGGTGCGTGCGCTCGACGCGACCGCCGACGGACGCCCGGTCGTCACGCTCGCGACGGCGCATCCGGCCAAGTTCGGTGACGCCGTGATGCGCGCGACGGGGGTCGCTCCGCCGTTGCCGACGCATCTCGCCGATCTCTTCGACCGGATCGAACGCACCGCTCGCGTCGACAACGACCTGGTCGCGGTCCAGGCATTCGTGCGCGCTGCCGTCGCCCGCTGAACTGTCGAACACGTGTTGCATCGCGGCCGCGCAGCTCGATAGGGTGCGTCTGCTCGGGGTCCCCGGGTCACGCATCTCGATGCGCCCAGCAGCTGTTGCAGGCGGAACCGTGAACGTGAAAATCCTTCGCTGGTTGTGTGGTCCGGCGTGTGTCGTGCTCGTGCACCACGCATGTCACTGTGTCGAGCCAGCTCTTCGTCCCGCCCGGGACACCCTCTGAAAGTAGGCCCTCGTGGCAGCAGATGCCCTCGAACAGTCCGTGCTGGAATCGAAAGACCGTGAGCAGCTGATGGCCATCGCCTCGGCGCTCGGGGTCAAGAGCACCTCTCGGGCCAAGAAGGCGGATCTGATCCAGAAAATCCTCGAGACCACCGGCGCGATCCCTTCTGCGGGTGACTCCGGCTCGAAGGGCTCGAACGCCGCCGGCCCGGTGGTCGCAGCTGCTCCTGCGCTCTTCGACGCGACCGCCGTGACGACGAGGCCTGCGAAGACCGCCGTGCAGCCCGAGGTCGTGCTCGGCGCCGACGGCGAGCCACTTGCCGACTGGGAGATCGAGCTGCTCGACCAGGGCATCAGTACCGAGACCACACCGTTGGCCGACGGCCCACGACGCGGCGGCCGCCCGGCCCCCGCACCCCGCGCTGCGCCCGCGCTCCGCCCGACGACGCCGACGCCTGCCTCCGGACGTGATGGCGACGGTGATGCCGAGGACGCCGAGGGCGACGACGACGAGGGTGGCGAGGGTGGCGAGGGTGGCGCCGATGGTGATGGCGACGGCGAGAGCCGTAACCGTCGTCGCCGTCGTCGGCGCAACAAGAGCCGCAGTGAGGTGGGGTCCGATGGCGAAGCCGTCGCTCGCCCGCCCAGCAGCGGAGGCGGCCAGACCGGCCAGACCGGCGGCGCCCCCAGCAGCGCTGGCCAGAACCAGCGCAATGACCAGAACCAGCGCAACGACCAGAACCTGCGCTCCGACCCGAACCAGCGCAACGACCCGAACCAGCGCCACGACCAGTCGAGCCGTCACGATCCCAACGTTCGCCTCGATCGCCCTGATCGGACCGATCGCCCTGAGCGCCCTGAGCGCCCCGACCGCGCCGACCAGTCCGACTCGTACGGCCAGGAGCCCATCGAGGTCGCGGGCTATCTCGACCTGCGCGACGAGGGCTACGGCTTCCTGCGCGTCAACGGATACCTGGCCAGCCGCGATGACGCCTACATCCCGGTCAAGCTGACCCGTCAATTCGGTCTGCGCAAGGGAGATCACGTCACCGGGCTCAGCCGCCCCGCCGCGCGCAACGAGAAGAACTCGGCCTTGCTCGAGGTACACACCGTGAACGGAAGCGACCCCGACCAGGCCCGCAACCGGCCGCGGTTCGAGGAACTGACCCCGCTCTTCCCGCACACCAGACTCACCCTGGAGAACGCAGGTGACTCCAGCCCGTCGAACATGACAGCTCGGATCATCGACCTGATCAGCCCGATCGGCTTCGGTCAGCGCGGGCTCATCGTCTCGCCGCCCAAGGCCGGCAAGACCACGATCATGAAGACGATCGCCACGGCGATCGAACGCAGTCACCCTGAGGTGAAGCTGATCGTGCTGCTCGTCGACGAGCGCCCGGAAGAGGTCACCGACATGCGGCGCACGGTCAAGGGCGACGTCATTGCGAGTACGTTCGACCGACCGAGCGAAGAGCACGCTCACCTCGCCGAGATGTGTATCGAGCGGGCCAAGCGTCTCGTCGAGCAGGGCGACGACGTCGTCGTCATCCTCGACGGCATCACCCGGCTCAGCCGTGCGTACAACGTCGTCGCACCGGCCACCGGGCGCATCATGTCCGGCGGCATCGACGCCGGTGCGCTGTACCCGCCGAAGAAGTTCTTCGGGGCGGCGCGCAATATCGAGGAGGGCGGGTCGCTGACGATCCTGGCCACGGCGCTCGTCGAGACCGACAGCGCGATGGTCGACGCGATCTTCGAGGAGTTCGCGGGCACGGCCAACATGGAGCTGCGCCTCGATCGTCACCTCGCCGACCGTCGGGTGTACCCGGCGATCGACGTCGACGCATCCAGTACGCGCCACGAGGAACTGCTCTTCGGCGCTGATGAACTGGCGACGATCTGGGCGGTCCGTCGGATGGTGTCCGGCCTCGCCGAGAGTGCCGACGCGGCGTCGGGGCTCGAGCTGCTCGTCGACCGGCTGCAGCAGTTCGGCACCAACGCTGAGTTCCTCGCCGACCTCGCCAAGCAGCCGACGGCCTGATCGGCCGGTAGCCTGCCCCTTTCGCCGTTTCGCCGGTAACCTTTCTCATCCGTTCTCATCTTGGAGAGTTGTCATGCAGACAGAAATTCACCCCAAATACGCCGATATGACCGTCAAGTGCACCTGCGGCAACGTCTTCACCACGCAGAGCACCAAGACCGGCAACCTGAGCGTCGAACTCTGCAACGAGTGCCACCCGTTTTTCACCGGCAAGCAGAAGCTCGTCGATGCGGGCGGCCGTGTCGAGCGCTTCAACAAGCGCTACGGCGCCCGTAAAGGTGCGTGACGCACGTGCGTCAGTGATCTGACGCCGGTCTGCAGTTGATGTCGTACGAGCCACTCGGTCCAGGTGACCGGGTGGCTCGTTCCGTTTTCCTTCAGCCCACCTCCGCAGCGACCGATGAATCATCGGGAACAACTGCGAAGGGACCGCATTCTTGCCCACCAACGACGTCGTCAGTATCACCCACCTGCTCCGCCGCACGGAGTACGTCGCCCGACCGAACCGCGTCGCGGCGCTGACGGGGCTCGGCTCGCTCGACGCAGCCATCGACGATATCTTGAACGTGTCGGGCACACCCGTGCCGATCCCGCCCGGACTCGCCTCGGACACCACGAACTCGAACTACGAGCAGTACGTGCAGGCGACGCAGTGGTGGTTCGACCGTATGGTCGACTCTCCGAAGCCGATCCAGGAGAAGATGACCTTCTTCTGGCACGGGCACTTCACGAGCGCCTGGGACAAGGTCAACTCGTCGTACATGATGATGAGTCAGAACAAGCTCTATCGCGACAACGCGCTGGGCAACTTCGTCACGCTCACCCAAGCCATGGCCATCGAGCCGGCGATGCTGGTGTACCTCGACAACACCGAGAACCGCAAGGGCGCGCCGAACCAGAACTTCGCCCGGGAGCTGATGGAGCTGTTCGCACTCGGCATCGGCAACTACTCCGAGGCCGACGTCGAGGCCGCGGCGAAGGCGTGGACCGGCTACGGCGTCGACTGGACCGAGGGTACGCCCAACTACCAGCACTACACGTACAACTCGGCCCAGCACGACAACTCGCTCAAGCGGTTTCTCGGCAGCTCGCCGACCAACTTCAACGGCCCGGCGATCATCACCGAGATCCTCGTCAACAACGCCGCCAAACGGCTGATCGCGGCACGGTTCATCATCGCCAAGCTCTGGGAGTACTTCGCCCACCCCGGGCCGCCGCCTGCTGTCCTCGACGCACTGCAGGCTGGCTTCGCCGCCGACTGGAACATCAAGTCGGTGCTGAAGAAGATCTTCCTGCGCGACGAGTTCTACACCGCAGCCGCCAAGCAGGGCCTGGTCCGGAGTCCGGTCGACTGGACCGTCGCGCTGATGCACCACACCGGTCTGCGCTCGGCAGCACTCGACCCGCAGTGGTACGTGGGGTACATGGGTCAGATCCCGTTCAACCCGCCGAACGTCGCTGGGTGGAAGGCGAACGGCTACTGGATCAACACGACGACGCTCGGTGCGCGTGCCGAACTTGCCCAGGGCGTGACCTGGAAGATCCGCGACACCTATGAGGGCGTGACGGCCATGACGATCCCGAACGCGATCGCCACCGTCGCGAACCTCTTCGGCCTGAACCCACTCTCGACCACGACCTACAACGCGCTCAGCAACTTCCTCACCGCCCAACGCCAGGCCGCTCCGTGGGGTGACTGGTGGGAGCCGACGAACCTGCTCACGATGTCGATGCTCGCGCCCGAAATGCACATGGCCTGAAGGGGCGACCGCTCATGCTCGATCCAGACATCTCCGCTCGCGAGGCGCTCGCCCGCTTGTCCGTCCGTCAAGCACCGCCGTCGGGCCTCGACCGTCGCCGCTTCCTGCAGTTGGTCGGTGCCGGCGTCGGCGGTGGGCTGCTCCTCGACACCGTTGGCGGCGAGGCGATGTCGCGGCTGCTGCCCGGCCAGTTCCGTGAGGCCTTCGCAGCCCCGCTCGCACCGAACCAGGGCGTCCTCGTGCTGGTCGGCATGTACGGGGGCAATGACGGTCTGAACACCGTCATCCCGTATTCCAACCCGAAGTACCGGCAGTACCGCGCCAACATCGCGATCGCCGACAGTCGGCTGCTGAAGCTCGACGGCTCGGTCGCGCTCCATCCCGATCTGACGTTCCTGAAGAGCATGTGGGACAAGCAGCAGGTCGCGATCGTCCAAGGTGTGGGCTACCCGGACCCGAACCTCAGCCACTTCGATTCGATGGCGACGTGGATGTACGGCAGTGCGTCGCCGACCGTCGGTGCGCCGACCACGGGATGGATCGGCCGCTGGCTGGACGGTGTCGGCGGCTCCGATCTGCTCACCACTGCGTCGCTCGGCACGGACCTGCCCTTGCACATGATCGGGGCCAGCCGCCAGGCCGTGACGATCCCCGACTACGGCCTCAGTTACGGATCGAGCTCGGAGCCTCAGATGACCCGGATGTACGACGGCATCCGCGCGTTCTCGTCGTCGTCGGCGGGTCGGGGGCCGTGGCACGATGCGTTCGCCGTGACTCAGCGCAGACAGCTGGACATGACCCGGACGATCGCACCGGTGTTCACGCCGGAGCCGCCGGACGGCGCACTGGTCAAGAAGCTGACGATCGCGGCACGGCTGATCAACGCCGATCTCGGTCTGCGCGTCATCGATGCCAGCTTCGACAACTTCGACACGCACTCCGACGAACCGAGCGACCACGACCAGCGCATGATCGAGCTGGACCTCGGACTCCAAGGCTTCTTCGCGACGCTCGATCCACGGTTCAGCGATCGCGTGACGATCATGACGTTCAGCGAGTTCGGCCGGACTCCGTGGTCGAACGATTCGCTCGGCACCGATCACGGCACGGCCAACACCCACTTCGTGATCGGCGGCAACGTCAAGGGGGGCCTGTACGGCCAGCAACCCTCGCTGCAGAAGGTCGAAGGCGGCGTCACCATGGACCTCGAGCAGTGGGATCGGCTCGACTTCAGCGTCGACTTCCGCTCGCTCTACGCAACGATGCTCGACGGCCTCCTCGGCGGGGGCTCGGCCAGTGTGCTCGGGGCGAACTATCCGACGCTCGATCTGTTCCGGCCAGCAGGAACAGCGACCCCCACCGGTGGCGGCGGCGTCGCCGGCGGTGGCATCGGCGTGCCGTCCGATCTCGTCGCCGTCGTGCCCGACCGGTTGCTCGACACACGCCTCGGTCAAGGTGGCCCGATCGGACCAGCGGCATCGATCACGTTGACGGTCGCGGGGGTGCGCAGCGTCCCCCCGAACGCCGTTGCCGCGGTCCTCAACGTCACGGCGGTCGGCGCGACGGCGGCCTCGTATGTCACCGTCTGGCCCACGGGGGTCGAGCGGCCCGGCACCTCGAGCCTGAACGTACGTGGCGGCGATGTCGTCCCGAACCTGGTCATCGCCAAGCTCGGCACCGGCGGTCGGGTCGACATCTACAACAACGCCGGAACTGTCCACTGCGTCGTGGATGTCATCGGCTACTTCCAGACCCAGCCGGCCAGCCGCTTCACGTCACTGTCACCGGCGCGCATCCTCGACACGCGTGCCGGTCAGGGAGCGGCGGCGGGTGCTGTCGGCCAGGGCGCTGCGATCGACCTGCAGGTGGCCGGCGAGGGCGGGGTCGACGCAGATGCGGACGCGGTCGTCCTCAACGTCACCGTGACGGAGCCGACCGGCGAGGGGTACGTCACGGTGTGGCCGAGCGGCACGGCGATGCCGACTGCATCGAACCTCAACTTCGTGCCCGGCCAGACCGTGCCGAATCTCGTCGTCGCCAAGCTCGGCGACGGGGGCCGGGTCGCGCTGTACAACTCCGCCGGATCGACCCATCTGATCGCTGACGTCCTCGGCTGTTTCCGTACCGCCGGCGGGTCACGGCTGACCTCGCTCGCGCCCTCTCGTCTGCTCGACACCCGCACCGATGGCGGTCACTCGAACCCGGTCGGTCAGACGCCGCTCGTGCTGGCGGTCGTGGGCCGTGGCGGTGTGCCATCGGGCGGGGTGACGGCCGTCGTGCTGAACGTGACGGCGACGGAGGGGACCAGCAACGGATACGTCACCGTCTACCCGACGGGCCAGGACCCGCCGATGGCCTCGAACCTGAACATCACGGTGGGCCAGACCAGAGCCAATCTCGTCATCGCCAAGGTCGGCGCCGACGGTGCTGTCGCGCTGTTCAACTCGGCTGGAAAGCTCCATCTGCTCGCGGACGTGGTCGGCTACTTCACGGGATAGCTCAATATCCTGTGGTGTCGTGGTGACATCTGCTCCCGGAATGCCGGCCGATCCGCAGCGTCGAGCGGCGCTGCTCAACCTCAAGCTCCGGGCCCTGGTCCGTGATCATCTCGGACACGAGATCGGTGACATCAGCGCCACTGCGCCGGTCCCGTTCGGGCGCGGCGCGGCGCTGGTCACCGACGGTACGGCCTGGCTGTTCCTCGCCGAGCAGCCCGAACGCAGCCTCGGCGGCGCCCTGGCCTGGGCGATGCGTCAACCGGCATCGTCCGACGTCGCGATCATCGCCGAATCCGCGAGTGGAATCCTGGCCCGGCGCGCCGCGCTGTTCGACCTGCCGATCTCGGTCTGGCACGCAGTCGAGCGGCTGCTGGTGCCGGCAGTCGTCGAACCGTATCCCGACCTCGGCCCGCTCGATCCGGCCCACGACGAGATGCGCGCCCTGATCGCAGAGGGTGGTGCCGAACCGCTGGTCGAACACGGCGTGCTCGTCGGCGAGGTGCGCGGGCTCGAGGTCTGCCGGGTCGTCACCGACGCAACGACCGGCGAGGTCCGCCTCGAAGTCGGCGTCGGTGCCCACGATCGCGAGGCGTTCCTGATGATCCACGGCGGCCGCCCGACCGTCGAGGCGCTGGCCGATGTCGTGACCTCGGTCGAGCTGCACAGGCGCGAGGACGCCCCGTATCACCCGCTGAACAAGCTCGGCGAAGAGCGGTTCCTGCGCTGGGCGGTGCTCCGTGACCCGGAGCGGATCGGTGCCGCATCGCTCGCAGTCGCAGCTCCGCCCGTGCCCCGGGTCAACGTGAAGGACCCGGTACCCGCTGTCGCCGTGGGAACCACCGTCGACGGCCGACCGCTCGTGGTCGTCACATCGACCGGCATCGACCTCGATCTCGTCCCGTTCGCGCTCGACGCCCGCGAGATGCACGACCCCGCGGCCGAGTTGTACCTCGTCGTGCCGGAGCGCGACGCGTCCCCAGTGACCCGGTCGCTCGCCGCCGCTGCCCGCCGCCCGCCCACCGTGGTGCCCCTGGGCTGAGCAGCCCGTCGCACGCCCTGGCGGCACCCGTCCCGGGCGGCACCCGTCCCGCCCTGGGACATTTCGCGCCCTCGGTGGGCTGTGGTCCCGCTGGGCGGGACGTCGGCGCCCCGAGGGCGCGGTTCGTCCCGGGGTCGCAGTTCATCCCGGGGGACACGGGGACACGGGGAATGTCCGAGGCCGTCCCGCCCTGGGACGTTTCGCGCCCTCGGTGGGGTGTGGTCCCGCTGGGCGGGACGTCGGCGCCCCGAGGGCGCGGTTCGTCCCGGGGGCGCAGTTCATCCCGGCGGCAATCCCGGGGCCGTCCCGTCCTGGGACGTTTCGCGCCCTCGGTGGGGTGTGGTCCCGCTGGGCGG
>JANXUX010000108.1 GCA_025351965.1 Actinomycetes bacterium | reverse complement strand
GAGGCTCATCCGACGTGCCGCCAGGCGGTTGCGCAGCGACTGCAGCTGGATGGTCACGATGCGGGCGATGTCCGCCTCGGTCAGCGACCGGAAGCGGATGATGTCGTCGACGCGGTTGATGAACTCCGGCTTGAAGAACGTACTCGGATCACCGGGCAGGTTGCTGGTCATGATCAGGACCACATTGGTGAAGTTGACGGTGCGACCCTGGCCGTCGGTGAGCCGGCCGTCATCGAGCACCTGGAGCAGCACGTTGAACACGTCGGGGTGGGCTTTCTCGATCTCGTCGAGCAGGATGACGCTGTACGGCCGGCGACGCACCGCCTCGGTCAGCTGGCCACCCTCGTCGTAGCCGACGTAGCCGGGAGGCGCACCGATCAGACGGGTCACGGAGAACTTCTCCATGTACTCGGCCATGTCGATGCGGACCATCGCCTTGTCATCGTCGAACAGGTACTGGGCGAGCGTGCGCGCGAGTTCGGTCTTGCCGACGCCCGTCGGCCCGAGGAACATGAACGACCCGATCGGCCGGTTCGGGTCGCTGAGCCCGGCCCGGCTGCGCCGGATTGCATTGGCAACCGCTGTGACTGCGTCGTCCTGACCGATCACACGCTCGTGGAGATGGTCCTCGAGGTGGACGAGCTTGGCCATCTCGCCCTCCATCAGCCGGGTGACCGGGACACCGGTCCACTTGCTGACGACCTCGGCGATGTCCTCCGCGTCGACCTCTTCCTTGAGCATCCGGTTGCCCGACTGCAGCGTGTCGAGGTGGGTGGTCGCGTCGCCGATACGGCGCTCCAGCTCGGGGATCCGGCCGTAGCGGATCTCGGCGGCGAGGTTGAGGTCGCTTTCGCGCTCGACCTGGTTGCGCAGCTGCTCCAACTCTTCCTTGAGGGTGCGGATGGCCGTGATGGCCTCCTTCTCCGCCTCCCAGTGACCCTTCATCGTCGCGTTCTGGACGTTGAGACTGGCGAGCTCGTCCTCGAGCGTGGCGAGACGCTCGATCGAGGCCACGTCGGTCTCCTTGCTCAGCGCGACCTGCTCGATCTCGAGCTGCAGGATCCGCCGCTGGACGATGTCGATCTCGGTCGGCATCGAGTCGATCTCGATGCGCAGCTTGCTCGCCGCCTCGTCGACGAGATCGATCGCCTTGTCCGGCAGGAACCGGTTGGTCAGATAGCGGTTGCTGAGCACCGCAGCGCTGACCAGCGCGTTGTCCTGGATGCGCACACCGTGGTGGACCTCGTAACGCTCCTTCAGACCGCGCAGGATCGCGACCGTGTCCTCGACCGACGGCTCGCCGACGAACACCTGCTGGAACCGACGCTCCAGCGCTGAATCCTTCTCGATGTACTTGCGGTACTCGTCGAGCGTGGTCGCACCGATCATGTGCAACTCACCGCGCGCCAGCATCGGCTTGATCATGTTGCCGGCGTCCATTGCGCCCTCGGCTGCACCGGCGCCGACGATGGTGTGGATCTCGTCGATGAACGTGATGACCTCGCCCTCGGCATCGATGATCTCCTTCAGCACGGCCTTGAGCCGCTCCTCGAACTCGCCGCGGAACTTCGCGCCGGCGAGCATCGAGGCGATGTCGAGGCTGATCAGGCGTTTGTTCTTGAGACCCTCGGGCACGTCGCCGTCGGCGATGCGCCGGGCCAGACCCTCGACGATGGCGGTCTTGCCGACGCCGGGCTCGCCGATCAACACCGGGTTGTTCTTGGTGCGCCGGCTGAGCACCTGGATGACGCGGCGGATCTCCTCGTCGCGGCCGACCACCGGGTCGATCTTGCCGTCGCGGGCCCGCTCGGTGAGGTCCTGGCCGTACTTCTCCAGCGCCTGGAACTGCTCTTCGGGGTTCTGGCTGTTGACGCGATGGCTGCCGCGCACCTGCTGGAGCGCACGGAGCAGTTCCTCGCTGCCGATACCGAGGCGCCGGTTCATCGCGAGGAGCAGGTGCTCGACGGACAGATAGTCGTCCTTGAGGTCCTTGCGGTAGGTCTCGGCGTTGTCGGTGATGTTGTTCAGTTCGCGGCTCATCCGCGGCTCGGCGCCGCCGTAGGCCTTGGGCAGCTTGGCGACAGCCTCCTCGGCCTTGTTGCGGACCATCAACGGGGCGAGCCCGAGGGCCTGCACGACGCCCGGGACGATCGTGCCCTCCTGGCCCATCAGCGCGGCGAGCACGTGGTCGGGGGTGATCTCGGGGTTGGAGTTGCCCTTGGCCTGGTCGATGGCCGCGGCAAATGCTTCCTGGGTCTTGTGAGTCCACTTCTTGGGGTCGAACGCCATGGGTGCAGGCTACACGTGCGTAACAAAGTTGATACGAGTCGTATCAACTTTGTTCCGACGGCGAACGTCGTCAGCATTGTCACAGCCCCTCGGTACCGTTGAGAGATGCGGCAACGTGAGCGAGTCCCCCGGCTGCTGCAGCTCACATGGCACGACGGCTCGCTGCACCTCTGGGCGATCGCACCGTCGGACGGTTCGCCGGCCCCCTCGCTCGAGCTGACATCACTCGCCGATCGGCAACTGGAATTCCCGGTCTCGGTCCTGTCGGTCCCGGGCCGGCTGAGCGTGCCGCTGCCGGCACCGTTCGCCAATGCCCACGCGACCACGCTGCGGGTTCCGGTCGCCCATCTCGCCGCCTTCGCGCCGGTGCCCGGATCGGCGTCGCTGACCTGGTTCGCGGCGGTCCTGGCGCTCGCCCGCCTGGTCGTGTCCGCCGGGCGGTTGCGGCCCGAACTGCAGATCGCCGGCGACGTGCACCATGCCCGCTGGCGACCGGTGGTCGATGACAACATCACCGCCGAGTTGGCCGCGCTGCACGAGCAGATGCCACCGGCATGCGGGGTGACCGACATCGGCGAGCTGTTCGAGGTGCTCGTCGATGCAACCGCACGCAAGACGCTCAGCCGCGTTGCCTGGCGTCCGCCGCAGCCGCGCAACGGGCGCGGCACCGACTACCGCGCCGCGCAGTCGGCGCTGCGCGGGCTGTCGTCGGACTCCGGCGCCGTCATCTACCGCAACGACGACAAACCCGCGCTCGCCGAGCTGCAGCGTACGTTCGCGCGAGAATTCGAACGGGCGTGCGGCATGGCGGTGCTCGCCGCCCAGCTGCGCCTCACCTTGCCCGACTCGCTCGACGATGCCTGGTTGATCTCGCTGGAGCTGGTCGACGTCGACCAGCCCGACCACTGGTGTAGCGCACTCGACGTCGCCACCGGCACGCCGATGGCACTCGATCTCGCCCGCACGGCCGAGCACCTGCCCCGCCTACGGTCACGCCTCGCCGACGCCGGGCGATCGATCGAGGACATCGTCGCACCGTCCCTCGACCCGCTGCTGGCACCGCTGATGCTCGGGTTCGCGACCGACCCCGAATACGTCGCCGAACTGACGATCGACGAGGTCGACAGCTTCCTCGCCACCGCGCCCGAGGTGCTCAGCCATCTCGACATCCGCCTCCTCGGACCCGAGCAGTTGGTGCGCGCCAAGGCCGGCGTCCGCGCTGCGGCCACCCCGCAACCGGGCAGCGGCGCCAACGGACGGTTCTCCGCCGGCGCGCTCGTCCAGTGGAGCGCGACCGTCGACGACACGCCCATCGACGATGCCCAGCTGGAGCGCGCCGCGGCCGCCGGCTCGTCGCTGATCCACGTCAACGGCCGCTGGGTCCGGCTCGACACCAAGCAGGTCCGCACCACACTCGAACGGCTGCAGAAGCATCGCGAGGACCACAGCGAGCTCGACGTGGCGGCGCTGATGAAGCTGGCCGCCGACGCCGCGGTCGCGGACCCGGCGACCAGCACGGTGCGCGTCGACGGTGAGGGCTGGATCGGCGACCTCCTCGCCGGGCTGCCCGACGAGCAACTCGTCGAAATGCAGGAGCCGGACACCTTCGTCGGCGAGCTGCGCCACTACCAACGGCGCGGGCTGAGCTGGATGGGGTTCCTCAGCAAGCTCGGCCTCGGAGGCTGCTTGGCCGACGACATGGGCCTCGGCAAGACCGCCACGACACTCGCCCACATCGCGACCAAGCGCGGACCGCACCTCGTCGTCTGCCCGCTCAGCGTCGTGCACAACTGGTACGCCGAGTCCGCCCGGTTCACGCCGCACATGCAGGTCGCGATCCACCACGGCAACGAGCGCGCCCGCGGCCTCGATGCGATCGACCAACTCGTGCCGTCCGACATCGTCGTCACCACCTACGGCACCCTCTCGCGCGACATCGATGCACTGGCCGCCGTGCGTTGGGGCACGCTCGTGCTCGACGAGGCGCAGAACATCAAGAACCACCTCACCCGTGCGGCCAAGGCGGTCCGCCAGATCTCGGCCGACCAGCGCCTCGCGCTGACCGGCACACCTGTGGAGAACAACCTCGGCGAGCTGTGGGCCATCCTCGACGCCGTGAATCCGGGGCTCTACGGCAGCTCGGGGCAGTTCAACGAGCGCTTCTCCAAGCCGATCCAACGCGATCAGGACGAGGCCGCGATCGCGTCGCTGCGCGCCCTGACCCAGCCGTTCATCCTCCGCCGCACCAAGGCAGACAAGACCCTGCTGCCGGAGCTGCCGGACAAGATCGAGCAGATCGCCTGGGCCACGCTCACCAAGGAGCAGGCGACGATGTACCAAGCCGTCGTCGACCAGTTGTTGGCCGACGCGCAGATGGAGTCCGGGATGCGCCGCCGCGGCCTCGTGCTCGCCGCGCTGACCCGGCTCAAGCAGATCTGCAACCATCCCGCCCACGCAGCCGGTGACGGATCGCGCATCGCCGGGCGCTCGGGCAAGCTGGCCCGCTTCGACGAGATCGTCGACGACCTGCTCGAGGTCGGCGAGCGTGCCCTCGTCTTCACCCAGTTCCGCGAGATGGGCCTGATCCTGCAGCGACACCTCGGCGAGCGGCTGCAGATCGAGGCACCGTTCCTCCACGGTGGCGTGTCCCGGGGCGGCCGCGACTCGATGGTGCGCCGGTTCCAGGAGGGCGAGGGTTCGCCGATCCTGCTCGTCTCGCTGAAGGCCGGTGGAACCGGGCTGAACCTGACCAGCGCATCACAGGTCATCCACTACGACCGCTGGTGGAACCCGGCGGTCGAGGACCAGGCGACGGACCGCGCCTGGCGACTCGGCCAATCGCACACCGTGCTCGTGCACAAGATGGTCTGCGAGGGCACCCTCGAGGAACGCATCAGCCAACTGATCGACGACAAGCGCCGCCTCGCTGACTCCGTGCTCGGCACCGGCGAGCAGTGGCTGACCGAGCTGTCCACAGACGACCTGCGCGCCCTCGTGATGCTGACCCCGGGCGGGCCGCGCTGATGGCGAACGAGGGAAACGGCCGCCTGCTCGGGGCGATGATCGGCATGATCGTGGCCGGAATGACCGACCCGTCGCGGCTGGCGCGGGGGCGCACCTACGCCAGGCAGGGGGCCGTCGAAGACCTCGAGGTCCTACCCGGGTCGATCACCGGCGACGTCCAGGGCAGCCGACCGACGCCGTACCACGTCACGATCGGCGTCGGTCTCGCCGACCGGTTCGACAACCCGACCGCGCTCGTGCCCGACAAGCGCGAGCTGCGCATCTCGTGCACCTGCCCCGACTCGCCGGTGCTCTGCAAACACGCAGTGGCCGTGATGGTGGCGTTCAGCGAAGAGGTCGTCGACGATCCCGAGCTGCTCGGGCTGCTGCGCGGCAAGCCCCAACGCGGCTCGGCCCCGCGTGCTGTCGTGGGGTCGCGGATGGGCGGTGCTCCCCCGGCCGTGGAGACACCTGCGTTCGACGAAGCCGCGCTCGACGCGCTGCGCGCGTTCCTCGGCGAGCCACACCACTACGCGCCGACCACGGTCACCACGATCGCACCGCCGACTGCTGCCTGGGGCGAGCTCTGGGCGGAGATGCTCGCCGACGCACTCGACGTACTGGCAACCGAGCTCCCGCCGCTGCCGGAGCTGTGACCCGAAGCGGTGACCCGGAGCTCAGTCGTCCTCGCGGCTGTTGCGCGGCTGCGGCGCGGCTGTGTTCGCTGTGGCTGCTCGACAACTTGAGTGGCCTGGTTGAGCGGAGGGTCGTCGATGATCAGTCTGGGACGTATCGCGCCCTCAGGCGCGGCAGGTCCCGCTCAGCGGGACGACAGCACCCCGAGGGCGCGGTTCGTCCCAGGCTGGCGCGTTCGTCCAGGCTGGCGCGAGTCGGTCCCGAGGGCGCGGTTCGTCCCAGGCTGGCGCGAGTCGGTCCCGGCCGCCGCGAGTTCGTCCCGGCCGCCGCGATCTCGTCCCGGCAACGACCCGGAGTGAGCCGAACCGAACGGGCCCGACCCGGATTCATCCGACCCGGACTCAGCCGAAGGGTTTGCTGCCGCCGAACACGGCGACGGCCTGGTGCAGCGGGACGAGGTCACGGCGGGGGGCGCGCCGTTCGGCTTCGGCCATGGCCGTGCTGGCCATCGAGCGCAGTTCGGCATTCTCGTTACGGAGGTGCTCGACCTCGGCCTCGAGCGCCATCACCCGGCGGATGCCTTCGAGGTTCATGCCCTCACCGGCGAGCTCCTGGATCCGGCGGAGACGGTCGATGTCAACGTCGCTGTAGCGGCGGTTACCGCCCTGCGAGCGGGCCGGCGCAACGAGCCCGCGACGCTCGTAGATGCGCAAGGTCTGCGGGTGCATCCCCGCCAGTTCCGCGGCGACGGAGATGACGTACACGGCGTGCGATCTGCTGCGCATGGTCATCCTTCGGCCTCCGATCTGAAATCAGTGGGATCAGGTCGCGAATCGTTGCGGGTGGCGTCGGCGAGATGGGCTCTCGGCGACACCGTAGTCGCTGCGGCGAAGGTCTCGATCGCTGCGCGCTGTTCGGCGTTGAGTGACGTCGGCACCTGGACCTCGACGGTGACGATGAGGTCGCCGGTGTGCTTGGGCGTCTCGATGCCCTTGGTCTTGACCCGGTGGCGGGTGCCCGACTGCGTACCGGACTTGATCCGCAGCTTGACGCTCGGACCGCCGAGCGTGGGCACGTCGATGTCGCTACCGAGCACGGCTTCGGCGAACGTGATCGGCACGCGCAGGGTCAGGTTGTCACCGTCGCGACCGAACACGGCGTGAGGAAGAACGTGGCATTCGACGAGCAGATCGCCTGCCGGACCACCGTTGCGACCCGGGCCGCCACGACCCTTGAGCCGGATCCGCTGGCCGTCGGCGACACCGGCGGGGAGGCGGACCTTGACCTCGCGGGCGCGCTTCTCGATGCCGCTACCACGACACGTCGGGCAACCCTGCTCGATGATGACACCGCGCCCTTGGCAGTTGCGGCACGGGCTGCTGAACGAGAAGAAGCCCTGGTTGTCGTCGACCACACCACGACCGCCGCAGATCGAGCACGTCTTGGGATGCGTGCCGGGCTTGGCACCCGACCCGTTGCACGTCGTGCACTGCGCGTCGCTGGTCAGGTACAGCGTGGTCGTGATGCCCTGGATCGCGTCGACGAACTCGAGCGTGAGGCTGGCCTCGAGGTCCGCGCCGCGCTGCGGGCCACCACCGGCCGACGCACCGCGACCACGACCACCGCGATTGAACACGCCACCGAGGAGATCTCCGAGGCCGTCCTGGCCGACGTTGAAGTTCATGTTCCCAGCTCCGCCACGCCCGCCGCCGGGACTGGAGAAACCACCGCCGAACGGACCCATCGGCCCGGCAGCGCGAACCTCGTCGTATTCCTTGCGCTTCACGTCGTCACCGACGACGTCGTATGCGGCCGATGCCTCCTTGAAGCGGTTCTCGGCGGCGTTGTTGCCGGGATTGGTGTCAGGATGGTTCTCGCGCGCGAGCTTGCGGTAGGCCTTGGTGATCTCCTTGGCGGTCGCCGTCTGGCTGACGCCGAGCACCTTGTAGAAGTCCTTCTCGTACCAATCGCGCTGCGCAGCCATGCTCAGCCCCTGACTTTGACCATCGCGGGCCGCAAGGTCTTGCCCTTCCAGCGGTACCCGGTGCGCAACACGTCGCTGACGACGGGGCCACCATCGGCATGACCGTCGCCGGCCTCGTGCACAACGGCATCGGCCAACGCTGGATCGAACGGCTGGTCGGTGAGGTCGAGCGCCTCGAGGCCCTGCTTCTGCAGGACCCCCATCAGCTGCGACCAGATCGGCTCGACGCCATCGGCGCCGTGCGCGAATGCGGCCTCGCACGCATCGAGCACGGGCAGCAGGGACTCGACGATCTTGCCGGCAGCACGATCGATCTCGTCGGCCTGCTGGGCCGTGACACGTTTGCGGTAGTTCTCGAAGTCGGCCTGCAGACGCAGTGTGGTGTCCTTGAACTGGGCGACCTCACGCGTCAGCACATCGACCTCGGACTCCGGCTCGGCGTCCACGACCACTGCGTCGACATCGAGATCGTCGAGTTCATGCTCCTGCACGAACTCTTCGAACTCGGTGGCGTTGTGATCGTCCGGCTCGGAGCCGCTGTTGGACGGGTCAGTCATGACGAGTCACTTCTCGTCGTCGACGATCTCGGCATCGACGATCTCTTCGTCATTGCTCGAGCCCGTGCCGCTGTCCTGGCCGCTGGCCGAGGAGCCGGTCGCGTTGTTGTCGCGAGCCGCGGCCTCGTACAGCTTCTGACCGAAGGCCTGCAGCGCCGTGCTCAGCGATGCGTTGGCTTCCTTGATGGCCGAGATGTCGTTGCCGCTGAGGGCAGTCTTGAGGTCGGCCAGCGGGGTCTCGACGGACTTCTTGTCGTCCTCGCTCGCGTCGGCTGCCTGATCGCGCAGCATCTTCTCGGCCTGGTAGACCGCGGAGTCGGCGTTGTTGCGGACCTCGGCCTCGTCGCGGCGCTGCTTGTCCTCTTCGGCGTGCGCCTCGGCGTCTTTGACCATCTGGTTGATGTCGTCCTTGGACAGCGTGCTCTGGCCGCTGATCGTCATCGACTGCTCCTTGCTCGTGGCCCGGTCCTTGGCGGACACGTGAACGATGCCGTTGGCGTCGATGTCGAAGGTGACCTCGATCTGGGGGATGCCGCGAGGCGCCGGGGGCAGATCGACGAGCTGGAACTTGCCCAGGGTCTTGTTGTAGCCGGCCATCTCGCGCTCGCCCTGCAGCACGTGGATCTCCACGCTCGGCTGCATGTCCTCGGCCGTGGTGAAGACCTCGGTGCGGCGGGTGGGGATGGTGGTGTTGCGCTCGATGAGCTTGGTCATCACGCCACCCTTGGTCTCGATGCCGAGCGACAACGGCGTGACGTCGAGCAGGAGGACGTCCTTGACGTCGCCCTTGAGCACGCCGGCCTGGATCGCCGCGCCGACGGCGACGACTTCGTCGGGGTTGACGCTGCGGTTGGGCTCCTTACCCGTCAGGCTCTGGACCAGATCGGCGACCGCCGGCATGCGCGTGGAACCGCCGACGAGGATCACGTGATGGAGCTGGCCCTTGCTGATGCCGGCGTCCTTGAGCGCCTGCTCGAACGGGATCCGGCAACGCTCGATGAGGTCGGCCGTCATCTCCTGGAACTTGGCCCGGGTCAACGACTCGTCCATGTGCAGTGGGCCCTCGGCCGTGGCGGTGATGAACGGCAGGTTGATCTGGGTCTGCTGGACCTGGCTGAGCTCGATCTTGGCCTTCTCGGCGGCTTCCTTCAGGCGCTGGGTGGCCATCCGGTCCTTGTCGAGGTCCACGCCGTGGGCGCTCTTGAACTGCTGGACGAGCCAGTCGATGATCCGCTGGTCCCAGTCGTCGCCACCGAGGTGGGTGTCGCCGTTGGTGGACTTCACCTCGAACACGCCGTCGCCGATCTCGAGCACCGACACGTCGAACGTGCCGCCACCGAGATCGAACACGAGGACGGTCTCGTCCTCGGTGCCCTTCTCCAGGCCGTAGGCCAGCGCGGCAGCCGTGGGCTCGTTGATGATGCGTAGCACCTCGAGGCCGGCGATCTGGCCAGCTTCCTTGGTGGCCGTGCGCTGGGCGTCGTCGAAGTACGCGGGGACCGTGATGACGGCCTGGGTCACGACATCGCCGGTGTAGGCCTCGGCATCGCGCTTGAGCTTCATCAGCGTGCGTGCGCTGATCTCCTGCGCGGTGTAGCGCTTGCCGTCGATGTCGGAGCTCTTCCAGGACGTACCCATCTCGCGCTTGACGCTGCGGAAGGTGCGATCCGGGTTGGTGATCGCCTGGCGCTTGGCGACCTCACCGACGAGGACTTCGCCGGCCTTACTGAACGCGACCACGCTGGGGGTGGTGCGGGCGCCCTCCGAGTTGGGGATGACGACCGGCTCGCCGGCCTCGAGAAAGGCGACGACGCTATTGGTGGTACCGAGGTCGATTCCGACTGCCTTGGCCATGGTTGGGTGCTCCGTGTGTTCTGGGTGATTGGGGGTCTTCGTCGAACGGGCGCTCGGTGATGCTGAGCGGACGTGACGCAAGATTATCCCCCCTCGGCGAGCGACCCAACCGCTTTGTCATGAAACTTGAGTCACACCGACTCAAGTTCTTCAGGGCCGTCGGAGGAGGTGTCGGCCGACAGCAAAGTGGGTGCTCACATCGCCCGTTTCCGGGCCGATCGCACACCCAGTCTGAAGTCAGAGAGTGAAGGCGGACTTGCCCATCTGGTCCCGGATCGTCGTCACCGCGGGGTTGGTCAACGAACGGCGCTGCCAGTTCGCACCGTCGACGACCAGGGTGTGGCCGCTGATGAAGCGCGCGTACGGCGATGCCAGGAACGTCGCCGCCCAGCCCAGCTCGCGTGGCGAGCCGACACGCATCGCCGGCTGACAGACGTCCTTGTCGTCGGTGCGGCTGAGGTTGCCCTTGATGTCGGCGGTCATGTCCTCGTGCGGCATCAGCCCGGGGACGAGGCAGTTGACCTGGATCCCGTACGGGCCCCACTCGACGGCCAGGCTCTCGGTCAGGTTGACGATGCCGGCTTTGGCCGCCGCGGAGTGGGCGAAGCCGGGGCCGCCGGTCCACGCGTAGGTCGCGCCGATGTTGATGATCGAGGCCGGGGTCCCGGCGGCGAGGTGGCGGCGGCCGAACTCGCGCGAGCAGAAGAACGTCCCGTTGAGGGTGATGTCGACGACGGTGCGCCATGCGTTCGGCGACATGTCCTCGGCCGGGACGGGGAAGTTGGCGGCGGCGTTGTTGATCAGCACCGAGGGCGTGAACCCGGCCGCTGCTGCGGTGTCGAACGCTGCAGCGATCTGGTCCGGCTCGCGGATGTCGCACGCGACGGTGATGCAGCGCGCACCGATCTCGGCCATCGCCGCAGCTCCAGCTTCGAGGTGCTCGGCTTTGCGCGACGCAATGACGATGCCCGCGCCGAGGCGGGCGAATTCGGCCGCGATCGCCTTGCCCAACCCGGTACCGGCACCCGTGACGAAGACGTCGACGCCGTCGAACGTGCCGGCAGGCAGCGCGGACGCGCCGACCGCCGGTGCGGCTGGAAGCCCCGCCAACGCATTGCCATGGTTGTCCGTACCGGCCATGTTCAGCTCCCTGTGTAGTTGCCCGGACGACCCTCGGCCCGCGCTGCGCGGAACTCGGCCATGTCGTCGGAGCGGTTCAAGAACGTCTGGTAGATCATCTCGTCGTCCATCGACGCGCGGATCGCCGGGCGGGACAGATGGCTGATCACCATGCGCGACAGCTTGATCGCGATCGCCGGCGCGGCGGCGATCTGCTCGGCCATCTCGCGCACCGTCGCATCGAGCACGTCGGCGGGCACGACGCGGCTGACGACGCCGTGCTGCAGGGCTTCTTCGGCGGACATGATCCGCCCGGTCAACACCATGTCGCTGACGACACCCGGCCCGCAGATCTGCTGCAGCACGGCCATGCCTCCGGTGTCGGGGATGACGCCGTGCGTCGTCTCCGGCAGCCGGAATCGGGTGCCCTCGGCAGCGACGCGGATGTCGGCGAGCAGGGCGCGCTGGAACGAGCCACCCATCACCCAGCCCTTACAGG
>JANXUX010000099.1 GCA_025351965.1 Actinomycetes bacterium | reverse complement strand
GGACCATCGTCGGCGGCATCGCCGGCCTGCTGATCCACGCCATCGGCAACGTCGTCTTCTGACCTGACGATCAGCCGACGACGCTGGGGTCGTCGACGTAGGTGCGGAGCAGCCACTGGAAGTAGTGCCAGCCGGCGAGATGCGTGCCGACGGACTCGTACGCCTGGCTCGCCGCCTCGTGGCCGATCGGGATGCCCTTCGGCGCCTTCATGTGCGCCTCGGCCGTGCGCTCCATCATCACGTAGAAGCCGACGCACTCGTCCACTGTCTGGCCGACGGTGAGCAGGCCGTGGTTGCGCAGGATGATCGCCTTGGCATCGCCGAGGGCGACGCCGATCCGCTTGCCGCCATCGGTGGAGCGCACGTCGACTTCCTCGTCGTCGAAGATCTTGTGGTCCTCGTAGAACGCACACGCCTCCTGGGTGATCGGCCGGATGGGCTCCACCAGCGCCGAGAACGGCGTGCCGTAGGGGGTGTGGGTGTGCGCAGCGGACACGATGTCGGGACGGGCCTCGTGGATCGGCCAATGGATGTTGTGCGCGGCCTGGTTGATGCCGCCCGCGCCCTCCACGACCGCGCCCTCGGGCCCGACGAGCACGAGGTCGTCGACCGTCACCGAGTGGAACGGCGCGCCGTAGCGGGCCAGCCAGAAGTGGTCCGCCCGCTCGGGGTCGCGCGCCGAGATGTGGCCGTCGCCGAGCGCGCCCCAACGCAGCGCGCCGAAGATGCGATATCCCAGTGCCAGGCGGGTCTTGCGATGGGCGCGCAGCTCTGCGAGGTCAGAGATCTCCGGCTCGTACGCGTTCGGGTCCAACAGCGGGTAGCTCATGCACCGATCGTAGATTCTCGGCGGGCACGCCGCCTGGGAAACCCGGTACGTCCGGACGTTTCGCGCCCTCGGGCGCGGTACGTCCCGCAGGGCGGGACCACAGGACCCCGAGGGCGCGATTCGTTCCAGCGCGTGGCGTACGGTTCCGGCATGAACGAGCGACCGGTAGCCCTGATCACCCTCGCCTCCGGATACGTCGGTCCGCCGCTCGCCCGGCTGCTGGCCCGGTCGGGCCACGACCTCGTCCTGCACCTGCCCGGTGACGGCTCGACGATGGTGCCGGCCAGCGATGCCGCGCCGCTGGTCGACGAGCTCGGCGCACTCGGCGCGACGGTGGAGGTGGTCACCGATGTGGACCTGCGCACCGCCGAGGGCAACCAGGCCGTTGTCGACGCCGCGATCAGCCGGTTCGGACGCCTGGACGCGGCGTGCTTCGTGACGGGCTCGATCATCACCGGGAAGTTCCTCGGCTCCACGCTCGCCCAGTGGGAGAAGCTGAAGGCAGTCAACCTCGACATGGTCTTCCACGCGCTGCAGGCGGCGCTGCC
The DNA here is from genome assembly GCA_025351965.1 of Actinomycetes bacterium. Classification (GTDB taxonomy): domain Bacteria; phylum Actinomycetota; class Acidimicrobiia; order Acidimicrobiales; family Ilumatobacteraceae; genus WLMZ01. The sequence goes on along the minus strand of JANXUX010000099.1, from coordinate 31,502 downwards.
GCCGATGGTGGCCGCCGGTCGCGGCCAGATCATCGTATTCACCAGCGCCACCGGCGCGCGGCCCGAGCCGATGGTCTCGCTGTACGGCGCCACCCGCGCCGGCGCCAACGCGCTCGTGCGCGCCGTCGGGTTGGAGCACGCCAAGTTCGGCGTCACGGTCAACGCGATCGGCACGAACTACATGGACTTCCCGGGCTTCCTGCAGGCCACCGGGGCCGACGACCCGGAGCGCCGAGCCGCGATCGAGGCCCAGGTGCCGATGCGTCGCCTGGGCTCGTTGGACGAGCTGGCCGAGTTCACCGCGGTGCTGCTCGACGGCCGGAGCCGATTCCAGACCGGCCAGTTCTTCAGCTACAGCGGCGGCTGGAGCACCTGACGCACCAAGGCTGCTCGATACGCCACCGTCACGGTGGCGAATGGAGCAGCGTCGTCGGCCGCTGGTTGCGGTCCGGCGGTTGCGGTCCGGCGGATCAGGGGATCCAATTGCCTGCGGCGTCCTTGGACCAGCCGCGGGCGGCATTGGAGCCGCCGTCGACGTGGATCGTCGATCCGGTGACGTAGCGGCTCGCGGCGGACGCGAGGAACACGGCAGCGCCGCAGATGTCGTCGCTGGTTCCCCAGCCGAGAGCGAGCTTGCGGGCGTAGTCGTCGTGCTCGCCGAGGAGCAGCTCACCATCGCCGGGCGTCGGAAGACCGTCCGGGGCAATGGTGTTGACGCGGATGCCGCGCTCACTCAGCTCGAGGGCGAGGGTGCGAGTGAGGTGCTCGACCGCGGCCTTCATCGCGCCGTAGATGCCGAACCCGGGGGCACCGCGGTAGGCCTCGACCGAGGTGATGTTGATGATCGACGACGGCGACGGCATCTTCGGCACGCAGGCGCGCACGAAGTTGGTGACGCTCGTGAAGTTCGCGTCGACCAGCGCCTTCTGCGCGTTGGCGCTGGCGTCCATGAACGCGCCGTGGAACGTGCCGGCGGCGTTGTTGACGAGGACGTCGATGTCACCGAGCGAACCGACCCACTCGTTCACGGCCTCGGTGTTGCGCACGTCGAGCACCGTGGTCGTGGCCGTGCGGCCGAACACCTCGATGGTCTCCTTGGTGTCGTTCAGCTCGTCGCCGAGTTTGTCGCAGAGCGCGACATCGGCGCCGTAGACGGCGAAGGCGATGGCCATCGCCCGACCGAGGCCGCGGGCTGCACCGGTGACGAGGACGGTCTTGCCGTCGAGGCGGAAAGCGTGAGGATCGAGCATATGGGTGCGACCATACGACGCCGGGCGCTACCTCAACGGAACGTGCCGCACCGACATCACGGTGCCGTCGACGATCTCCAGCACCGCTGCAGTACGCCGCGGTGCCTGCCGCCGCTGGATGGCCGAGCCGGGGTTGACGTGGTGCTGCTCGTGTCCGTTCGGCGACCGGTCGACCACGTGCCACGGCATGTGCGAGTGCCCGAAGACGACGACATCAGCGGTGGGGAACCACCGTCGCAACCGCGCCGTGCGCCCGGTGGAGGCGCCACTGTCGTGCACGACGCCGACCTCCACGCCGCCGACGTCGACGACGATTCGCTCGGGCAGTACCATGCCGCGATCGTTGTTGCCGAGCACAGCGTGGACCGGCGCGAACACCCGCAGTGCCTCGAGGATCGAATCGTCGGTGATGTCGCCTGCGTGCACGATGAGATCGACGTCGGAAAGCAGTGACCCGAGTGTGTCGACAAGACGAGGCGCCTGGCCCTGGCCGAGGTGCGTATCGGTGATCAGCAGGACGTTCGCGCGCATCGGACCCGGCAATTCGATCGGTTCCGGCGACGACCTCGCCACCGGAGAACGGCGGTTTCGGACAGGCAACATATTCCGGAAACGAGTACATCTCCGAATCTGACACACCGTCAGAAACCAGGCTACAGTTCCGCTCATGCGTGAACTGCCCAAGATCATCTCGGTCGATGACCACGTGATCGAGCCTGCAACTGTCTGGTCCGACCGCCTTCCGGCCAAGTACCGCGATGTCGGTCCGAGGATCGAGCGGCGTCCCGTCCAGGAGATGACGTTCATCGGTGGCAAGTTCACCGCGATCCCCGGCGGCGTCAACGATCCCGGCGAGCCCGTCGACTGGTGGTTCTACGAGGACCTCCGTCGTCCGCTGACCCGCCTCGACACCGCCGTCGGCTTCGGTCGCGACGAGATCACGATGACCGGCATCACCTATGACACGATGCGCCCGGGCTCGTACCTGCTCAAGGAGCGGCTCGAGGACATGGACATCAATGGGATCGAAGCCTCGTTGTGCTTCCCGACGTTCCCCCGGTTCTGCGGCCAGACCTTCACCGAGGCCAAGGATCACGAACTGGGCTTGCTGTGTGTCCAGGCGTACAACGACTGGATGGTCGACGAATGGTGCGGCCTCTCCGGCGGCCGCCTGATCCCGCTCATCATCGTCCCGCTCTGGGACGCCGAGTTCGCCGCTGCCGAGGTGCGTCGCAATGCCGCCAAGGGCGTCCATGCCGTGTGCTTCAGCGAGATCCCGACCAACCTCGGCCTGCCCAGCATCCACAGCGGTTACTGGGACCCGTTCTTCAAGGCCTGCAACGACCACCAGGTCACGATCAACATGCACATCGGCAGTGGCTCGAAGATGCCATCGACGTCGGCCGATGCGCCGGCCGCCGTCGGCTCCACGCTGACGTTCGCGAACTGCTGCTTCAGCATGGTCGACTGGTTGATGAGCGGAATCTTCACTCGCTATCCCGATCTCAAGATCGCCTACAGCGAAGGCCAGATCGGTTGGATTCCGTACATCCTCGAGCGCGCCGACACGGTGTGGGAGGAGAACCGGGGCTGGGGCGGAATCGCCGAGACCGTCCTCGAGCCGCCGAGCCACATCTTCCGCAAGCACGTCTACGGCTGCTTCTTCGACGATCCGCACGGCCTCACGTGCCTCGACGAGATCGGTGAGGACAACGTCACGTACGAGAGCGACTACCCGCACAGCGACAGCACCTGGCCGAACACGATGAAGATCGCCGAGCAGCAGATGGCGCACCTCTCCGACGAGACGGTCTACAAGCTCGTCCGCGGCAACGCGATCAAGATGCTGCACATCGATCACCTGAAGTAGTACGCACGTCGATCTGACCCGGCCGGTGCGGCCGGGTCGGTCTCGTTGCACCCGGCCCGACTCCGCTGCGGCCGATCCACGTCGCCCGAATTACCGTCGGGCACTCACCGCTGAACACCTGGGGGTTCTCATGCGCGGCATTGTTTTTGACGGCAAGACCACGGAATTCGTCGACGGACTCACGGTGCGCGCACCGGGCCCACGTGACGTCATCGTCGAGATCGCCGCTGCCGGCCTGTGCCACAGCGACATCTCCTACATGAGCGGGCTCTACCCCGTGCCATCACCCGGCGTGTGCGGCCACGAGGGTGCGGGCATCGTCGCCGAGGTCGGCAACGCCGTCACCCACGTCGAGGTCGGCGACCACGTCATCATCGCCACCCTCGCCGCCTGCGGCTTCTGCGACCGCTGCAACGACGGCAAGCCAACGGCGTGCCGACAGACCCTCGGCAACTGGACCCAGCCGTTCGAGCTGGACGGTCAGCCGATCTACAACTTCGCTGCCACCAGCGCAATGGTCGAGCGCACGGTCGTGCGCGACATCCAGTGCGTGAAGATCCCCGACGACGTGCCGCTGACCTCGGCGGCCCTCGTCGGCTGCGGTGTCGTCACCGGCATGGGTTCGGTCTTCAACCGGGCCAACGTCAAGCGCGGCCAGAGCGCTGCGGTTTTCGGCGTCGGCGGTGTCGGCCTCAACGTCATCCAGGCCCTCAAGGTGCAAGGTGCTTCGACCATCATCGCGATCGACACCGAGCCGAAGAAGGAAGCCCTGGCCCGTCAGTTCGGCGCGACACACTTCCTCGATGGCACCCGTGAGGACATCGTCGAGGCGATCGTCTCGCTGCGCCCGTGGAACGACGAGATGCTCCGCGGGCCGTTCAACGGCGGCGGCGTGAACTGGGCGTTCGACTGCGTCGCTCACCCCGTCGTCACCAACAACGCGCTCGAGTCGCTCGACTGGGAGGGCACGGTCGTCGTCATCGGAGTTCCGAGCGCGACGGCCGAGTTCAAGGGGCTCTACGGCCGCCTGGTCCAGGTCGATCGCGGCATCATCGGTTGCCGCTACGGCGCTATTTCGCCGCACCGCGACATCCCACGCATCATCGATCTCTACCGTCGCGGCGAGGTGCTGCTCGACGAGCTCGTCTCGCAGACGTTCCCGATCGAGAACTGGAAGGACGCCGTTCACGGCCTCGAGTCCGGCATGGTCGCCCGGGGTGTGCTCACCTTCTGATGGACCCGGCGTCGATGCGGCCGGTCACCGGTGACTTCGAGACGGTGCTCGATCTCTTCGACGCTGTGGTCGAAGCCCACGGTGACCGCGAGGCAGTCGTCCACGACGGCGCGCGCCTGTCGTTCCGCGACTGGGCGGCCAGAGCCGACGCCGTCGCCGAATGGCTGATCACCGAGCGCGGTGTCACCAAGGGCGATGTCGTCGGCATCCAGCTGCCCAGCGGCATCGACTACTTGGTTGCCTACCAGGCCGTCATGCGCGCCGGGGCGATCGCAACGGGCATCAACCCCCGGCTCGGGCCCAGCGAGGTCGCGCACATCAACCACGTTGCGTCGCCGGTGTACACGTTCGCCGGTCCGCTGCCCGAACTCGCCGACGGTGACCCGGTCCGTCGTCGCGTGCAGCTGTCCTCGACCGATCCGCTCGCGATCGTGTGGACCGGCGGCACCACCGGCATGCCCAAGGGTGCCTGGTTCGACCACGACTGCCTGCGCGCGATGACCCTCGGCGCGGCGCCGCTCAGCGCTCCGGGTGACCGTCGCCTGTCGCCGTTGCCGTTCGCCCACGTCGGCGCGATGACCCGGGTCTGGGACGAGCTCGAGCACGTCATCACGACCATCATCGTGCCGTCGCCGTGGACCGCGGCCGGCGCGCTGCAACTGATCGGCGACGAGCGGGTCACTGTGTCCCAGGGTGTGCCGACCCAGTACCGACTGCTGCTCGATCACCCCTCCTTCGCCGACACCGACGTGTCCAGCCTGCGCGTCGCCGGCATCGGCGCATCCCGCGTCCCACCCGAGCTCGTCGCCGAGATGCGCACCAAGCTGCGCTGCCCAGTCGTCGTCCGCTACGCGAGCACGGAGTCCTGCGTCGCGACAGGCACCCGCCTCGATGACACCGACGAGGTCATCTGCACCACCGTCGGCCGCCCGAACGGCGATGTCGAACTGAAGCTCGAGGACGACAGCGGCAACCCGGTCACCGGCACCGGTCATGACGCGATCGGCACGGTCGTGATGCGCAGCCGGTCGAACATGCGCGGCTACTGGCTCGACCCGGAGCGCACGGCCGAGGCCATCGACCGAGATGGTTGGCTGCACACCGGCGACCTCGGCTGGATCGGCGACGACGGCAACCTCCGCCTCGCCGGTCGCAGCACCGAGATGTACATCCGCGGCGGCAACAACGTGTATCCGATCGAGGTCGAGAACTGCCTCGGCAATCATCCCGGTGTCGCCGCGAGCGCGATCCTCGGTGTGCCCGTTGAGGATCGGCTCGGCGAGATCGGTGTGCTGTTCGTGGTGCCGCGACCCGGCGCAGACGTCGCGCTCGACGAGGTACGCACCTTCGTCAAGCGGCACTTGACCGCCTACAAGGCACCGGACTGCCTGGTCCTGGTGCCCGAATTGCCGTTGACGTCGATCGGCAAGATCGACAAGCTCGCCCTGCAAGCACGTGCCCACGAGGAGGCAGCCGCATGGACCCGGTGACCGGATCCCCCCAGACCGCCCGACAGCTGATGTTGGCCGAGTCGACCATCGACACGACCGGCAAGTCGCTGTGGCAGCTCATCTGCGAACGCGCCGACGCCACGCCCGACAAGCGGATGGCATACGACGAGGGCGGACGCGTCCTCACCTTCGGCGAGTACCGGGCCTGGAGCGAACGCGTCGCCGCCGGCCTTGCCGCGAAGGGCATCGGCATCGGCTCGAACGTGTCCTGGGTGCTGCCCTCGCGTTTCGAGGCAATGGTGCTGTCCGCCGCGCTCGCCCGTCTCGGCGCGGTGCAGAACCCGATCCTGCCCATCTACCGTGCCCGCGAAGTCGGCTTCATCGCCCGCCAGAGCAACTGTTCGGTGATGGTCGTGCCGGGTTCGTTCCGCGGCTTCGACTACGCGCCGATGGCCGCTGAAGCCACGGTCGGACTCGGTGTGGAGATCATCGTCGCCGACCCGAATCTGCCCGAGGGTGACCCGTCGACGCTTCCCGAGTTCGTGCCGGCGTTCGACGAGATGCGCTGGCTGTTCTACTCGTCCGGCACCACCGCCGACCCGAAGGGTGCCAAGCACAGTGACCACACGATGTCGGCCTCGAACGTCGGGATGCAGTGGAGTATGGAGGTCGGCCCCGACGACAAGGCCGCGGTCGTCTTCCCGATCACCCATGTCGGTGGTCTGATCTGGTTGTTCAACGCAATGGAGACCGGCGTGGAACTGCTGATGGTCGAGACGTTCAGCCCCGCCGACACGCCCAAGTGGCTGGGCGATCACGGGGTCACCTGTGCCGGCGCCGGCACGGTGTTCTGGCAGATGTACCTCAGTGCGCAGCGCGCCCTGCCAGCGGGCGAGAAGCTGATGCCCGAGGTGCGCATCTTCAACGGCGGTGGTGCTCCGAAGCCGAAGTCGCTGCACGCGGAAATGATGGCCGAGATGGGTGCTCCACTCATCGGCGGCTGGGGCATGACCGAGTCACCGATCAACACGATGATCCACGTCGACGACCCCGACATCAAGAAGGCCACCACCGACGGTCGGGCATGCCCCGAGGTGCAGATCCGGATCGTGCTCGACGGCGCCGAGTGCGGCCCGAACGAGGAGGGCGAGCTGCGTCTCAAGGGGCCGCAGGTCTGCCTCGGCTATCTCGACGCGTCCCTCGACGAGGAGGCCTTCGACGACGAGGGCTGGTTCCGCACCGGCGATCTCGGCGTTCGCGACGAGGGCGGCTGGGTGAGCATCACCGGCCGGCTCAAGGACATCATCATCCGCAAGGGTGAGAACATCTCCGCCAAAGAGATCGAGGATCTGCTCCACACCCACCCGGCGGTCGCCGACGCCGCTGTCATCGGTCTGCCCGACGACCGCAGCGGCGAGCGGGCGTGCGCCGTCATGGTGCTGCGCGAGGGTCAGACCCTGACGATGCCCGAGATGACGGAGTTCCTGAAGGAACAGCACCTCCCGACCTACAAGTTGCCCGAGCAGCTCGAGATCGTCACCAGCCTGCCCCGCAACCCCACGGGCAAGGTCCTCAAGAAAGATCTACGTACTACCTACGGAGGAACAGCATGACCCGATTCACAGGCCGCCACGTCGTCGTCACCGGTGCCGGTTCCGGCATCGGCAAGGCCACGGCAGAGCTGTTCGCTGCCGAAGGCGCCGGTGTCGCCTGCGTCGACCGCGCCGGCGCGGACGAGACCGCATCAGGCATCACCGCAGCCGGAGGCACGGCGTTCGCGTACACGTGTGACGTGAGCACGGCGTCAGAGGTCGAAGCCACCATCGCAGCCGCGGTCGACGCACTCGGCGGCCTCGACACCCTGCTCAACATCGCGGGCATCGGTCACTTCTCGTGGAGCCACGAGGAGGACCCGGCGATGTTCGACAAGATCGTCGCGGTCAACCTCAACGGCACGTTCTACATGTGCCGGTACGCACTCCCCCATCTGCTCGCCGGCGAGGGCAACCGCGTCATCATCAACACGGCATCGAACGCCGGGCTGATGGGTCTGCCGTGGAGCGCTGCTTACTGCGCCAGCAAGGGCGGCGTCGTCAACCTGACCAAGGCGCTGGCATACGAGTACCGCGACAAGGGCATTCGCGTCAATGCGGTCGCACCGGGCGGTACGAACACGAACATCATCCACCAGTTCACCGATCTCCCCAAGGGCGGCGACTACTCGTTGATGTCGAAGATGATGTCGCCGGTGCAGAACGCCGAACCGAGCGAGATGGGCGAAGCATTCGCGTTCATCGCCTCGGACAAGGCCCGATTCATGACCGGCTCGATCGTCAGCGTCGACGGCGGGTTGACCTGTTGATCCCAGGCCTGCGGACCGGCCTGCCGCGATCTGGCCGGCTGACCGCGTCGGCGGCCACCTCGATTTCTGACGACGCGTCAGATACGCTCCTGCGGCCCACCAGTCAACAGGAAACCGCTGCCAGAGAGAGTGTGTGAGACCACCGTGGACCTGCAGTTCACCGCTGAAGAAGATGCATTCCGGTACGAGCTGAGGGCCTGGCTGGGCACGGCGATCGCGTCGATGCCGGTCCAGCCGCAGCGCGACGACTGGACCGCACGACGCAGGTACGACGCTGCGTGGCAGCGGATGTTGTTCGACGCCGGATACGCGGGCATCAACTGGCCGCGCGAGTTCGGCGGTCGCGGCGCAACCCCCACCGAGCACCTGATCTTCCTCGAGGAGACCGAACGCGCGCGGGCTCCGTACGTCGGCCAGAACTTCGTCGGGCTGCTTCACGCCGGTCCCACCCTGATCGCCGAGGCAACGCCGGACCAGAAGGCGTTCCACCTCCCCGGCATCCTCACCGGCGAGCACATCTGGTGCCAGGGCTTCAGCGAGCCGAGCGCCGGGAGCGACCTCGCCAGTCTCAGTTGTCGGGCGATGCGCGACGGCGACGACTACGTGATCAACGGCCAGAAGATCTGGACCAGCTTCGGCCACACTGCCGACTACTGCGAGATGCTCGTGCGCACCGACTCCGACGTGCCCAAGCACCGCGGCATCTCGTGGCTGATCGTGCCGATGGGCCTGCCCGGTATGGACGTGCGGCCACTGCGCACGATGGAAGGCAGCACCGAATTCTGCGAGGTGTTCTTCGACGAGGTGCGTGTGCCCGTCGCCAACCGGGTCGGCGCCGAGAACGACGGCTGGCGGGTGACGATGGTGACCCTCAGCTTCGAGCGCGGCACCGCGTTCATCAGCGAGATGCTGCAGTCGATGGAGCTCGCCCGCGACCTCGCCGAGCTCGCCAAGCGGATCACGCGCAACGGAGCCACGGCGTGGGACGACGCCGGTCTGCGCCGCGACATCGGCCGGATCTGCGCAGAGCTCGACGCGCTGTGGGCGCTCACCAAGCGCAACGTGAGCCAGGCCCAGCGCACCGGCGTCGTCGGTCCCGGTGGCAACGTGTTCAAGCTCGCCTACGCCGAACTGCGCCAACGCCTCGGCGACCTCGCGATGCACCTCCTCGACCGTGCTTCGCTGAGTGTCGATGACATCGGCGACCTCCCATCCGGCGAGCACGTCCACGGACGAATCCACGCCCTGTCACTCGGCATCGCCGCCGGGACCTCGCAGGTGCAACGCAACATCATCGCCGAGCGCATCCTCGGCCTCCCCAAGGACCGCTGAGTCATGGACTTCGAGCTCGACGACGACGAACGATCCCTGCAGGATGGCATCCGCTCGTTCCTGGCCGGCCGCTACCCGATGACCGCCGTGCGCGCGCACGAAGAGACCGGCGCGGCGGTCGACCGCGACCTGTGGCGCGCCCTCGCCGATGTCGGCGTGTTCAGCTTGCGCGCCGACGGGTTCGGCATGACCGAGACCGCACTCGCCTTCGAGGAGCTCGGCCGGGCCTTGGCCAACGGTCCGCTCGTCGCATCGCATCTCGCCGCCGGCACGACGTCTGCTCTCGTCGGAGGCGCCGGTGACGGTACCCGCATCGTCGGGCTGGTCGAGCCCTCTGAGCCGGTGACCGTGATCGAGCACCTCGCGTCACTCGACGATCTGCTCGTGGTACGTGACGACGGTGTGTTCCTCGTCGATCCCGGCTCGGTCGTTTCGACGCCCGTCGCCCACCCGCTCGATGCCCTGACGCCGATCTCGGTGGTGTCGAGCCTGCCGACCGGTGAGCAGCTCGGTGGCGCGGAGCTGTCGGCCAGCCTGCGCCGAGACGGCATGGTGCTGACCTCGGCACTACAGCTCGGCGTCTGCCTGGCGACCATCGATCTCGCCCGCGACTACGCATTGCAACGCGAGCAGTTCGGTCGACCGATCGGCCAGTTCCAGGCCGTGAAGCACATGATGGCCGACATGCTCACCAAGGCCGAGGTGACCCGAGCTGCGGTCTACGCAGCAGCGGTACACCTCGACGGTCGCGGTGACGACGCCGACGTCGCCCAGGTCGTACGAGCGGCCAAGGTGCTGGCCGGCGACAGCGCTCTCTTCTGCGCCAAGACCTGCATCCAGGTCCACGGTGGCATGGGATTCACGTGGGAAGTCGACGCGCAGCGATACTGGAAGCGGGCCTGCGTGCTGGACACCCAGTTCGGCAACAGCGATCATCACGCTGCTGCCTTCGCCGCAGCACTCTGATCGAACCGACATCGACGGCGCTGCGGCGCCCTGGCAAAGGACTGACATGAACATGGGCATTTGCGACGATCGCGTGGTCATCATCACCGGAGCCGGACGCGGACTCGGACGGGCGCACGCCCTCGCCTTCGCAGCCGAGGGAGCCAAGGTCGTGGTCAACGACATCGGTGCCGAACTCGACGGCAGCGGCGGCACGCTGTCGCCAGCCCAGGAAGTGGCCGAGGAGATCCGCGCCGGCGGCGGCGAAGCCATCGTCAACGGCGACGACATCAGTGACTGGGACCAGGCCGGCCACCTGGTCGCCCAGACCATCGAAACGTTCGGCCACCTCGACACCGTCGTGTGCAACGCCGGCATCGTCCGCGACAGGATGATCGTGAACATGTCCGTCGACGAGTGGGACGCCGTCATGCGCGTCCACCTGCGCGGCACGTTCTGCCCGGTTCGCCAGGCCATCGACTACTGGCGCGCCGAGTCCAAGGCCGGCCGCCAGCGCGACGCGCGCGTCGTCACGACGTCGTCCGGTGCCGGCCTGTTCGGCAGCGTCTCGCAGGCCAACTACTCCGCCGCCAAGGCCGGCATCGCCGCGTTCACCATCGTGGCCGCTGCTGAGCTCGGCCGCTACGGCATCCTCGTCAACGGCATTGCGCCCTCGGCGCGTTCGCGCATGACCGAGGAAGCCTTCGCCGAGATGATGCGCAAGCCGGAGGAGGGCTTCGACGCGATGGCCCCGGAGAACGTCAGCCCGATCGTGGTCTGGCTCGGTTCGGCGGCGTGCGGTGTCTCCGGGCGCATGTTCGAGACCGCCGGGGGCCAGCTCAGCGTGGCCGACGGCTGGCAGCACGGCGCCGTGTTCGACAAGGGCTCGCGCTACGAGCCGGCCGAGATCGGTGCACTCGTCGACGACCTGTTGAAAAGCGCCCCCACCCCGGCAGACGTGTACGGTTCCTGAGATTCTCAAGGGAGCACGGTGACCACTCGGAACAAGAACGCTGTCCTCGGAGCCGATGGACGCGTCCTCGGAACCCGCGCCGAGACCACCCGCAACCGCCTCCTCGCCGCTACCGCCAAGCTGCTCCACGAGCAGGGTGTGCTCGAGCTGAAGATCGTCGACATCACCCGCGAGGTGGGGTCGTCGCCGGCGACGTTCTACCAGTACTTCGTCGACGTCGATGCTGCCCTCCTTGCCCTCGCTGAGGAAGCCACGCAGGACGAGGTCCCGTTGGTCGCGCACTTCGAACATGACTGGGGCGCCGACGACGGACTGGAACGGGCTGCCGCGTTCATCGATGCGTACACCAAGTTCTGGGACGACCACAACGCAGTGCTGCGCGTCCGCAACCTCAAGGCCGAAGAGGGCGACGCTGCGTTCCGCGAATCGCGGTCGCGGGCCAACCTGTTGGTGATCGGCGCGATGAGCAAGATGGTCGAGCAAGCCCATGCAGACAGCCGCCTTCCGGAGTCGATCAACCCGTTCGTCACCGCGACGGCCATGATCGCGGTCATCGAGCGACTCCTCACCTACCGCACCGAGATCACCCGGCGCGGCGCCTCAGCCGTCGCCCAGCGCGAAACAATGGTCGCGCTGGTCCACCGTTCACTGACCGGCCGCTGACGCCGATGATCGAGGAAATCATCGAGCTGCTCACGGACCTCGTCGCGATCGACTCGGTCAACCCCGATCTCGTCCCGGGCGCCGTCGGCGAGGCTGCGGTCGCTGCACACATCGCCGAGTGGGCCCGCACAGCTGGTCTCGAGGTGTTCGTCGACGAGGTCGAGCCCGGTCGTCCGAATGTGATCGTGACAGCTCGGGGACTCGGCGGCGGCAGGTCGCTGATGCTCAATGCGCACACCGATGTCGTCGGCACGGCGGGCTACGACGATCCGTTCGAGGTCGTCGTCGAGGCCGATCGCATCCGCGGCCGGGGAGTGCTCGACACCAAGATCGGTGTCGCGACGGCACTCGTGCTCGCCCGACGCGCCGGCGCACTCGGGCTGCGCGGCGACGTCGTCGTGGCGTGCGTCGTCGACGAGGAATGCGGCTCGAAGGGCACGGACGCGCTGATCGCCGATGGGCGCTTCCACACCGACGCAGCCATCGTGCTGGAGCCGACCGAGCTCGTCATCGTCCACGCCCACAGGGGGTGGGCGTGGGGACGGATCACGGTGCACGGCCGGGCCGCGCACGGGTCACGGCCGGACCTCGGGATCGATGCGATCGTCCATGCCGCTCCGGTGCTCGCCGGCCTCGGTGTGCTCCAGCAGCGCCTCGCGACAGCACCGCACGCAGTGACCGGCCCGTCGTCGATCCATGCCGGGTTGATCACCGGCGGTGCCGAGATGTCGACCTACCCGGCGTCGGTGCAGATCGACGTCGAGCGACGCAACATGCCCGGCGACGATGAGACGACGCTCGCCGCGGAACTCGACGAGCTGTGTGCACTGGTCGACGCCCCGGCTCACGCGGTCGCGGCGACGACGTTCGGGCGTTCACCGCTGATGACCGACCCCGAGGAGCCGATCGTGCGTGCCCTGCGCGCTGCAGGACCAGACCTCGCTGTCGGTGCGGCATCGTTCTGGACCGACGCAGCACTGCTGTCCGAGGCCGGCATCCCCTCGGTGGTGTTCGGCCCCGGGGGCGGCGGTATCCACGAGACCGAGGAGTGGCTCGACCTGGCGTCACTCGAGACGTTCGGGCGCGTCCTCTGGGACACGGTGCAGGCGTTCTGCGCCTGAGCCGTTTCCGTCATCCGGACCGCTCCCACCAGATCTGACGCGGCGTCAGATCCTATGCTCACGGCGATGCTCATCTCACTTGGCCTTCCGACCGACCGACTTCCAAAGTACCCCGCTCTCGCCACCGCCGACACGATCACGTCTGTCAGCCACCGCGCTGAAGCGGCCGGCTACGACGCCGTGTTCGTGACCGACCATCCCTTCCCGTCGGCGAAGTACATCGCCCGCGGTGGACACCACTCGCTGGATCCGTTTGTGTCACTCGCGTTTGCGGCCGCCGCCACCACGACGCTGCGCGTACAGACCAACCTGCTGATCCTCGCCTACCGCAACCCGTTCGTCACTGCGCACGGCATCGCCACGCTCGATTCGCTGAGCAACGGGCGCACCATCATCGGCGTCGGCGCCGGCTACCTCGAGCCGGAGTTCGCCGCGCTCGGAGCCGAGTTCGCGGCTCGCGGGGCACGAAACGACGAGGTCCTGAGCGCGATGTACGCCGCGTGGGGCGGCGCGCCGGTCGAGATGGTCGGGAGCGACTTCGTCGCGACCGACAACGTGATGCAGCCACCCCCGATGCAGCAGCCGCATCCGCCGGTGCTGATCGGCGGCAACTCCACGGCGGCCATTCGTCGTGCCGTGACGATGGCCCAGGGGTGGATCCCGATGCCGAGCCCGGCCAGCGCGTCGAAGATGCTCGGCACACCGGGCATCGAGACCCTCGACGATCTCGCCGGACGTATCGCGATCTCCCGGCGCCTCGCCGACGAGTACGGCCGGACCGAGCCGCTGGACATCTGGTTCACGCCGTGGGCGTTGTCCGGCTTCGGCGACAAGCAGTGGGACCCGACGCCGTTGCGCGACGAATTGGCCGCCCTCGCCGACCTCGGTGTGTCCGGCGTGACCATCACCCTGCCCGGCACCACGGTCGCCGAGTTCAACGCCGCCCTCGACCGGTTCGCCGACGACGTCGTCCACGCTTGACAACAAATCCTTGTCATCGGGTCTGGCGTTTGGCGAGCTGCTCCAGAAACTCGCGATCGGCGGAGCGTGGACAACGTACGGAGCAGGCTGGCGGACACGGGACGACGAGTCAGTCGACGCCACACCGCCACCGCCCTCGGTTGCGCCGACGACGCCTCCATCTCTGCAGTCCGAGGCACCGGTGGCGGCACCGCCGACCAGCATGACGACGTGACCGTGCCGGAGGACCCCGAGTGGGCTGCCGGCAACCGGCCGGCGCAGCGACGTCTGGCTGATCGTCAGCGTCGCGAGCGTCCTGGTTCTCGTTCGCTTCCCGAGGCGCCGTTCGCCAGGGTGACCGGTGGGTCGGATGGCGCTGTACCCGGCAGGCGGGTCGTGCACCCTCCATCACCGCCACCCGTTCGTTCGGGTCAGCCGGCGAGGGTGGGCGGTGCCGGGGTCGGTTCGATGGGATGGATGGCCGTCGATGGGCGCAGGAACACCAGCGCAGCGGTGGCGCTGATGGCCATCGACGCAGCGGCCACGATGTACGCGGCGCGCACGTTCACGGCGGTGGCGACGAAGGCCCCGATGCCGGCGCCGAAGGGCTGGCCACCCCAAGAGATCATCCGCCCGAACACGTTCACGCTTGATCGGAGCGCGTCCGGCGCAGCGAGTTGGCGGAAGGTGATACCGGTGGTGACCGTCGTGCCGATCGACCACGAGAAAAGCACCAGCAGACCGAGTGCCGGGATCCACGATGTGCTCAGCGCCAGCCCGACGGCCACGAGCGACGAGATGGCGATCGCGATCGGCGTGATGAACGTGACCCGTAACGGCGAGAACACTCGCGAGAACAGCAGGCCGGAGATGAGTGCGCCGAGACCGCTCGCGCTGAACAGGATGCCGACCCGGAAGTCCTTCTCCGGCAGCCCCAGCTGCTCGACCGCATAGGGCACGAGCAGGCCGAGCACCGCGCCGAAGCCCAGCGAGTTGCCGAACCCGGTCAGCAGCAGTGTCGCCACGCTGCGGTTGCCACGCACGAACCGGATCGCCTTGCCGATCTGCTCGCGGATCTGCAGCGGACCTGCGGGCGGTTCGCCGACCCGGAATGTCGACCGGATCGAGGACTGAACCGCAGCTGCGACGAAGAAACTGGCACAGTCGAACCAGACCGCATTGGTCGGCCCGATCGTGGAAGCGAGCACCCCGCCGAGCGCCGGGCCGGCGATCTCGGCCGCCGAGACCATCGAGCCCAGGAACCCGTTCGCCGCGGCGAGACGATCCGTGCCGACCATCGCCGGAACGGCCCCGAAGACCGCAGCATCGGAGAACACGAAGGCGCAGGCCGACAGCAGGCCAACGGCGTACACCTGGGCAACCGTCAGCACCCCCAAGAGCGCAGCGATGGGGATGGTCGCACCCAGCGCGCCCTCGATCAGATGCCCACCGACGATCAGCCAGCGGCGGTTCTTGCGGTCGGCAACCGGGCCGGCGACGGCGCCGAACAGGATGTACGGAATGATCCGCAGCGCGAAGAGCCCACCGGTCGCGGCGGACGATCCCGTCGCCTCGTAGACCACGAGGGGCAGCACCACCGTGCTGACGCTCGTCCCCATCACCGAGACCCCATCGGCGACGGCCCAGCGCACGAACGCCCTTTCGTCGCGCAGACCGACCATCGGCTGATCCTTGCACAGCCGGAGATCCTGACGGGGAATCTGATACGGTGTCAGAAACGCTTGACACCCCCGTTGAGCTGCCCTTTTTCGCTCAGGGAGAGACATCATGACCGAACGTGAGATCCCCAAGATCATCAGCGTCGACGACCATGTGGTGGAGCCACCGCACCTGTTCGATCGTTGGCTCCCGGCCGAGTTCCAAGACCATCCGGACAAGCCACGCGTCGAGCGTCGCGGCATCGCCGGCATTGCCTACAAGGGCGGCACCACGTACGAGTACCAGTGGGACGAGAGCGCCCCGAAGGCCGACATGTGGATCTACGGCGACCTGATCGCCGTCCACAAGCGCCACGTCGCAGCGGTCGGTTTCGACCGTGACGACATGACGATGTCGCCCATCACCTACGACGAGATGCGCCCCGGTTGCTACGACCCGAAGGCGCGCCTCGAGGACATGGACATCGACGGCGTCGAGGCGTCGTTGTGCTTCCCGACGATGCCCCGTTTCTGCGGCCAGACGTTCGCCGAGGCCAAGGACAAGGATCTCGCGTTCGCCTGTGTGCAGGCCTACAACAACTGGATGGTCGAGGAGTGGTGCGGCGATTCCAACGGCCGACTCATCCCGCTCCCGATCGTTCAGCTGTGGGATGTCGAGGCCGCCGCCGCCGAGATCTACCGCAACGCCGCTCGCGGCTGCACCGCGGTCGCGTTCAGCGAGATCCCCGCCAAGCTCGGCCTGCCGAGCATCCACAGTGGTTACTGGGAGCCCTTCTTCAAGGCGTGTTCGGAGACCGAAACGGTCATCTGTATGCACATCGGGTCGTCGTCGCAGATGCCGGCCACGTCGGCCGATGCGCCCCCGGCCGTGGCCGCCACGCTCAGCTTCGGCAACGCGATGAGTTCGCTCAGCGACTTCTTGTTCAGTGGCATCCTCGTGCGCTATCCCACGCTCAAACTCGCCTACAGCGAGGGCCAGATCGGTTGGCTGCCCTACATCCTCGAGCGCGTCGACGACGTGTGGCGCGAGCATCGTGCGTGGGGCGGCGTCAAAGAACTCGTCCCCGAACCGCCGAGCACCTACTGGCACCGCCAGATCTACGGCTGCTTCTTCCGCGACCGCCACGGTCTGGAGAGTCTGCACCGCATCGGCGTCGACAACGTCACGTACGAGACGGACTATCCGCACACCGACAGCACCTGGCCTGACAGCAAGAAGCTGTACGCCGAGCAGGTCGCCGATCTCGACGATGAGACGATGTACAAGATCGTCCGCGGCAATGCGATCAAGATGCTGCGCCTGACGCAGTTCACCTGATCGCGGGTCGGACTGCGCTGGTCACCGGCGCCTCACGGGGCGTCGGCAAGGGCATCGCGATCGCCTTGGCGCGGGCCGGGTACGACGTCGCGATCACGGCCCGCACGGTCAACGAAGGTGATCCGACATCGGTCGCTCCGGAAAGCGGTCTCGGCCTGCCAGGGTCGCTGGCCACCACGGCCGCCGAGATCGAGGCGCTCGGTCGGCGCGCCGTCTCGGTGCCGATGGATCTGCTCGAACTGGACCTGCTCACCGATGCCGTCGATGTGGCGATCGCCGGACTCGGCGGCCGGCTCGACGTGGTCGTCAACAACGCGATCTACGTCGGCGCCGGGAGCAGCCGTCGCTTCGCCGACACACCGCCCGACAACCTGATCAAGCGGGTCACGGGCAACGTCACCGCACAGCTGATCATCACCCAGCACACGCTGCAGCACATGCTCGCCAACGGCGGCGGCACGTTCTGCGACATCACCTCCGACGCCGGCCAGCTCACTCCCGATGCCCCGATCGGCGAGGGTGGATGGGCACTGTCCTATGCCGTGACCAAGGCGGGCTTCCACCGCATCGCCGACATGCTCGCCGTCGAATACGGCGATCGTGGCATCCGTGCGTTCAACGTCAACCCCGGCTACGTCGCAACCGAACGAGTCGTCGCCGCCGGTGCCCAGCTCGAATTCGTGTCCAAGTACGGCATCACCCCAACAGTCGTCGGCATCGCGATCGCTCACCTCATCGACGATCCGTTGGTTCCGAACGGCGGGTACGTGCATGCGCTCGACCGGGCCCGCGAACTCGGGCTCCTGCCCGCCACACAACCCATCTCCCGAACATGATCTCCGAGGTTTTCCGCCCATGAGCCTTCCCGCAATGGATCTCGACGTCACGTACACAACGGCATCCCTGCTCCGCGACCGAGCCGACGACGACCGCGTCGGATACCGGTTCGAGGACCAGTCCTGGACATGGGGCGACGTGGTGCGCGAGAGCGTTGCCCGATCCAACATGCTCCAGTCGCTGCGCATCGAGGGCCCGTTCCACGTCGGCGTCCTGCTCGAGAACGTTCCCGAGTACCTCTTCATCGCCGGCGGCGCCGCGTTCGCCGGGGCGACGATCGTCGGCATCAACCCGACCCGGCGCGGCGACGAACTCGGCCGCGACATCCGCCACACCGACTGCCAGCTGATCATCACCGACACGGCCGGCGCGGCAATGCTCGACGGTCTCGACCTCGGCCCCGCCAACGGTCGCGTCCTGCGTATCGACAGCGACGAGTACTTCGCCTCGATCATCCCGACCAACGAGATTCCCGACCCCGCCGACGATCCGGACCCGTCGACGATCCTGTTCCTGCTGTTCACGAGCGGCTCGACCAGCGCACCCAAGGCCGTCGTGTGCAGCACCGAGCGGATGGCCGGTTCCGGCGTCCGCGCCGGCATGTCCTACGGCGTGACGCGCGACGACATCAGTTACTGCTCGATGCCGCTGTTCCACGGCAACGCGCTGATGGCCTGCTGGGCACCGTCGCTCGCGGTCGGCGCCACCGTCGTGCTGCGTCGCAAGTTCTCGGCGAGCGGGTTCCTACCCGACGTGCGCAAGTACGGATGCACCTACTTCACCTACGTCGGGCGCACCGTTGCCTACGTACTCGGCCAGCCACCGACCGAACACGACCGGGACCACCAGCTGCGGCTCGGCTTCGGCACCGAGGCCAGCGCGCAGGACCGCGAGCGCTTCCTGGAGCGGTTCGGCTGTCCGCTGATCGAGGGCTACGGCTCGAGCGAGAGCGTCGTCGTCATCGTGCGCACACCCGACACACCGGCGGGGGCGCTCGGGGTTCCTCGCCTCGACGGCGGGGCCGACATCGCGGTCGTCGACACGAACAGTCTCGAGCCGTGCCCGCGGGCCGAGTTCGACGAGCACGGCGCGCTGATCAACGGCGACGAGGCGATCGGTGAGATCGTCAACCGATCCGGCGGCGGCATGTTCGAGGGCTACTACAACAACACCGAGGCGACGGCGGACCGGATGCGCAACGGCTGGTATTGGAGCGGCGATCTCGCCTTCATCGACGCCGACGGTTTCTACTACTTCGCCGGGCGCAGCACCGATTGGCTGCGCGTCGACAGCGAGAACTTCGCCGCAGCACCGGTGGAGAACATCCTCAACCGGCTCGATGATGTGGTCATGGTCGCGGTGTACGCCGTGCCGGATCCGCGCACGGGTGATCAGGTGATGGCGGCCATCGAGATGAAGCCGGGCCACGAGTTCGATCCGTCATCATTCGAGGCCTTCCTCGCCGAGCAGCGCGACCTCGGCACGAAGTGGGCGCCACGGTTCATCCGGGTGACGGCGGAGATGCCGCTGACCGCGAACAACAAGGTCAACAAGCAGCCGCTGCGGTCGGCCGGCTGGGTCACGACCGAGGCGATCTGGTGGAAGCCGGGCCGCGGCACGTCGTACCGCGCATTCACAGCCGATGATGTGGCGGCGCTCGCCGCCGAATTCTCCGAGCACGGTCGCACCCAACTCCTCCCCCGCTGACCGGGGCCCGGACCTCGGCATCAGTCGTCCGTCAGAACGGGACTTCGAGACGCCCGTAGGTGATGCACAGCCCGAGCGCGTTGATGAACAGCAGCGAGAAGATCACCACGGACGCAACGATCGCGTTGCGCCGCCGCCGGCCACGCGAGCCGCCACCCGACACGGGTGCCGGCATATACCAGTCGGGCAGCAGGTCCCCGAATTCGCCCTGGTACGCCGACAACGGCACGGCGTCGTCATCGATCGCCTGGTCAGGGTCTGCAGCCAGCGCGAACGCAGTCAGTTCCTCGTCGGTCAGTGGTTCGAGCACATCGAGAGCACCGTAGTCATCCACCATGAACTCACGCTACCGCTCCCGTACGATGCGGTCATGCCGCGCGACGTCATCGGAGCCTGCCCCCTCGACTGTCCCGACGCGTGTAGTTGGGTCGTCACGGTCGACGACTACGGCAGGGCCACGAAGCTGCGCGGCAACCCCGATCATCCCCACACCCGGGGCGGCCTGTGCGTGAAGGTCAACCCGTACCTCGAGTTCAGCGCCGACCCCTCACGGCTGCTGCACCCGATGCGCCGGGTCGGGCCGAAGGGGTCGGGCGAGTTCGAACGCATCACATGGGACGAAGCGCTCGACACGATGGCGACCCAGCTCGGCGAGATCCTCGCAACGGACGGCGGCAACGCGATC
This sequence comes from Actinomycetes bacterium, assembly GCA_025351965.1. GTDB lineage: Bacteria > Actinomycetota > Acidimicrobiia > Acidimicrobiales > Ilumatobacteraceae > WLMZ01. Next base: position 11,115 of record JANXUX010000099.1, on the reverse strand, counting down.
TGGCCGTTCGACGGCACAGGAAACGTCGGCTACCTGCAGGGAGTCGGAGCGACCCACCGGTTCTGGAACGCGATCGGCGCGGCGCGTCATCACACCAGCATCTGCTCGGTGTCCGGCCACGTCGGCATCAGCTACACCGCGGGCTCTGCGGCCGGGATGGACCCCGAGGACATCGTCCACGCCCGCACGATCCTGCTCTGGGGCTCGAACACACTCACGTCCAACCAACATCTCTGGCCGTTCATCGAGGAGGCTCGCACGAACGGGGCACACGTCGTCGTCATCGATCCGGTGCGACATCGCACGGCCGAACGCGCGGACGAGCACGTGGCGATCAGGGTCGGTACCGACGCTGCTCTGGCGCTCGGGCTCTGCCACGTCATCGCAGCCGCTGGAATCGACGCGACCTTCGTCGCGGAACGCACCGCCGGTGCCGACGAGTTCCTCGCCTCGCTCGCCGAGTACACCCCCGCACGCGTCGCCGACATCTGCGACGTGTCCGAGGACGTCATCGTCGGCCTCGGCCGGCGCCTGGCCGCCGACGGTCCGGTCGCGATCAAGCTCGGTCAAGGCATGCAGCGCCAACGCTTCGGCGGTCAGGCCGCTCGTGTCGTGTCGTGCATCCCGGCGCTGACCGGATCGTACGCACAACGTGGTGGCGGCCTCGTCTACAGCACCTCCGACGCCTACCAGCTGAACAGCTTCAAGCTGTCCCGCACCGATCTGCGCGCCGATGATCAGCGCACCCTGGTGATGACCCGGCTCGTCCGCGAACTGCAGCGCGATGATCCGCCCGTGCGGGCCATGGTCGTGATGGGCGCCAACCCGGTCGTGTCCAACCCGGCCCAGGCCGAGGTGCGGGCCGCGCTCTGCCGGGACGATCTCTTCACCGTCGTGTTCGACGCTTACCGCACCGACACTGCGATGTATGCCGACCTGTTGCTGCCCTGCACGCTGCAGACCGAACACGTCGAGATCATGGAGTCGTTCGGCCATCTCTACCTCAACTGGAACGAGCCGGCCGTCGCGCCGCCTGGCGAGTGCCTGAGCAAGACCGAGCTGCTCCGCCGGCTGGCCGTGCGCATGGGTCTCACCGAGCCGGCGTTGTTCGCGACTGATCACGAGCTCGCCGCGGACCTGCTCGACTCGCCGCCGTGGCGCGACGCCGGTGTCGGCGTCGACGAGCTGCGCGCAGGCGACGCATTCCCGGCACCGAGGGCTGGTCCCCGTTCGCCGAACGCTTCGCCACCGTCTCCGGGCGATTCGAGTTCGCCTCCGATCGGGCCGAGCGCGATGGCCACGGCCGGCTTCCGAACTACCGCCCGCCGAGCGAGTCGGCCAACGACGAGCCCGGCACGTTCGCGCTCCTCGCGCCGGCCAGTCACTTCTACGTCAACTCGGTCTTCGCCGGCATCGACCGCAACGTCGAACGCGCTGGGGAACCACTGGTGACGGTGTGCGCCGCCGACGCATCGACATCGTCGCTCGCCGACGGCAGCCTCGTCGAGGTCGCCAACGACCGTGGCTCGTTCGTCGCCCGCCTCCGCATCACCAGCACGGCTCGCCCCGGTGTCGCAGTCACCGCCAAAGGTGGCTGGACCAAGACGTTCCTCGGCGGATCGTCCGTGAACGCGACGGTGATCGAGGGTGACAGCGACATGGGTGCCGGCGCGCTCTACCACGACAACCGGGTGACGATCCGCCCCTACGTTCCGGGTTGCTGACCGAACGCTCAGCTCAGGAAGCCGCCGTACAGGTACACGGTGATGTTGCCGGCATCGTCGACCTCGATCGCCGTCGGAATGATCCAGCTGGCCGCAGCCGACTTGACCGGCTCCGGAGCAGGGATGCCCGGGTAGCTGATCAGTGACTGCAGCGGCAGGATCGGCGGACCCTCCGACGGGGTCCACACCACCGGCGAATACCCGGGGCAGTCGATGTCGGAGAACCCTGCAGGTGAGGTCGCGGTGATGTCGGCGGCGATCTCCTCCGGGCTGACGCCGGCGCGGAGCTTCGACCCGATCACGGTCTCGTACGCAGCGTCGAGCTCATCGAACAGTGCCAGCAGATCGGCGCCCGTGGCGATCTGACGGATGTCTTCGAGCAACCCCGTCGCGTCACACCCGAAACCGGACACGGCAACGCGGACGGAGGCGACGAGGGGTATGTCCATCGTCCGTGCCGGTTCGTTGGCCACGCCGAGCGCGTTGTTGGCGTAGGGCTCGTCGCCGAAGCAGATCACGGTGCCGTCGGTGCAGCGCACGTACGGACGGATGGCCAGCGAGAGCGTGCCGCGCGCCGGTTGGTCCGCCACGGTGGCCTGCGCGTTGTAGATGCCGGGCGGCAAGGCCGCAGCCGAATCGCTCGGCACCGCAGGCGAGGGGTCCCCCTCCCAGTCGGTGCCGCAACAGGCGATGTAACTGAGCTGCGGGAAGTCCTGCGTCGCGGTCTGCCATCCACTCGCCGGGGCGGTACTGGGTGGCCCCGTCGTCGGGGTTGCGTCGGTCGTGGCCGTTGCTGTCGATTCCGGTTCCGTCGACGGCGCGGCTGTCGTCACCTCGGTGGTTTCCGGCGTCACTGCCGACGACGGGCTCGTCGGATCCGACGACGGGGGCGCAGTCTCTTCACTCGCCGCTGGCGGGTTGCTCGACGCGGCGCTGTTCGTGCTCGAATCCGAGCTGCAACCTGCAGCAACGAACAGGCTCACCGCCATCAACGCCTGACTCACCCGACGCCCGACCGACCGTGTCGGACAGGTCACTCCTCCATGCCTTGTCACCACGCGTGCGAGCGTAGCGAGCGCACTTGCGCCGAGCTGTCACCAGCCGCGGAACTGGACCTCGCGACGCTCGATGAAGGCGGCGACGCCTTCCTTGAAGTCCTCGGTCGTGCTGGCCAGGTCCTGGGCCCAGGCCTCGTCCTCGAACGCACCCTGACGGTTGCTGTCGAGCGAACGGTTGAGCAGCCACTTCGACAGCGAGATCGCCTTGGTCGGCGCCTTGGCCAGGCGCTCGGCCCACTCGTTGGCTGCAGATTCCAGGTCATCGCGAGGAACGACCCGGTTGATCAGGCCGATGCGCTCGGCATCAGTGGATGCGAGGTCGTCGCCGAGGAAGATCAGCTCCTTGGCCTTGGCCAGACCGATCATGCGCGGCAGCAGGTATGCGCCGCCACCGTCGGGGGTGATGCCACGACGGACGAAGACCTCGATGAACCTGGCCGTGTCGGCAGCGACGATCAAGTCACAGGCGAGAGCGATGTGGGCGCCGATGCCGGCGGCGGTGCCGTTGACCGCGGCGATGACCGGCTTCTCACAGTCGATGATGCTGCTGACCAAGCGCTGCGCACCACGCTTGATGTTGCGACCGACGTCGCCCATCGAACGCTCGGGCGCATCGGCGGGGCGGGGCGCATCGGGGATGCGCGAGACGCGCAGGTCAGCTCCGGTGCAGAAGTGCTTGCCGGCGGCGGTCAGCACGACGACGCGCACGTTGAGGTCGCCGCTGGCGGTCTCGAACAGCTCGATGAGACGGTTGCGCTGATCAGGTGTCAGCGCGTTCGCCGCATCGGGGCGGTTGAGGGTGATCCGGGCGATGCCGTCTTCGAGTGTGTACAGGAGGTCCGTGTCGCTCATCGGGCGGTGACCGTAGCGGTGTCGCGTCCGCTGCGCAGAACCGTCCCGGGCGTGGCGCCGGTGGCAGCGCCGTCGGTGATGATGGTGACGCCGTTGACGAGGACGCGCTTCACACCGAACGAGCCAGCAGTCAGCCGGGCGGAATCGCCCGGCAGGTCGGTGACGAGTGCGGCCGGCTCGCTGTCGACCGTGGCTGGATCGAAGACGAACACGTCGGCGTTGGAGCCGACGGTGAGCGTGCCGCGATCGACCAGACCGAACAGCGCAGCGGGCCGTGACGTCATCAGCTGGATGGCCTTCTCGACCGTGATCAGCCGGCGACCGCGGATGCAGTCGGCGAGGAAGCGGGTCGGGTACGGCGCACCGCACATCCGGTCGAGGTGGGCACCGGCGTCGCTGCCGCCGATCATCGCCCGGGGGTCGTTCCAGAGCTCGGCGCGCATCCGCCACGACTCGGCGTCGTCATCGGCCGGCTGCGGCCACAAGACGGTGAGCAGCTCATCGGCGATCACGATGTCGAGCAATGTGCCGAACGAGCTCATGCCCTTCTCGTCGGCGATGTCGGCGACGCGCCGATTGCGGTACTGCTCGTTCTCCGGCGCGTAGGTCGTGCCGATCACGTAGTCGCCCCAATCGGCGAGACGGCGGAAGACACCGGCCTTGGGCGACTGGCCGAGCTCGAGCAGCTTGAGACGCACATCGCCGTTCTTGAGTCGCTCGATGCGCTCGGGCACGGCGACGCCGAGGATCTCCTGCCAACCCGGGATCAGCCAGAGACCGCAGAACGTGTTGAAGCTCATGTTCATCGGCACCTGGACCGGCATGGTCAGCGGCACGACCATACCGCCGAGCTCGGTGGCGCGCTGGCTGGCCAGCATCTGGCGCGGCACCCGCTCGGGCACCCGCGAATCGACCGTGAGGACGTTCCAGTTCATCGGCCGGTTGGCTGCGGCGCTCATCTTGGCGAGCAGCTCGATCTCGTCGTCGGCGAACATGTCGAGGCATCCCGGGACGATGCCCTCGAGGGTGGTGCCCTCGTGCAGGCCGGTCTCTTCACACAGCTCGATCAGCTCGTCGGGCGTCGCCCAGCGGCTGGCGACAGGCTCGCCCTCACCATCGCTGTGCGACGAGCTGTTCGTGAACGAGAACCCGAGCGCACCGGCCTCGATGGCCAGGCTCAGCTCGGCGCGCATCGCCGCGACCTGCTGCGGGTCAGCGGCACTGCCGACGGCTTCGCCACCCATCACGTAGCGGCGGATCGCGCAGTGGCCGACGAGGAACCCGGCATTGACCGCGATGTTGCCGTCCATCCGGTCGAGGTACTGCGCGAACGTCTCCCATCCCCAGTCGGTGCCGTGCTCCAGCGCGGCGAGCGGCATCCCCTCGACCTTGGCCATCATCTTGCGCAGGTAGTCGGCATCGCCCGGGATCAGCGGCGCCAGCGTGAAACCGCAGTTGCCTCCGATGACGGTCGTGACGCCGTGGTTGCTCGACGGGCTGGCCGTGGGGTCCCACAGCAGCTGCGCATCGTAGTGGGTGTGCGGGTCGACGATGCCCGGCGCAACGACCAGGCCGGCGGCGTCGAACGTCTCCGCCGCCTCCTCGTCGATGGTGCCGATCGCGACGATGCGACCGTCGCGAATTCCCACGTCAGCGACGACGCCGGGGGTGCCGGTGCCGTCGATGACGAGGCCACCTGTGATGATGAGATCGAGCATGCTGGAAGCTCCCATGAGAATCTGACGGACCGTCAGATTCTAGACTTCGTTTCGCTACAGTGGCGAGCTGCGGGCCGACCAGCCCCAGCGCAGACAGGGGGACGGCGACATGGCCAAGCACTATCGGTTGCTCATCGGCGGCGAGTGGGTCGACGGGGACAAGGGCGAGTTCGACATCGTCAATCCAGCCACCGAGCAGGTGATCGGCACCGCACCCGAGGCGTCGGTCGAGCAAGCCCTGGCTGCCGCCCGCGCCGCCCAGGAAGCGCTGCCCGCCTGGTCGCGTACCGCTCCCTCCGAGCGTGCCCGGCTCCTGAATCTCGTCGCCGAGAAGCTGCAGGAACGTGCTGGCGCACTCGTCCCGCTGATCATCAGCGAGACCGGCGCGACGGCACTCGTCGGCTCGCGCATGCAGGTGCCCGTCGCGATCGAGCGCTTCCAGCGCTATGCCCGAGGTGCGATGAAGGACCTCAACATCCCGCTGGCACCGTCGCAGATCGGTGCCACTCCCCTCGCGGCCGGTGGCCTCATCGGCGCCGTCGTCAACCGCCAGCCGGTCGGTGTCGTGGCCTGTATCTCGCCCTACAACTTCCCGCTCGTGAACATCGCCGGCAAGATCGCCCCCGCCCTCGCCGTCGGTTGCACCGTCGTGATGAAGCCTGCCCCGCAGGACCCGCTTGCGGTCATCGAGCTGGCCGAGATCATGCACGAGGTCGGCTTCCCGGCCGGGGTGATCAACGTCATCACGTCGTCGGCCCCCGGACCATCGGTCGCCCTGACCGAGACCCGCGATGTCGACATGGTCAGCTTCACCGGCTCCACCGGCGTCGGCGAGCGCATCTTCGAAGCCGGCGGCAAGACGATGAAGCGCCTGCTGCTCGAGCTCGGCGGCAAGGGTGCCGGCCTGGTCCTCGACGACGCCAACCTCGACACCGCCGTCGGCGCGATTGCCAGCGTGTGGTCCTTCCACTCCGGCCAGATCTGCACCGCCCCGACCCGCGCCATCGTGCACACGAGTCGCTACGACGAACTCGTCTCGAAGCTGGCGGCCTACGCGCCGAACCTGAAGGTCGGCGATCCGACCTCGATGGACACCCTCGTCGGGCCCGTCATCTCGGCCGCCCAGAAGGGCCGGATCGAGAGCTACATCCAGTCCGGCGCCGACGAAGGCGGCACGATCGTCGTCGACGGTCGCAATCCCGCAGGGCTCGACACCGGCTTCTACGTTGGGCCGACGCTCATCGCCGACTGCAAGCAGGGGATGAAGGCCGTCCAGGAGGAGATCTTCGGACCCGTCGTGGTCGTCGTGCCGTTCGAGGACGACGACGAAGGCATCGCGATCTCGAACAGCACAGAGTTCGGTCTCTACGACTACGTGTTCTCCGCCGACATCGACCGCGCCTACCGCACGGCCAAGCAGCTGCGCAGTGGCAACGTGGGCATCAACACCGCCCAGCGCAACCACGACACGCCGTTCGGCGGCTTCAAGATGAGCGGCGTCGGCCGCGACGGTGGCGACTTCGGCATGCTCGCCTACACGGAGATGCAGACCATCGTCTGGCCCGGCTGACGCCGGCGGTCGTCCCGACCGATTCGCCCACTGGGAGGCTGGCGACGTGACGTTTACGCCGCCAGCCTCCCAGTCTGGTTTTTCAGCCCGAACTCCCGGTGTTCAGACATCGTCAACTGCCTCCTCAAGAGACCTCAAGACTTCGGCAAGGTGACCACTTTGCGCTGGCGTGACCTCGAGGTGGACGCGTATGGTGCGACCGGGACGAGCAAGGGATGGACAGATGAAGTTTCGTGGGATGGGTTACCTGGCAGCCGGCGCGAGCGCCGTTGCCTTAAGCGTCGCAGTGCCGATGGCCGGCGGAGTGGTCAAGGCCGCAGATCCGGTTCAGTGCGTTGCGCCCACCGGCGCGGCCGGCCCGATCGGCGCCACCGGTGACGCCGGCGCGCCCGGAGCAACCGGACCTGCGGGTGCAACCGGACCGACCGGCGCCAAGGGGCCCACCGGGACGCCAGGCGCTCCCGGGGTCTCTGGCGACCAGGGTCCGATCGGACCGAAGGGCTCGCAAGGCGAGAGCTGGGTCCCTGAGAAAGCGCCACAAGGGTCCGACGGACCGGCGCGATCCGTGCACCCCGCCGTCGACCCGATCGATTGCGGGTCAATCCCGACGGTGTGCGTCACGGTGTCGCCCGGCCCGGCCGGACCGAAGGGCGCCACCGGACCGGCTGGAGCGACAGGACCCGCCGGAGCGACTGGATCAGCAGGGCCAACTGGCGCACCCGGCCCGGCCGGACCCGCCGGCCCAAAGGGCGACGTGGGCGGGCCGGGGCCTCAAGGTGAGCCAGGCGATCCGTATTTGTTCGGTGAGGACTTTGGACCGTCGCGCTCGGTCCACCCCGCAGCAACGCCGCTCGACTGCTCAGGCTTTCCCGCGCAGTGCGTGGTGACGGTGGTTGGCGCCACCGGTCCGACCGGCATCACCGGCGCGGCTGGCCCTACCGGTGCCACCGGCCCAACCGGCGCCACCGGATCGACAGGCCCGATCGGGGACACGGGCCCAGCCGGGCCGAAGGGTGCACCTGGTGCGCCTGGCGACAATGGCCCAACGGGTGATCAAGGGGACGGCCCGCCCAAGCCCCCACCGCCGAACCTTGGGGGGCCGTCGCGTTCGGTGCATTCCGCCATCGTCGTTCCGCAGGTTTCGTTGCCCGGAACCTGTGTCCCGGCGCCTGTCGTGGCGTCCGAGGCACCGCCGGTCGAGCCGGCCGTCGTCGTGGTGGCGGCCGCTGGGCCGACCGCGCCGGCCAACACCGTGCTGCCGGTCACGGGCAGTGATTCGCAGTCGCTGTTGGTGACCGCCGCCGGGGTGAGCCTGCTCGGATTCGGGCTCCGTCGGGCATCGCGGCGCCACACCGCTCGCCAGTCCTGACCACGACGGACGTCATCGAGCTCTCGGTGCATTCAGCGACAAACGTCCGCGCCAGGTGCACCGAAAGTCGTTCGCGGCTCCGCCCGTTCTGACAATCTCGTGGCGATGACCGACGACACCGCACCGCCGAACGAGCTGCCGGCGCCCACTGCCCGGCCGGCGTCGCCGCGCAGCACCCACTACCGGCTGTGGAAGGGCGTGTTCCCGGCGCCGGTGTGCCAGGCCGTGATCGACACGTTCGACGAGAACACCTTCTACGACGCCGTCATCCAGACGTCCAAGGGTCAGTCGCTGGTCGATGACCGGACGCGCAGGGCGAAAAACATGTTCGTCGAGCCGGGGCACTGGACCGGCGCGCTCGTGACCCACTTCGCCCACCAGGCCAACTTGCTCTGGAAGTACGACCTCGCCGGCCTCGGCACGCTGAGCATCCTGCGCTACGACGAGGCCGGGCACTTCGACTGGCACGTGGATGTGCTGACCTACGACCAGATCGAGTACCCGGGGCTCGGTGCGGGGCTCGAGCGCAAGCTCAGCGTCACCATCAACCTCTCCGACCCCGCCGACTACGAGGGCGGTGACCTCGAGTTCCTCAACGGTGTCGGTCAGTTGCTCACCCAGCCAGAACTACGCGAGCGGGGCTCGGTCGTGGTGTTCCCGTCGACACTCGGCCACCGGGTGACACCACTCACCGGCGGTGTCCGCTACGCCCTCGTCGGCTGGATGGTCGGCCCGCCGCTCCGCTGACGCCGACGCGCTGGCGCCGACGGAAGTCGGTGCTCGGCCGAACACCTCACTGGGAGGCTGGGGTCGCCGACGTGGCGACGTGAGCCCGGTGAGGCGTGGCCAGCAGCGTCACGCACCGCGGATGGCGGCGACGGCGGCGTGGGCGCCGTAGAGCAGGCTGCCGCCGCGAACATCGCCGGTGGTGCCCTCGCCCATCCGGTTCATCACGTAGGCGAACGTCATCCGTGCGTCGACGTCGTTGACGCAGAGCGAGCCACCCCAGCCACCCCAGAAGCACGTGCGCGGGTTGGGGCCGATGGGCACCTCGGGACAGGTCAACCCGTAGCCGATGCCGAGCTTGAACGTGGCCGGCAGGATCAGGTCCTGGCCGTAGCTCTGCTCACGGAAGATGCGCTCGACGCCGGCCTCGGACAGCACGCGTACGCCGTTGACCTCGCCCCCGTGACTGACGACCGCCTGCGCGGCCGCAACCGACCGGGCGTTGCCGTGCCCGCCGGCGGCGGGGATCTCCGCCCGACGCCACGGAATCGTCTGCGAAGCGGCGGCGTCCATCGGTGGGTTGGAGAACGTGCGGTACACGAGCGAATCGTGCGGCAACGGATCGGCTCCGGCGAGCCCGACCGACGGCGGGATGACGTGGGCGACGCGGTGGTCCTCGGATGCCGGAGTGCCGATGAAGAAGTCGGCGCCGAGCGGGCCGGCGATCTCGGAGGCGAAGAACTCGCCGACGGTGGCGCCGCTGACGCGACGTACGACTTCGCCGACGAGGTAGCCCTGGGTGATGGCGTGGTAGCCGCTCTGGGTGCCGGGCTCCCACCACGGTGCCTGGGCGGCGAGCAGCGTCGTGCACTTCTCCCAGTCGTACAGGTCGTCGGTGGCCATCGGCTCCTGCCAGCCGGACAGGCCGGCGGAGTGACTGAGCAGGTTGCGCACCGGGACGTCGGCCTTGCCGTTGGCGGCGAACTCTGGCCAGTAGGTGGCGACCGGCGCATCGACGTCGAGGTCGCCGCGATCAGCGAGGACGAGCGCGCTCAGCGCCGCCATCGTCTTGGTCGTGCTCCACACGTTGATCAGCGTGTCGCGTTCCCACGGCTTGATGGCGCCGTCGTCTCCGGTGACCGTGCCGCCCCAGAGGTCGACGACCAGCTCACCGTCGTAGATGACGGCGACGGACGCGCCGACGTCGTCACCCGAGGCGAAATTGCGTTCGAACTGCTCGCGCACGGCGATGAACCGGTCGTCGACCGTCCCGCCGATGTTGATGTCCCCCGACATCGGGTACCCCCTACTGCAACGGGAGGACGATCTCCTCCGCGAATTTGTCAATGTAGCTCTGGTAGGCCGCTGCGACGTCGTTCAGGTTGCGGCGGTCGCCCTTGTTCACGTTGCCCATCGCCCATGGCATGCACATCATCCCGGTGATGCCGAGCTCGGCTCCGGCACGCTTGTAGGTCTCGACCGACGGCATCTCGTACAGGCCGCAGATGATCTCGAACGTCGACAGGTCACGGTCCTCCTGGCGAAGGAACTCCTTGAGCCGGTTGATGTGGCTCTCGGCCTCCGCCCACGGATAGGCGTTGCCGATCCAGCCGTCGGCGTACTTCGCCGCCCGCTTGAGCGCGGCGTCAGTGTGCCCGCCGGTGTAGATCGGCACCGGCTGCGGCGGATGCGGCTCGAGAGTCATCGTGGGGATGTCGTAGTACTCGCCCTGCCACTGGACCCAGCCGCCCTTCCACAGCTCGCGCAGCGCCGGGATCATCTCGTTCAGACGCTTGCCACGGTTGGTGTAGTCCTGGCCCTGGAGATCGAACTCCTCCTTCATCCAACCGGCACCGACGCCGAGCGCGACGCGCCCCTCGGTCAGCACCGCGGCGGTGGCGACCTCTTTGGCGACCTGCAGGATCGGTCGGTGGCCGGCGATGTAGACGTTGGTCGTGAAGTGGAGTTGCGTCGTGACGCTGCTCATCGCGCCGATCAGCACCCACGGGTCGGGCCACGCGGCCTCGGGCTCCCAGATCGGGCGGCCGTCCTCGTGCGGCGAGTACGGGTACTTGCTACCCGCAGCAGCTGGTCAGCA
>JANXUX010000043.1 GCA_025351965.1 Actinomycetes bacterium | reverse complement strand
CGGCGATGGACGCACCGCTGAGAGCAGACTGCGCGCGACGAGGCAGACGACGGCAAGGAACAGGTTCGGCATCAGCGCCGCGCTGATCAGCAGCACCTGCGCGGGCAGGTGGGTGAACACCATCGTGCGGATCAGGCCGATCTTCTTGGCGATGCGGGCCGCGACGAAGGCCGAGAAGGCCGAGCACACGCCGGTCCAGAACAGCAGCGCGCCGGCGGCTGCGATCGAGAGATCGAAGCGCCTGTACAGCCACAGCGCGAGCAGCGACTGCACCGTGAACCCGCCGCCGAGCGCATCGAGGCTGAACACCGCAGCGAGCCGGTAGACGATGGGCCGCGAGGCACCGAGGGGTTGGGGGCGGCCACTCTCGGCCGGCTCGATCGACGGCGACAGCGAGCGGTAGATGAACAGCGCGGCGACACCGGCAATTGCATATGCAATGAACACTCCGCGCAGGGCGTGCTCGTGGCCGATGGACGTATGGCGGGCGATCCAGTCAGGCAGGCCGGCGGCGAGCGAACCAACGGCGCCGAAGATGCTGCCGACGAACGCGTAGCGGGCGAACAGCGCGGTGCGCTCACTGTCAGGAGCGGTGGCCGGCAGCAGCGACTGCTCCATCGGCAAGAACACGCTGACGTCGCCGCTCGTCGGGTTCATCGTGCCCACCGCGCCGACGACGATCAGCACGACAAGGACCGTGGTGGACGCGTACGTGATGCCGGTCGCGATCATCAGGACCGCACCGAGCACGAGAACGGTGCGCCGCCGGAAGCGGTGGCCGTATGTGCCGGTGGCCAGTGTCAGTGCGGCCGAGCCGAGCAGCATCGCCGTGACGACGACACCGATCTCCTTGCCGCTGTATCCGAGCAGCGTCAGGTACGCGGACAGCACCACCGAGACGGCACCGTCGACGAACCCGCGCAGACCTCGTGTCGCGGTGAGCCGGCGGCCGTCGCGACGTCGATCGTCCTCGAGTTTCGGCGACGCCGAACCCACTGCTGCGGTCACGACGCCCGTCAGCTGACGGTGATCGACGTGTGCCGCGTGCCGGCGCGTGGGTGGCTCGCCGTCACGCCGATGTCGGCACCGGGCGCTGCGCGCACCGTCCAGGTCGCCAGGACGCGATCGGGTGTGCCGTCATTGCGTCCGCCACCGTCGATGCGGAAGCCGCTGCGACCGTCGAGCTGGCCGAGCGTGACGCGGTTCGGTCCGGTCACGATCGACGCACCGTCGGGCAAGGCCAGCTCGGCCCAGATCGGCAGGACCATGTGCGACTTCGCAGCGCGCACGCTGACGGTGGTGGGCAGCCAGCCGCTGTTGGCGATGCCGACCTCGATCCGCCACAACCCGTCGCCGAGCGCTACTGCGGCGGCATGGGCGATCTCCAGGCACGGCGCGGCCAACGCCTGGAACACGGCGAATTCCGCGTGCGGGCGGATCTCCTCGGTGAGCAGCTGCAGTGGCGGGTTGCTGGCGACCCGAAACCAGTCGAGCCCGCCGATCTCGACCGGGCCGAGCTGCGGGTGATCGAACGGGCGCCACGGCACGACGTACTCGCCGTACTGATCGCTCCAGCGGGCAATGGCCAGTTCCTGCTCGGGTGTCGGCCCGACGTACCAGATGTCGGTGCTGCTGCGTTCGCCCGTCGCAGCCATCACGACGTCCCAGAACTCGGTGGTCCAGCCGTACAGGCCGAGGTGCTCGTAGGCCCAGTCGTCGGCCGCCCCACTCATCGTGTCGGACTTGTCCCAGGTGAAGTCCTCGAACACCGAGTGCACCGGATACGACGTCAGCTCCGTCCCGCGCTTGCCCAACTCCTTGAACGTCCACACGTCGACAGGTGGCAACGAGGAGTCGCCGACCGTGCTGGACGGTCGCAGGATCACGCCTCCGCTGGTGTGGTAAGCGTTGTAGCCGCAGATGTTCGGCCGGGCGACGATGGCCCGCACGAGCGCATCGATCTCCGGCTCACTCAGCGGATGGTCGCCCGAACCGCGCACCGCCGTGCCCCATCCGGCGGGGAAGTTGCGGTTCATGTCGAGGCCCTCCGGCGGGCTCGGCGTGCGCACGATGAAGCCGTCGAAGTCGGCGATGGTGCCTTCGTCGAGCAGGCGGTAGCGCTGCACACCGGCAGCGACGACGCCGTCGATGGGCACGGGTACCATCACCCGGCCGTCCTCGGCGTGCTCCACCCACGCGCCGTTCGGATCGGCGATTCGCATCGTCAGCACCCGCCCGTCACCGTCGATGTCGTGGCTGGCGAGACCGGGCCACGGGTGCCGATCCGCGTACGGCCATGGGCGCATGCTGCTGCGCCGGTAGGTGGGGTTGTCGGCCAGCGCAGCCTCGACACCGTCGGGGTTGACACGCGGCACGACGTAGAACGTGCGCGTCCGCAACGCCTCGAGCGTGGTGGTGTCGCCGCGTTCGGCTGCGGTCACGAGATGGTGGAGGAGGTGCAGTGCGGCCGCCCCGCCGGTGACCTCGGTGGCGTGGATGTTGGCGTCGACCCACTGGGCCGGCTTGGTCTCGGGCGCGCCAGCGATGCGATCTGTGACGGTGACGAGCAACAGCGCGCGGCCCTCGTGCGACGTGCCGTAGGTATCGATCGTGACCAGCTCGGGATACGCGAGCGCCAGGGCATCGAGCGTGGCAACCAACTCGTCGTGGCGGATGAACCGGTCGAACACGAGCGGGGATCCAGCAGTCGAGGGGTGTGTCACGGCACGACCCTAATCAGACGCCACAAGCCCCACACGCAGGTGTGAAGGTTCGCGAACCGTGAAGCCAGTTACAGATCTGGGTGTACGCCTACCGAGCCGGATCCATAGCAATGCATTACCAGTATCGCCATCCCGGCGACATCGCTCACCCGACAGTGTTGATTGCGATGAGTCGTCGCCGAATCCATTACCTCCACAATCGGTCACGCAGTGCAGCCGACTCACATCGGCCAGAGCTGTGAGCTGGGACGCTCCACGGCACGAGGTGGTCAAGGTTCTCGGACACCGGTGATCTATTTCACTTCTATGACCTGACAAATTTCTGGGATCCGCAGAAACTATTGAGCTGCCTTCGTTCGGTGCCGAAGACACATGACACCCGGCGGAAGACATGGACATGCGGACACCCAATGGATCAACGCTCGTGCGCTGTAGGCGGGTCGTGGCGACGGTCGCTGTGCTCACTGCATCAGTGACGGCCACAGCCGGTACCGGGCGAGCGGTCGCTGCGGCGCCGACGGCATCGACAGCGCCGATCGTCGTCTCCGACGGGCGCTCGGTGTACCGCGTCGTCACGCCGTGCCGGCTGATCGACACCCGCCCCGGCAATCCAGCGGACCAATCAGCAGCAGTGGTCGATCCATCGACACTGCACATCGCGGTCGCCGGACGGTGTGGTGTGCCCACCGACGCCTCCGCGATCGCCGTATCGATCGCCGTCACCGCCACCACCGCAGACGGCTACGCAGCCGTGACTCCCGCCGGATCCCTCGGCCGCACCTCGACCGTCAACTGGATCGCGGGCGAGACTCGCTCGGCCTCCACGGTCGTGGCCACTGCGGCCAACGGCGCGCTCGAGGTGCACGTCTCGGCGGGTCTGGCGGCGGCGGCGATCGTGGTGGACGTCACGGGCGCCTGGACACCCGTCGCATCGGTGGCCGGCGGCGGGCGACTGGTGACCATCGACACCCGGCGCGTCCTCGATACCCGCCTCCGTACCAGCCGAGTCGCGGCCGGCGACACCGTCACGATCGATCGCAGCACCCTTGCCGTGCCTGTCGACGCGCTCGCCGTCAGCGGCACGCTCACCGCGACGGGCGGGGCGCATGCTGGCTACCTCACGGCCTTCCCGGCGGGCACGGCAGTACCGCTCGCCTCCAACGTGAACACCGACGCCGCCCAGCAGGATCGCGCCGCGGGCGTCATCGTCGCGCTCGGTGCCGCCGGCCTGTCGGTGTACGCCGGTGCGGCGACGACCGACATCATCTTCGACGTCACCGGCTACGTCACTGGTCCGTCAGCACCCGCTTCCACCGCCGGACTGCTGGTGCCGCTCGCCCCGGTACGCGTGCTCGATACCCGCGCCACCGCGCACCCAGCCGTCACCTCGACGATCGCCGACGTCGCCGGCGCGATGCACGCAGCGGAGCTCGGCGGTGTGATCGCCACCATCACCGCCACCGACGCGTCCGCAGGCTTCGCGTCGGTCACTGCAATCGGCGGCACACGGGCACCCGATCGCGCAGCCGACGCGACCTCGGTGCTGAACTGGTCGGGCGGACGCGGCGCGGTCGCAGCGATGATGGTGCAGCCGCTGGCCGCTGGCGGCCAGCTGGCCGTCAGCGCGTCGAGCGCCACTGCACTGATCGTCGATGCGACGGCATACCTACTCGGCATTGGGGCCAGCGCCGGCGGCCCGCAGGGCAGCGGCGGCCTGATGGTCGACGTGCCGGCTGCAACGGCGAGTAGCAGCACCGCGACCACCGCCGTCGCGGCGACTGCGACCCGCCCGCGCCCATTGGCGACCGGCGTCATCGATGACCGCACCGGTACCGGCAAGGCGACGGGCGACCCGGCCGCCCTCCTGCGCCAGACCTACACCGCTGCCGAACTGGCGGCCGGCGGGGGCGTCTCGATCGTGTTCTCCGATGTTCCAGGCGGTTCGCCGGCGATGGTGCCGTACGACGCGCGGGCGTTCCCGGCATGCGGCCCGCAGCCATTGTGCATGCTGATCTCGCCCACCTACTGGGCGAACCCCGGACGTGATCCGGTGAACTCGAACCGGGTGATGGCGAGCCACGAGTGGGGCCATGAACTGTCGTTCCGCTACCAGCAGTACCTGCAGGGCGACGAGCTCGCCCACTGGATCGACCAGGAGACAGCCGTCGACGAGGAGTGCCTCGCCGACACCGTCGCGTCCATCGTCCTCGCCCGCGGCGGGTTCCCCGGCAACGAGACGACTGACTACGTCGTCCACTACATGTGCAACGAGTACTGGGCGCAGCGGTACGGCGCCGACCACGTCGCCCAGATGCGCGCCCAGGCGGACGCGCTCGCGCGCGGCCTGCTGCAGTGGGCGGGCGCGTGGGGTGCCGCGCATCCTGGTGCGTGAGCGCGTGGAACGTGTCACGACCTGCTGTGAGAACGTCGTATAGTCGCCCGCATGGTCAGCAAGAAGGCATCGCTCGAGCATCTGCGCAAGGTCTCACTCTTCGCGTCGTGTTCCACCAAGGATCTGCAGAAGATCGCCAAGGCCGGTGACGAGATCACGATGGCTGCAGGCACGTTGATCGTCGACCAAGGTCAGACCGGACGCGAGGCTTTCGTCGTTCTCGACGGCACGGTCACCGTGCGCCGCAACGGCAAGAAGGTGGCCTCCCTCGGGCCGGGCACCGTCGTCGGTGAGCTCTCGCTGCTCGATCACGGTCCGCGCACTGCCACCGTCACATGCGAGACCGACTGCTCGCTGATGCTGATCACCCAGCGCCACTTCTCCGCGGTGATCGACGAGGTCCCGTCGCTCGCCCACAAGCTGCTCGCCTCGCTGGCCGGTCGCATCCGCGATCTGGACCGCCAGTACTACGGCTGAGCCACGTCTGCTCCTGTCGCGTTCCCGCGCCGGCCTCCCCCAGCGGTGACCGCAACGATCATCCGCAACGTTCAGCAGTCGTGGGCACCTAGGATTGCGTCACGCGTAGCACTCGGTGATCGCGCCTCAGCCGTGTTGCAACAGGACCACGAGCACGAGCAACAACACCAGTGCCGTCAACAAGATCGCGGCACGCCAGAGGACAAGGGCTGTGTCGGCGTCGGAGGACGCTGACGAGAGGTCGTCGGCGGTTGCGCGGAGCTGCTCGGGCAGCGCCTGCAGGGTCGTGACGGCGTCACCCAGCGCGTCGGCGCCGCCGGCAAGGGCAGCATTCGACTCCTCGAGGCCGCCCTCGGTCTCCAGG
>JANXUX010000033.1 GCA_025351965.1 Actinomycetes bacterium | reverse complement strand
GACACGACGCCGGTGACGGATGCGGTGCCGACCGGGCCGATGTTCGGTGATGCGCCGTGGCCGTGCAGTGTGGGTGATGGCGCGAACACCGATTCGGGGAGTGAGGTCGGTGTCACAGCGGATTCGATCGCGATTGCGTCGGGTGACGATGCGGGGTACGCGGGTTCGCCGGGTCTGAATCATCAGATCACCGATGCGATGAAGGCGTTGGTCGCGAAGTGCAATGAGCTCGGTGGCATCAATGGTCGCCAGATCACGCTGAACTACTACGACGCCGAACTGTTCAACGTCGGCCCGGCGATGCAGTCGGCGTGCGATGGTGGCAACTTCATGCTCGTTGGTGAGGGTTGGGCGTTCGACGGCAACCAGGAGGAGATCCGTCTGGCCTGTGGCCTGCCGGCAGTGCCCGCATACAGCGTGAGCGCAGCGTTCGCGATGGGTAAGGATGTTTTCCAAGGTGTGCCGAACCCGGCTGACGAGACGCCGGCCGGCGTGTTCGCGCAGACCACGAAGCTGCTCGGCGACGCTGTCCAGCACGTCGGGATGCTGGTTGGCAACTACTCCGCCACGCAGGAGACTCGCGACAAGGTCGTCGCCGCTGCGCCGGCCTTCGGTTGGAGTTTTGCGGAGACGAGCTTGGAGTACAGCATCGCGGGCGAAGCCGACTGGACCCCGTTCGTCAAGCAGCTCCAGGAAGCCGGCGCGACGGCGGTGGGCTGGTCGGGCTCGTGCCTACCGAACCTGCAGTTGTTCGCCCAGGCTGCGAAGGCCAACGGCTACGACGTGCCGATCATCACCGATGCGAACCACTACGAGCAGACCTGCGCGGCGGCGAACACCGATGGCGCGCTCGACAACCTGTACGTGCGTATGGGTTTCATTCCGTTCGAGGAGGCAGATGTCAATCCGGCGACCAAGGACTACGTCGATCTCGTGACGGCGGCCGGGGGCGACATCTCCCTGCTCGGGGCACAGGCGACGTCGTCGTTCATGCTCTGGGCCCAGGCTGCAAGCGACTGCGGCGCCGAACTGACTCGTGCGTGCACGCTGGAGAACCTCAAGAACACGAACACGTGGACCGGTCACGGTCTGCACGCCGAGACCGATCCCGGCGGCAACCATCCGCCGAAGTGCAACATCGTGTTGCGCCTCGAGGGGGACACCTATGTGCGTGTCGCTCCGCAAGAGCGTGGAACCTTCGAGTGTGACGACTCCTGGATCGCGAAGCTCTCCGGGCTCCCGGCCCTCGATGCCGCGAAGCTCGACGCAAACCGAATCTCGCAGCAGTTCACAGGCAACTAGATCGTGCTGTTGCACCCGTCGGGGCGGCGTGATGCCGCGCCTCTGACTTGGAAGGAGAGCTGAGCGCATGCAGGATTTTCTGGCCTACACCGTGCTCGGGTTGTGCCTGGGTTCCGTCTACGCCATCGCGGCAACGGGGCTCGTGGTCACCTACTCGACATCGGGCGTGTTCAACTTCGCCCACGGCGCCGTTGCCACGTTCAGCGCGCTGATCTTCTGGCAGCTCCGCTTCGACTGGGGCGTGCCGGCGCCGATCGCGATCTTCCTCACCATCTTCGTGTTCGCACCGTTGATCGGCGTGATCCTGGAGACCGTGGTGATTCGCGGTCTCCGCGGCACGAGTGAGGTGACACGACTGGTCACTCCGATCGCCGTGTTGCTCGGCGTCAACGGCGCAGCAACGTGGATCTGGTTCCGTGGTGGCTCACGCAACATCGTGCCGAAGAAGTTCTTCGGTGGCAGCAAGGTCGACATTCTCGGCCAAGCGGTGTTCTACCATCAGCTGATCGGCGTGGGCATCGCCGTCGTCGTTGCGATCGCGTTGTACGTCCTGCTGTTCCGCACCCGGATGGGTGTGACGATGCGCGCAACTGTCGACGACCGCACGCTGCTCATGCTCAACGGCGGCCGTCCGGACCGGATGAGCCTGTTCAGCTGGGCCATCGGCGCCTCGCTGGCCGGCCTCGCGGGTGTGCTGCTCTCGCCCCAGCAGGGTGCGCTGCAGATCTTCGCCCTGACACTGTTGATCTTCGATGCCTATCCCGCCGCGATCGCCGGCCGCCTGCGCAGCGTGCCGCTGACCTATGCCGGCGCAATGGTGCTCGGGCTCTCCAAGCTCTACTTCGACTGGGCATCCGATGCCGGCCAGAAGTGGCTTGCCCTGCGCAACATGCGCAACGCCATCCCGGCCCTGCTGCTGTTCGCAGCCCTCCTGCTGCTGCCCCAGGACCGACTACGCGGCACCATCGTCTCGAGGACACGAGAACGATTCCACGTCCCGACCATGAAACAGGCTGTGGCGTGGGGAGGTGTGCTGATCGCCGTGGTGTTCATGTTGCAGACGCTGATGTCCGGCTCAGCCGTGATCAGCCTCGCCAACGCGATGGCCCTCGCCCTGCTCGCGATCTCGCTCGTGCTGCTCACCGGATATGCCGGTGAGATCAACCTGGCCATCTTCACGTTCGCAGGCATCGCCCTGATCGCCGCGTGGCAGTTCGATGTCGGTCCGGGTGGTCTCGCGACCAAGGAATCACTCTCGGTGCCGGCGATTCTGCTCTCGATCTGCGTGTGCGCCATCGTCGGTGGCCTCATCGCACTCCCGGCGCTTCGCCTGCGCGGCCTGTATCTCGGCCTGGCGACGTTCGCGTTCGGCATCGTGGTCTACCAGTTGGTGTTCCTCCAGACGGCGCCGCTCAAGGCCGACATCTTCGGCTGGAAGTTCACGATCAACTTCTACACGACCGGTTCGCTGACGATGCCCCGACCGGACTGGTTCGGCATCGACTTCAACGATCAGCGCAACTTCTTGATGCTGATGACGGTGTTCTTCGCAGTGATCGGCATCGGCCTGATCGCCCTGCGGCGTAGTGCCTACGGCCGGATGGTCGTGGCCATGAAGGACAGCCCTGCGGCCTGCGCGACCCTCGGGCTCAACGTCACCCGGCTCAAGCTCAGCGTCTTCATGCTCTCGTCGGGCATCTCCGGCCTCGGCGGCCTGATGTGGGCGTGCCAGCAACGGACGTTGCCGAACAACAACGGTTTCGACGGGTTCCAGAGCTTGACCCTGTTCATGATCGCCGTCGTCGGCGGCATCGGCTACGTCAGTGGGGCGCTGCTCGCCGGCATTTTCCTCGCTCTGCTCAGCGTCGTGATGCCGAACATCTGGGGCAAGCTCGGCTCCGACTATCCCGGTCTGCACTGGCTCTTCGTCTCGGTTTTCGGCAACTTCACCAAGTTCGTCGGGCCGGCCCTGATCGGCATCGGGCTCGGCAAGAATCCGAGCGGTATCGCCCACCAGATCATGGAGGGATTCCGTCCCTACCGTCGCACGCCCGTCGCCGCTGCAGTCTGGGCCGCCGGGCTGATCGGGCTGTGGTTCCTGGCCTGGCGAGGTGTCATCGGCAATTGGACCTTCGCGTTGATCGTGGTCGCCTCGGCTGTGATCGTGCCGTACGTCATCAAGGCGATCTTCGCCGATCGGTTCGAAGACGACGAGCTTGCCATCAACGGTGAGCATCTCGACCAGATCGGCCTCGGCCGGGAGTTCCGGGCGTCGGATCGGGCCATGCTCGACAGCGCCCTCGGGATCACCTCGGCGGCCGCAGAAGCGGAGGTCCACCATGTCCCTGCTTGAGTGTCGCGGCGTCGGGATGAAGTTCGGTGGCGCAGCTGCGCTGACGAGCGTCGACGTCCGTGCAGAAGCCAACGCCATCACCGGCCTGATCGGACCGAACGGTGCCGGCAAGACGACACTGTTCAACTGCATCACCGGGCTGCTCGAACCCACGTCGGGAGTCGTGTTGCTCGACGACGAGGACATCACCGACCGTCCGCCGTTCAAGCGGGCACGTGGCGGTGTGGCGCGTACCTTCCAACGCCTCGAGTTGTTCACCTCACTCAGCGTGCGCGAGAACATCCAGGTTGCCGGCGAGATCCGCAACCGATGGAGCCGCAAGGACCGCCTCGACGCCAAGGAGGAGTGTGACCGGGTGCTCGAGTTGCTCGGTATCGCGCATCTCGCCGACCGCGACGTCGGCGAGATCCCGACGGGTATGGCCCGCCGGGTCGAGATGGGCCGGGCGCTGATGACCCGCCCGCGCATCTTGCTCCTGGACGAGCCCGCCTCGGGTCAGGACGAGCAGGAGACCGAGGAGTTCGGCGTGCTGTTGCTGCACCTCTGTGAGAACGGTACGGCGATCCTGCTCGTGGAGCACGACGTCGCACTCGTGATGCGCGTCTGCTCGTTCATCCAGGTCCTCGACTTCGGACGCATCATCGCAGCGGGCACACCGGCAGAGATCCAGACCAACCAGGCCGTACTCGATGCCTATCTCGGCGAGGACCAGAACGCATGAGCACGTTCGTCGAAACCTCCTCCCCGGACGCCGAGCCGATCCTCGAGCTCGTCGACGTGCGCGCCGGCTACGGCTCGATCGAGGTGCTCCACGGCGTGACGCTCACCGTCAACCGCGGTGAGGTGCTCGCCCTGCTCGGCCCGAACGGCGGTGGCAAGTCGACCAGCTTGAAGGTGTGCAGCGGACTGCTCGAGATCACGACCGGCGACGTCCGCCTCGCCGGCCGATCGGTTCTCGGGGTCAGCGCCGACAAACTCGCCCGTCTCGGGCTCTGCACGATCCCGGAGGGCCGGGGCGTGTTCCCCAACTTGACGGTGCGCGAGAACCTGATGATGTGCACGCACACCGGAGCCAAGCTCGACGACATCGAGGCCATCGCCTACGACCGTTTCCCACGGCTCGGCGAACGACGCGGCCAGCTCGCCGGCACGATGTCGGGCGGCGAGCAGCAGATGCTCGCGATGGCGCGGGCGCTCTCGACCAACCCCGCGGTGCTGTTGCTCGACGAGCTCTCGATGGGGCTTGCCCCGTTGATCGTCGGGCGTCTGTATGAGATCGTTGCCCAGGTCGCCGCCACCGGAGTGTCGGTGCTGGTGGTCGAGCAGTTCGCTCGTACCGTGCTGGGCATCGCCGATCGCGCAGCCATCATGTTGCACGGAAAAATCACACGCGTCGGGCCTCCCGACGAACTTGCCGAAGAACTTTCATCTGCCTATCTCGGCGGAAAGGGACAGTCATGAACACCACCAACAGCGACGACCGGATCCATCAGTTCAAAGGGGAGATCGCCGAACTACAGGTCAAGACCTCTGGCAAAGCCAGCGCCGAGAAGGCCACCAGTACGATCGGGGTGGTCTTGATGGTGTTCGCGATTCTGATCGCGATCGGCTCCTACGTGCAGGCAGGATCCGAGAACAGCGCACTCGACCAGAACGAACTGATCATCCTCGCCCTGGCGTGCGTCACGATGGCCATCGTCGGTGCCGCACTCTGGATCCGCACGGCGCTGATCAAGTTCTGGCGGTTTTGGATGCTGCGCTCACTGTACGAGGGCCAGGCGCATCTCGACGAGATCGTCAAGGCGATCAAAGAGGCCTAGTCGCGTCGGGT
>JANXUX010000420.1 GCA_025351965.1 Actinomycetes bacterium | reverse complement strand
AGCTGTAGCCGCCGTTGCAGACGATGACCAGCGATTGGTCGTGAGAGCGGATCGCCGGATGGCGATACCCGTTGGACGGGTCACACGCCCATTCCAACGTGGTGCGCGGGATGTGGATCGACCTGCGAATCACGCCGAAGCGTTCACGATCGACGCTCGTGCGTGTATCGATGACGGTCGGTGGATGCCCGCTCTCGAGCGCCGCACACAGCTCAGCGGATTCGATCCGGCTGATGCGCGACCGGGCGTCGAACACAAGGTCATGGATCGTGGTCTGCCTCGTTCGGCGGTGGACGAGACGGACGCCCATGCCGATCTCCCGACCGTCGGGTTCGAGGTCGAACTCGGCGCACATCTGCTCATACGACGCGACACGGGGATCGTGGATCTCGAACGAAGCGACCAGCCGTCCTCCCGGCAAGAGGTGCTGGACTGCGGCGTGCACCACAGCGCGGCATGTCTCCGGGGTGGTCATCGCAACGGTGCGACCGTCGATGACGACGACGCCGAATTGTCGGGTCAACTGGACCCACGTGCAGACGGCGGGTTCGACAGCGGTGACGGACGTGACGGACGTGAGGGCTGACCCTGCTGCGGTGTGCGCAGCGTCGAACGCACCGAAGCAGAGCACGGAATCGACGTCGTGCGAGCGTGGCAGTCCACCGCCCCGAACAGCGACCGACCATCCGTCGACCGGGCGCGCGTGTGTGACGTCCTCGGTGAAGCTCATACCGGGAGTGGGACCCGGAACGCGACCGACGTCGGGCTGCAATCCTCGATCCAGATCTCACCGCCGTGCGCTTCGACAAGCCCTCGGGCGATTGCCAGACCAAGTCCTCCGACAGTGCCGGTGCTCCGGTTGCGACTCTCGTCGGCGCGGGTGAATCTGTCGAACGCAGACCCGCGGAAGTCGGTCGGGAACCCCGGACCGGCGTCGCTGACACGGACGGTCGCTGCGCCTTCGGACGAGATGTGCACCGTCACATCAGTGCCTGGCGGGGCATGGCGGATGCCGTTGTCGATGAGGTTGCGGATGATGCGCGTCAACGCGACAGGACTCGCGATCACGTAGACCGCTCCCGGGTCGACGAGGACGAGGCGGACGCCGGACGCACTCGCCAGGGGTTCCACCGAGTCGATGACTGCTTCGGCGATTTCGGCGAGATCGATCGGTAGGCGTTCGAGGTCGAATCGATGTGCGTCGAGCTGGGACAAGAGCGCGACGTCCTCGATCAGCGCCCCGAGTGCTTCGATGTCACGCAGCATCGAACGGAGATAGCGCTGCGGGTCAGGAGCGACACCATCGATCAGCGCCTCGGTGGCGGCCTGGAGCGCAGCCAACGGCGAACGCAGGTCGTGCCCGATGTTGGTGAGCAGGTTCTGTCGCTCGGTCTCGACGGCGCTCCGTTCTTCCTCGAGGGTCCTGAGTCGACCGACAAGGTCGTTGATCGCCACACCGACGTGGCCCAACTCGTCGGACCGTGTGCCGACGACCTGCGCAGCCCGGTCGCCTGCCTCGATTCTGCGAACTGTGCGCTCGAGATGGTGAACGTCGCCTCCGATGGATCGAGACACGATGAGCACCAAGAGCACTGCGAAGCCGGCGGCGACGGCACTGACCTCGAGCACCGCAGACAGTTCCGCGGCGTCGAGCACCATGAGTCGGGACGCAGCCGCGGCCGCAGCGACAGCGATGAGCAGGGCCGAGAGCACCAGGATCAACAGGGATCTGCTGAGCCTTCGGGCTCGGCGTTGGTAGGCGCGCAACGCGAGGGCGATCGAGACCGTGCCGAGGGTCATCCCACCGAATGCGAGAGCGGCGAGTTCGGGGTGCTTGGTGATAACTGATCCGAGCGTCATCTCCATCGCCAGTGTCGCAGTGATCATGGTTCGAACCGGTAGCCGATGCCGTGCACGGTGTGGATCCACCGTGGCTGCTGGGGATCTTCCTCCAGCTTGTGCCGAAGGCGTCCGACGTGGACGGTGACGGTGGCCGGGTCCTGGTAGTCGGGCGACGATGCCCACACGAGGCGGAGGAGTTGACTCCGGCTGAACACGTGACGCGGCGATTGGGCGAGGACGGCGATGACATCGAACTCCTTCGGCGTCAACACCACCGCTGCACCCCGTACGCGCACCTCGCGTGTCCACCCATCGATCGCGAGATCGTCGAAGTCGGCCCGGAACCCGCCAGAAACAGGGGCGGCGGCCATCCTGCCGCGTCGCAGGATCGTTCGGACGCGCGCGGCAACCTCTCGGGGTGAGAACGGTTTCACGACGTAGTCGTCGGCACCGAGTTCGAGCCCGGCGATCCGGTCGACCTCGCTGGACCGCGCCGTCAGCAAGATCACTGGCACGTCTGACGTCAGGCGCAGACGGCGCAAGATGGTCAGCCCGTCGACCTCGGGGAGCATCACGTCGAGGACGATCAGGTCAGGCGTGTTCGAGTCCAACCATTCCATGGCCTCCGAACCGTTGCTCGCTTCCGCGACGATGACGCCGTCGAGCTCGAGGTAGCGAGCGACGACCTCTCGCACCATTGGTTCGTCGTCGACGACGAGCACCCGAGCAGACACGGAGCGAGCGTAGGTCCGATCACCACAACCGTTCAGCCGAGTGCCAGAGTTTCGGAAAAGTTTACGGGCCCGCACGTGCCGGCCGGCCGACTGTTCGGCAAGGATGGCGGGATGTCAAGGACCCAACTGCTGGACGCCGATCAGGCGCCGATCACTGCCCAGCCATACTTTGCCGACGGCGACCCGGGCCCGATCGTCGCCGCGCTGGCGACTGTGCCCGAACTGCTCGGTCCCACCTTGAACTTCGTCGGCGCAGCGTTGGGGCCAGGGTCGGTGACGACACGAGCCAAGGAACTGGCGATCTTGCGGACTTCAGTCCTGCAGGGCTGCCGGTACTGCATCCATGCCCACACTGCAGTCGCCCTCGATGTCGGCCTGTCGACCGATGAGATCCGCGCGCTGCGCGGCGACATCGCGCTCGAAGATGCGTTCCCCGAGGTGTCGGAGCAGACGTTGATCGGCTGGATCGACGCGCTCGCCGGCGCCACCGGCGCAGTCCCCGACGACGTCTGGATCGCAGCGCGAGCACACTGGCCAGAGCATGCCCTCGTCGAACTGACCGTGACCGTTGGCGCGACGATGTTGCTCAACCGACTGGCGACCGGGCTCGATCTCCCCACCTCCGATCAGGTCACCGCCCGACTGCGCACGGAAGGGTTCGTATGACGGAATCAACGATTGCTGAGGCCATTGCGTCGGGGGAGATGCCCGGCCGGGTGTGGATCTACTCCAACTACCACTGCAATCTGGCCTGCTCGTACTGCTTGACCGAGTCGTCGCCGCGCAGCGAGCGCCGGGAGTTGACCGCCGAGCAGATGCTGACCATCGCCATCGAAGCGAAATCACTCGGCTTCACCGGAATCGGGGTGACCGGCGGCGAACCAATGCTGCTCCCCTGGCTCCCGGAAACTGTCGCGGCAATGGCCGCGCACCTGCCCGTGATCTTGCTGACCAATGGAACGCTGCTCGGCGGCGATCGTTTCGAACGTGCCGCCCCGTTGGCCCACCCCGACATCGCAGTGCAGATCTCGTTGGATTCACATCAGCCCGACCTCAACGACATGGCCCGCGGCCCGGACAATTTCGACAAGGTTGTCGCTGTTGTCCCCCGGCTCATCGTCAGCGGCGTTCGGGTCAGGATCGCGACGACCACGGCTGGGCCGTTGGACAGTCCGACGCTCGACCCGCTGCGCGCGCTCGTCCGCTCGCTCGGGGTCCGCGACGAGGACCACATCGTTCGGCCGATCGTGCGTCGCGGTCGCGCTGACGAACGCGACCTCGGTGTCGTCGCTGTCGCCCGCAACATCCCCAGCGAGCTCACCATCGCGGCGGACGGCGCGTTCTGGGGCAGTTTCGGGCCAACAGTCCGTGCCGGACGTCTGGACACCGATCTGTTGCTCACTCGAACGATCCTGCCGCTGTCGATCCCGGCGAGCACCTTGCTCGCGACACTGCGCGGCCTACCGGAAGGCGCCGACGCCAGTCTTGGCATCCGTTGAGCGTGATCACAGCGGAGCCGGTCGGCTCACTCCACCACTGCATCAACCCAACGTCGCCGCCACTGCGCGTGCGACCTCGCCGAGCCGTCCGTGGCGTCGGTTCGCGGCCGCCGCGAGCAGATCCGCAATGGTGTCAAGGTCACGGGTGCTCGCCACCATGTGGACCGATCGGCCGAGCTGATGCAATCGCCGTAGCTGGCACACGCCGGTGCGCGACGTACTCATCGGAACGTCACCGAACACCGCCGCCAAGAAGTCGTGGTCGGTGCGCTCCAGACCGATCGCCCAGTAACCGCCATCGACGGCGAGCCCCAGCACGTCGCGGCCGCGTTCGAGCTGGCCGAAAGCCGCACCCAAGCCGGCCACGGCATGTGGGGTGTCCATGCCGACGATGATCCCCGGACCGAGTTCGCAGAACCCATGACGCAGACGCTGCTCCAGGCCGTCGCCACGTTGGGGGACGACATCGAATTGGGCGGGCGTGAACACCGGCGGTTCGCCCTCGATCAGCAGAACAGGTCTGATACCGGTCCCTCCGACCACTGCCGTGATCGCGTCGAGAGTGTCGGCGAGCGCTGCCTCGGCAATGCCGGCCGCCTGAACGGGGGTGCACGGCGGACAGAGGCGCGTCTTGACCCGTCCGGCGATGGGGGCTTTTGCGATCACGGTCAGATGCACCGGTCAGCTCCGACCGTCATCGCGCATCAACCGACCCATGTCCTTGACTGCCCGCACAGTTCCGGCGACGGTACCGGTGACCTTGGAACGTCCGGCTCGTGGCAGATAGTCGATCGGGACGTCGCCGATTGTCCACCCCGCGCGATGCGCGAGCAGCACCATCTCCAACGGCCAACCACTGCGCCGGTCACCGAGACCGAGCTCGATGAGTGCCTCGCGCCGCATCGCCCGCATCGGGCCGAGATCGCGAATGTCGAGGCCTGTTCGCCGGCGGGTCTCGTAGGCCAGCACCCGGTTCGCCAAGCGAGCGTGCGCTGGCCATGCGCCCCTGCGGGCCACACGCGCGCCGATCATCAAATCGGCGTCTCCACGCTCGATGTGGGCCACCAACATCGGCAGTGCGATCGGGTCGAGCGATGCGTCACAGTCCATGAAGCACACGATCTCGGCCGTTGCCGCCGTCAAACCGGCGAAACACGCAGAGCCGAAGCCGCGGGCCGGTTCGAAGACCACCTCGGCCCCGTGCAGTCGCGCGATCTCGGCAGTCGCGTCGGTCGAACCGTTGTCGACGACGATCGCGTGATATCCGACAGGGAGCCGCCGCAAGACCCACTCGACCGCAGCGGCCTCGTTCAAGGCTGGCAACACGACATCAGGCATCACATCACCTCGATCGACAGCGGGCGCACGGACCGGACCGTACTGGCAACCCGCTGATGGCGTAGCCGTCCAAATCGAAACATTCGCACAACATGGACCGATGCCCGCTCGGCCCCTGCCATGATCTGCGCACACATCGCCACCGAAGGGGGCTCCATCGTGGAACTCGATGAAACACTGACGGTCCCGACTCGCCGGGAACGGTTCGACGCCGCGGACATGCGCACGCGCTACTTCGTGATGGCAGCAGCGCGAATCGCCGCCGGGCTGCTCTGGTTGGCCAACCTGCACTGGAAGGTCGCTCCCAACTTCGGCGAAGACACCGGTGGCGGGCTGTACAAGTACACCCGCTCAGCCGTCGACGACCCCGTCTGGGGAGTGTGGAAATCGATCACCGAACACCTCGTTCTGCCTCATTTCCATCTGTTCGGCTGGATCGTCATCCTGACCGACGGCACGATCGCCGCCCTGCTGCTGATCGGCTACCGCACTCGACTGGTTGCGCTGATCGGGGCGTTCAACGCAGTCCCGATCTTCTTGTCGGTCGCCTACCGGGACAACGAATGGCCCTGGAGTTACGCGCTGATCTTCTTCTTGCATCTCATGCTCTACGCAGTGCCGCCAGGCGAGCACGCACCACGCATCGACATGGCACTTGCGGGCCCACGATCTGCCCGGGACAAGGCCTTCGTGGTGCTCGGCACGATTGCTGCGGTCATCGGTGCCGTTGGGTGGTTCCTCGCCCGTGACGTCGATTTCGCCACCCGCCAGGTCGCCCTGTTCGGCTACGCCAAGATGGAGCTCAAGCTGCTGTGGTTCAACGGCCTCGCCGCCGTGCTCACCATCGCTTTCGGCCTGTGCCTGATCGCGGCCGCACGGATTCGCCTCGCCGGACTCGTCGCTGCCGCCGGCTTCGCCGTGATGGCAGCCGTCGCGTTGTTCCAGGAGAACTGGAGCAACGTCTCCGGTGGAGCGCCGGCCATCATCGGCACGAGCCCCAACGCGGCTTTCTGGGCGATGCTCGCCGTCGGCGGCGGCGTGATGTGGTTCCGCGATCGACAACGCCTGGACTGACCGGTCGGAAATTGCACCCTCGAGACTCATCGATTCAGCCGTCGGAGTGATCCACGCTCTGCGACGGGTCGAGGGTCAGATCCGCGGCATCCAGCAGATGCTGGCTGAAAATCAGCGGCCGAGGGGTACGCCCTGGAGGACGTCCAGAAGATGTTCATGAAACTCGCCTGAGCCAATTCTCGAGCCCCAGGCTCGAGACGACCGACACCGCTCGCCGCACCCTCCACCCCTTGCTTCAACGCGCCCCGATTCACGAGGAGTCTCCCGATGTCCACAGCCCCAATCACCGAACCACACCCACCCGCTCCGCCATCACCGGTCGATTTCGATGTCGCTCGAGACCACTGGTTCTCGCGGCGGGTCAGCGCGATCGTGACGGCGATGCAACGGGCCCTGGATCATCCCCCGACCAGAGACTTCAGACCCTTCAGGGTCGAGGTCGATCGATTGGGGACCTGTGGCCCCAGCATCCTCCGATGCCGATCACGACGGCCTCAGAGTGCCACCCGGCGGAGGAGTTGGGCATTTACTGCGACGACGATGGTGGACAGGCTCATCATCACTGCGCCGACGGCCGGGGCGAGGGTGATGCCGGCCCACGACAGTGCGCCGGCGGCGAGGGGGATCGAGAGCACGTTGTATCCAGCTGCCCAGGCGAGATTCTGGCGCATCTTGCGGTAGGACACCTTGGACAGCCTGATCACTCCGGTGACCGCTCGCGGATCGTTGCGTGCGAGAACCACACCGGCGGACTCGATGGCGACGTCGGTGCCGGCTCCGATGGCAATGCCGACGTCGGCCCGGGCGAGCGCAGGGGCGTCGTTGACGCCGTCGCCGACCATCGCGACTGTGTACCCGCGTGCTTGTAGTTCGGCGACCTTGCTCTGTTTGTCCTCGGGGAGGACTTCGGCGAACACTTCGTCGATGCTGATCGCGCTTGCGACAGCGTCTGCGACTTGGCGGGCATCGCCGGTGATCATCACGACCTTCTCGATGCCGATCGCGTGAAGGTCGGCGACGGCTTGACGGGCTTCGGGGCGGATCTCGTCCTCGAGCGCGATCGCGCCGATGATCGCATGATCGCTGACGAGGTAGAGGACCGCGGCGCCGCGCGCAGTCCACGTCTCGACCTGATCAGTGACCGACGCAGGCACGAAAAGTTCTCGTTCGCGGAGCAGGACAGGCCCACCCACTGAGTATCGGATGCCGGCGATGGTCGCCTCGACGCCGCGCCCGGTGATCGCCGTGAACGCTGTGGAGGTAGCCGGTTCGCCGTGCTCTCGAGCAGCGGTCACGATCGCCCGGGCGAGAGGGTGTTCGCTGTCGCGCTCGACCCCGCCGGCCAAGCGCAACACCTCGGCGGAGGAGATGTCAGCGCCAGCCACACCGGTGACGACATGGCGGCCTTCGGTCAGGGTTCCGGTCTTGTCGAACAGGACTGCGGTGATGTTTCGCATTCGTTCCAGGGCGAGCCGGTCCTTGACCAGGATCCCGTTTCGTGCTGCGACCGCTGTTGAGAGTGAGATGACCAGTGGGATCGCCAGGCCGAGTGCGTGCGGGCAGGCGATGACGAGCACGGTCACGGTGCTCGTCACGGCTTGGCGACTGTTGCCTGCCAGGGTCCATGCGACGAACGTGACGATTGCGGAGCCGGTGGCGACATAGAACAGCCAGGCCGCAAAGCGGTCGGCGAGGACCTGGGCGCGGCTGTTGGACTGCTGTGCCTCGGCGACGAGTCGCTGGATCCCGGCGAGTGCGGTGTCGTCGCCAACGGCTGTGACTCGCACTCGGATCGATGAGTCCGTCGCGATGGTGCCGGCGACGACCGACTCGCCGGTGGTCTTGGGCACGGGTCGTGACTCGCCGGTGATCATCGCTTCGTCGATTTCGGCTGCGCCAGCTTCAATCGCTCCGTCGGCGGGCACGCGTCCGCCGGCGCGGACGAGCACCAGTTGCCCGGGGCGGAGGTCGACGATCGGTACGGTGCGGGTCTGGTCGCCGTCGACGAGTTCGGCCTCGTCAGGTATCAGGGCGGCCAGGGCGGCCAGCGCCCCTTGCGCTTGGCCGATCGCTTTCATCTCCTGCCAGTGGCCGAGCAGCATGATCGTGACCAGTGCGGCGAGCTCCCACCAGAACTCGAGGTCGAACCATCCGAGGCTGGATGTCATCGACGACGACCACGCCACCGTGATCGCCATCGCGATCAACAGCATCATCCCGGGGGCGCGATCACGTACCTCGGCGACTGCGCCCTTGATGAACGGAGACCCGCCCCAGAGGTAGATGAACGTGCCGAGCACGGGTCCGACCCAGCCGACATGGTTGAGGTTGTATCCGAACCAGTCCTTGATCATTCCGCTCGTGGCGATCACCGGGACCGAGACGAACAGT
Source organism: Actinomycetes bacterium (assembly GCA_025351965.1). Lineage (GTDB taxonomy): Bacteria > Actinomycetota > Acidimicrobiia > Acidimicrobiales > Ilumatobacteraceae > WLMZ01. The sequence goes on along the minus strand of JANXUX010000420.1, from coordinate 14,469 downwards.
GTCAACCAAAAGCGCCGCCGGAACATCTCCGGGTCGTGCCCGGCATGTTTGTCGTGTCCCGCGTGCATCGGATGAGCGCCGTGCGCTGCGAGATCGTCGTGACCTGCGTGTGAGCCAGCAGACGATCGCGCCGGGGTGCCCGCCGGGGTCGCTGGTTCGTCGTCAACGTGAGGATCCATGTGTCCTGTCATCAGTTCAATATACCCCCTAGGGGTATTTTACCACGACGGTGTCTCCTACTGCGGGGGCGCGGCGAGTAGAGCGGCCAGGCGCTTGCTGTATTCCTCCGGCTCGATCTCGCCACGCGCAAGCCGCTCCGCGAGGATCTCTTGCGGTGTGGACCGACCAGCGTTCGTCGTCGGTGCAGGAGCGTGCGCAGGCGAGTGTTGATGTGTTCCGTGGCGCAAGACGGTCACGATGATCCACGCAACCGCCGCGATGACGGCGATCATCATGATTGCCATCCACCATCCGTTGCCCGTTCCCATACCGTCGTTCCATTGTCCGTCATGCATCAGTTCCTCAGTTCTTTGATTTGAGTCTGATCTCTGACAACGTGTCGTACCAGAGTCGAATGACCCTGATGTCTCCCGCGGCCCACCTGCGCCTGTTCGGGATGGCCAGCACCAGCGGCCGCCGGGGTCATCCTGTTCGCAAGTTTCATCGTCGGTTGGAATGACCTCCACCGGTCCGCCGACGTGCTCGCCGTCGACGCTGCTGGTGTTGGCGGACGAACCTTCGTGCCGGGAACGCTGCGATCACTACGGCGCGCCAAGATCGGGGTCGGGACGTTGATGACGCTTGCCGGCGGGGGTGCGTTGGCGCTCGGCGAGATCCAAGAAGCAGCGATGCTTGCGTTCTTGTTCTCGATCAGCGAAGGCCTCGAGGAGTTCTCGGTCGGCCGGGCACAGCGAGGTCTTCGGGCATTGCTCACGCTGGTCCCGGAGACCGCCCTCGTTCGCCGCGCCGGCGTGGAACAGGAGATCCCGTCGGACGATCTGTATCGGTGCGACCTTGATCGTGCGCCCGGGCGGTCGCATCGCCACCGACAGAACGATCCGGCTCCGTCGATGTCGAGACCCGTGGCGTCGTCGACGAGGTCCGCCGGAAGTCCCATCGGTGATGGGTCATGGCCCTGGGGCGAATCCGCCGCTCGCCAGGATCTCGGTGACGCACGCCTGGATGTCGGCGGGCGACATCGTCGGGTTGTTCAACAAGCCGTCGACTCCGAGGCGCTCGACGATCTGATGGCACAGCGAGTCCCCGCCACCCGCGGTGTTGCCGCTCGAATTGGCGCCACTCGCGCCAGGGCGCTTCGAGATCGGCGGCCGAGCCTTCCGGCACCACTCGTCGAGCGAGATCCCGCCCAACGCGACGGCGGCGGCGCGGTCGTTCCCGGTGATGCCGAAGGCCAGATCACGGCCGCCGAGGGCGGCGGGGCTGGCTGCAGTGTTGACGCTGCCGGGCGGGCACTCGCAGCCCTCATCGCGGACGCAGTAGACGAGCTGTCCGAAGTTGGCCTCGTCGTGAGCAGCATTGTGCATCGTGACGTGGCCGACCGAGACGATGACAACGATGTCGGTCGTGATCGATGCCGCAAGCAATGCCTTGGCCAATGGAAGCGCGCTTCGAGACAGCCGTGTTCCGGCCGTGATCGTCACCTCCTCGGGCGTGAACCGCAACGCCGACATCGTCGGCCCGTCGGTCTGCCAACTGGGCCCGAACTGCGGCTTGCGGAACAGACTCGACGCGGACGAATCGAGGAAAGCGTCGCTGCCGGCGTCGGTCTGCGCCAGCGCGTCAGCGCTTGACCTGCCGAGCGCGCTCCGAAGCTCGGTCCACGTGTCGATCGGCGACACCTCGCGCAGGTGGTTCCAAAAGCCGATGGCGTCGTAGGTCTGCTGGAAAAGCGGGGTCGACGGAATCAGGAGGTATCGCTGCCAGAACGGGGCCGGGTAGCTCGAGGTCGGCACAACCTGCGCTGCGGCCCAATTGGCGCCACCTTCGATCACCCACGGCGGCGCCGTCGCCTTGTCGTAGTACAGATCCAGATCGCCGATGAACATCGCCTCGAAGCAGTGGTACAGCTCGTGGGCGATGATGAAGTCGAGGTTGGCGCCGGTTGTTTGCCAGCCGAATGGGTTGAACGCGAGGAAGCACCCTGAGTAAGCGCCGGACGTGCCCGACAGGGTCGCAGTTGTCGGCGTCGGGTGGGTGACGAGTTGTCCGGGGGCGTGGGCGAGCGTGTAGGCGGCGCTTCCCACCACGACGTCATGAGTGTTGTACGAGACCTCGACCACTCCAGTCAGGAAACCGCCCGCGAGCGCGCCGAGAGACGTTCGCAACGCAGCCACGCGGCTCTCGATCCGCTGCTTCGTCGCCTCATCCGGCCCGGCGGCCTCCGACGGCGCTCGTCCCGCAACCGAGCGTGGCCCGGTTCTTGCGGCGAAGCCCACCATCTTCGCGCCCGGCGCGCCCGGCGCGCTCGGTGGGCCCAACGCCCCCTCGGTTGCCGGAACGATCGAATCGCCGGACTCCGTGACCGTCGGATCATCCGACGGGAGGTAGTTGAGCACGATGCTCTGCTCGGCGGTCGTCAGCTCGTCCCAATGCGCGATCATCATCTGCAAAGCCGCGCTTCCGGACTGGATGTCGTCCCGCGATCCCGACGGCACGTCGACGCCGGGCAGCTGCTCGAACGTCAGCGAGAACGCCTGCCGGGCCACCGTCACAGTGGACTCTCCCGATTCGGTGAGGCCCGCCATGACCCGCTGCCAGCCCGAGTCTCTCGTGGTTCCCGAACTGGCGTCATCGGGGTGGTCAGTGCGAATGCGGGTCACGATCAGGAGGGCTGTCGTGACGACGAGCGCTGCCGCAACGCCGATGGCCGCCATCCGAAGCCGTCGCCGAGGAGTGCTCGACTCGATCATCAGGCCACTGTGATTTCGGCGGTGGCAACCTTGCCCGTGCTGTCGGTGTAGGAGATCGTCCAGGTGCCAGAATCGAGGGCGCTCAGTTTGAAGGCGATCATCTTGCCGGTCAGATCCTGACCCGTGTAGACGGGTTCGGCGACGATGTCGCCGGGAGCAATCGCGATTCCGACCACGGAGGATCCGCTCGGCGACTTGAGTGCGAACTGGTCGGGCGTCACCAGGTCGCCACCCGTGCCGCCACCGGTGTACGTCGCCCGCAGAGGAAGCCGGACGATGAACGTGCCCTTCTCTCCTGGGGCGTAGCTGGCGTCGATGGTGCAGCCGTCGAACTGGATCGTCTCCAACGCCGTCGCCAGTTTGGCGTCTACGGTCAGGCGCTCTGGCTCGAAGCTCGTCGCCGCGTCGGGGCCGAACGGCACGACCGCTTGGTTGACATCGGGCTGGCCGAACGTCAGCACCGCCTTGTCGACGACAAACGTGTCGTCGACCAAGAAGTCGAGAACCTCGTCGTTGCGCGCGCTCGGCGGCACCTCGGGCGTTTGCCCGAGCCCGGCGAGGTACGCCTGCGAACCAACGGTGAGGACGATGTTTCGGCGATCGAGGCGGGCGACGTCCGCCGTCAGGTTCTCGAGCGCCACGGACACGTTGATCGTAGCGCCCAACGCGTTGCTCGAGGCCTCCGCTGAGCTGACCGTGATCTTGAACCCGCCCCACCACACGGTCTTGTCGATCTGCTGCTTCTGGGCCGTCGCAGTCGGCGCGGCCCCGTCCGACGGGGAGGCTGTCGGCCCCGCATCCGGCTGATCGGTTCCGACCGGAACGCCGACCGAACCGCCCCCGCCGGAGCCACTGCCGTTCGCGCCGTCACCAGCGCCGTTCTGCGTGGCGGGTGCCGTGGCGGCCTGGTCGATCAACACGTCGGCGAGCTTGTCGGTCTTGCTCGTGCCACCGCCGCAGACCACCAACGTCGCCGTAGCGACAACGGCGGTGAGGCACCGTCGGGTGGCGACGCGGCCGAGGGAACTCAATCGTTGGCGTGCTGCGGGAGTTGGCATGAGCTCAACGTATTGACGAACGAGTCGAGAGGAATCGGGCGTTTCCCTACATCGCGCCGCTCACTGCAACTGTTGCATCTTGGCTCCGAGCTCGGCGCGTGAGGAGATCCCGAGCTTGCGATACACGCGAACGAGGTTGGCCTCGACCGTCTTCGGGCTCATGAATGACCGTTCGGCAACCTGGCGGTTGGTCAGTCCTGATGCCGCGAGCTCGGCGATCCGCCGCTCCGTGGCGGTGAGGTCCAACGCCATTGTCACTCGAACACCGACCCGGCCCAGCTCGGCGGCTGCGCGATCACCAAACGCGCCAGCGCCCAGCCTGACGAAGATCTCGTGGGCGTCGCTGAGGCTGCGCTTCGCGGCGGCCTTCTCCTTGGCGCGACGGTGGATGATGCCCCTCGTCAACAAGGTTCGGGCGAGGTCGAACTCGATCGGGCACTCGGCGTGCAACGCCAGGGCGTCGTCGACGAACCGGAGAGCGCCCGCGTGATCGCCGGCCGTCGCTGCCAGGAGCGCACGACACCGCGCCGCGACGGCGGACGCCGACAGGCGCCGTGCGTTCGCGGCTCGCTGCTCGAGAAGTTCCGTCAGAGTGGCGGCCTCCGACGTCGCGCCCATGCCGAGCAGCGCCTCGATGTGATCGCCGTGGAAGCGGGTGATGCCCGGATCGATCAGACCTTCGACCTCACTGTCGGCCCACCAGCGATCCAACCACGTGCGCGCTCCCTGCAGGTCGCCGCCACTGATCGCGCTGAAGCCCAGCGTCGCACAGGCTGACATCTCCACCCAGTGATCGCCGTTGACAGAGGACCAGGCCAGCATCTCCTGCCCGGTGGCGGTGGCCTCGGCGAGGTTGCCGCGGTGGGCGTCGACGAGGGACACGTTGTACAGCGCCTGCATCCGCTGTCCGTCCTGCCCGGTTGCCAGGGCCAGGCCGAGATGCTCGGCGGCTGCTGCAGCGGCGTCCTCGAAACGGCCGAGGCGCAGGAGTATGCCGGGGATGTGCCCGACGACGTACGGCAGTAGCCCCTCATTACCCTCGACCTCGGCGCGTTCGCGCAGCTCGGCGAGGCCGGCCAACGCGGCTTGGTGTTCGTCAGCCCATTTCAGTAACACGGGTCGAACTGCCGCGACTTGATCCCCGCTGCGCCAGTCGCGACCCGACCGCTCCATCGCGAGGGCATGTTCGAGCGCGGCGCAGTCGAGGCCTTCGCCGATGTGAAAGCGTGCCGACAGCTCCTCGAGCGTGGCCCAGGCCAACAACGATGGTTCGATTTCCTCCGCCTCAGTCAAACGACGTTGGGCTTGGGCCGCGTAGGCGGCCTTGTCTCGTCCATCGGTCGACAGCACGGCCAGCGACAACAGCGCCCGTGCGCCGAGCGCAGCCTCCTCACCCGCGTGCTCGACTGCTGTGGCCGCGTGGGCGAGGGCTTGGTCGGTGGTTCCAGTTTGATACGCGACCTCGGTCATCACCAGGCTGACCTCGGAACGAAGACGTCCGCGAGGGCAATACCTGTCCGCGTCGGCGAGCACCTCGCCCGCCTCCACCGTCGAGCCCAACGTGTGCAGGAGCTGCGCCAGGCGAAGGCGACGCTCCCATTCAAGAACACCATCGTTCGCCACGGTGCGATCGAGCGCGAGGCGGGCGAGTTGGGCCGCGGCGACGATCGCACCTCTGGCTTCGGCAGTGCGGGCGGCCTCGTCGAGGGCGGCGCTGGTCCGGGGATCGGGGTCTGGATTCGCCAGCGCGAAGTGACGTGCACGGGTCTCGACGTCGCTGCTCGCAGCCGCCAATTGGGCGTGCATTGCGCGAATCTCCGGGGCGGTTGCCGCCTGGACGACTGCGGCCGACAGCAGCGGGTGATCGAACAACACACGAGCCTGATCGACGAAGATGACGCCAGCGGCCTCGGCCTCTTCCACGCCGACGCGGTGTCCCAGTTCGGTGAGCTTGGCGAGGGTCGGTCGCACGGCACACGCCGCGGCGAGCAGTGCGCTGCGGGCGTCGTCGGACAAGGTCGACAACCGTTGCGACACCAGCAGCTGCAGGGTCTCGGGCAGGGGAACCGCCTCGTTGTTCTCGCTGCCGCTGCGGCTGGTGTTGGCCCGGCTCAGTTCGAGTGCGAGGAACGGATTGCCTTGCGCCGTCTCAGTGATGCGCAGCAACGTCGGTCGAGACAGCGTGATGCCCTGCTGGGCGCGAACGATGTGGAACAGGGCGGCCGCGGTCAAACCGCGCACCGTCAGCGTCCGTTCCCAATCCGGCGCTTCCAGTCGCGCAGTGAAGCCGTGGTCGGACATCCCCAGTCGACGACACGTGACGACGCCGAAGCTCTTGCCGCGCAGTCGGCGCAGCGCGAACGCGACCACTTCGGCTGACGCGTTGTCGAGCCATTGGGCGTCGTCGATCGCGACGATCAGCGGGGCCTCGGCCGCCATCGCCGAGAGTAGGGAGGCGAGGGCGGTGCCGATTGTGCGTTCGTCGATAGCCGTATCCGTGGGCGCTTCGCGCAAAGTTGCGACGGCGAGCGCATGCCGTTGCGGGTGTGGCAGCTGATCGAAGTGCTCGATCGGGGCATCGCGGACGAGATCGGTCAGACCCGCGAAGCTCAGCTCAGATTCCGCTTCAGTGAGGCCACACGCGAGTACCCGGCTCCCGGCGGCCTGCGCTGACTCGACGGCGAAACGAAACATCGTGGTCTTGCCGATGCCGGCGTCGCCTTCGATCTCGAGCACGGCGGAGCCATTCACGGCGGCCGCCACGAACGTCGCCGCGACCTCGCGCTCAACATCGCGCCCGATCGGCCCCGTCATGGGCTCACACTACGTGGACCCACGACTTGTCGACGAGAATGGGGAATCGCCCGATTCAGTTCGAGACCCGAGGATTTACGATTCGGCCGTGTACTTCGTCGTCGAGCGCTTCTGGCCTGGTTCCACTGAGACGGCCGCGCTGGCCGCGATGGAACGGCTGCGGACGAGCTGCGACCGCCTGTCGACCGCAGGCGTCGCGGTGCGTTGGCTCGGCGGCATCTTCGTGCCTTCCGACGAGGCAGTCTCCTGCCGCTTCGAAGGCACGGCCCAAGCCATCCGCGCCGTCCACGAGTTCGCAGGTGAATCCTTCGACCGCATCCTGCCGATGGTGGAGCTCGGTGATCAACCGCCCGGTTAGCTGAATCGCGTCGAGCTCGGAGTCGATGCGTCGCGTGTCGGTGAGATGTTCCCGAGCGAGACGCCGGCGTTCGAGCGCGACAGGGTCGTCACCGATGTCGATGGCGTCGACGAACTCGGTGCCGTGAGCTGCGCTGATCCGGATCGGTGCGCCGCCCGCAGACAACTCGCGCAGCATCACATGCAGGCTGGACGCGGACTGGGTGACGCAGCCCGGCTATCGCCGTCGCCAACGCGTCGTTCGGGTCGTTCTTCGGAGCCTTCGACGAGCCGAGCAGCCGCACTCGTGCGGTCAACGTCGGGGGCACGTCGACAACGCGTTCGCCTGCGGCGATCAACTGCTGCGGACGAGGCGCAGCCATCCGCCGGTGGGATGTAGCCGGCGATCAGGCGATCGAGCTTGGCAAGGAGGTCGCCGACTGCGTCGTGCTCGCTCGCTCCTCCTTCAGCAGGTGCGGCTCGAGATCCGCGCACACCTGCCCCAAGCACGACGCAACCTCCACCAGCTCCGGATGACGGGCACCGTGGACCGACACGATCTTGTCGACCAACGCCGTCGCCCTCGGCATCTCATCCCACAGGTAGCGGTGATGCCTGGCCTCGAGGTGATCGACAAGCACGTCCGCCGACATCGTCGTCCACTCCGCCGACATCGTCGTCCACTCCGCCGACCCTGGCGTCGGCGCAACCTCACCGAGCTCGACAACCGTTGCCTCAGCATCGACGCCGATCTGTGCACACGCCTCACCGAGCGTGCGGGCACCGCCGCAGCAGTAGTCCAGACCTCGACGTTCGAACTCGCGCGTCAACTGCGCAAACGCGTCCACTGCCTCGGCCAACGTCAGGATGCAGCAATCGCCGAGGATGCGTGAGGCGACTCAAGAGATGATGGTCATCGTGATTGGGTGACTGTGGTCGGTGGTGTCGCGAGGATCTGCTCCGCGATCATCGCCGCTTCAGCGATGTGCTGACGGCACGCCGCCGCAGCGCTCTCGGAATCGTTGTGCTCGATTGCCTCGAAGATCTCGCGGAGGCGTGCAGGACCCGAGACGGTGCGGTTGGCCGTGCTCAGCGTCATGACCCGGAGCCGAGAGATGCGGCTGTTCAGCCGCGCGACGATCTCCCACGCCACGTCCTGCCCACTGCAGGTGAAGATGGCTTCGTAGAACTGGATGGTGGCGTCGAGCATCGCCGGGGGGTCGCGATGGGCGGCAGCGCCATCGAGATCGTCGAGGATCGACGCAAGCCGCAACTTGATCGTCGAGTCGGCTGTGGACGCACACGCTGCCACCGCTGCCGACTCGAGCAGGGCACGAATATCGTAGATCTGACGAGCGTCGTTCCAGTCGAGACGGGCCACGATCGGGCCCTGCTTGGACATCTCGATCAGGCCCTCGGTCTCCAGGTGCCGAATCACTTCGCGGATGACCGAGCGAGACACGCCCAGCTGGTCACACAGGGTCCGTTCGACAAGTCGAGTTCCCGCTTCGAACACGCCGGAGACGATCGCGCCGCGGATGCGGTCGAGCGCCAACACGCGAAGGGTCGCCGGCGGGCTGTCGATCCTCAACGAACGGATGGCACTGTCTCGACCTGTCATCGACGCTCCTCTGCGCCTGGGGACGCGCGAATTGCTGAACCTGCTGATCTGGTATACCATCCTATCACATTCCAATGAGGAGAACATTTGTGCCGATCGAATTGCGCAAGACTCTGCTGCACGTCGAGACGACGTTCATCGAAGGCGGTCGCGCTGCGCCAGTGCCACTGCGGCTCGTGGCGGCGCTGGCCGTCCTGCGCAACCCATGGGCCGGGCGGGGATTCGTGGAGGATCTGCAGCCCGAAATCCGTGAGATCGCCCCGATCCTGGGCGCACTGCTGACCAAGATGATCATCGAAACGGTCGGCTCCGGTGACGACGTGGAGGCCTACGGCAAGGCCGCTGTCGTCGGCCTGGATGGCGAGGTGGAACATGCATCGGCGCTGATCCACACCCTGCGGTTCGGCAATCACTACCGCGAGGCAGTTGGCGCGAAGTCGTACCTCGCGTTCACCAACACGCGTGGTCCCGCCAACGCCCCGGTGATGATTCCGCTCATGGACAAGAACGACGAAGGACGTCGGTCGCACTACCTCACGATCCAGTGCGCCGTCCCGGATGCCCCTGCAGCCGGCGAAATCGTGGTGGCGCTCGGGGCGTCCGTGGGTGGCCGGCCACATCATCGCATCGGTGACCGGTACCAGGACCTGAAGGATCTCGGACGTGACGTTTCCAATCCGGCAGAGGTCTAGCACGGCGCGCGGCGCTGCCTACGTCGAGGCGGGTGAGGGCGAGGCCGTGGTACTCATCCATGGCGTCGGCCTTCGACTCGAAGCATGGGAACCACAGATCGAGCACCTTGCTGCGAGCCATCGTGTCATCGCGGTGGACCTGCCCGGGCATGGCGGCAGCTCGCCGATTGCTCAGGGGTCGGGGCTTGCCGCATTCGTCGAGTGGTTTCAGGAAACCCTCGACGATCTCGGGCTGGATGCGGCGAACATCGCCGGCCACTCGCTGGGTGCGCTGATCGCGGGCGGCTGCACGGTCGCTGCACCGGCCAGAGTTCGACGTGTGGCGCTGCTCAGCGCCATCCATCGGCGGGATGCAACAGCCGCTTCGGCGGTGACGGCACGAGCCGCAGCAATTGCGACCGGCATCTTCGACCCCACGGCTCCGCTCGCGCGTTGGTTCGCCGACGAGTGCCGGCCATCGGACTCCTACCGACTGGTCGAGGGATGGCTGGCGGGGGTCGATTCCGACGCGTACGCAACTGCGTACGGCGCGTTCGCCGAGGGAGACGACCTGTACGTCGAGCGTTGGCCAAGCGTCACGTGTCCGGCGTTGTTCCTCACCGGCGAATGCGATCCGAACTCGACGCCGCAGATGACGCTGGATCTCGCAGCCGCCGCACCACGCGGCGAGGCGCGCATCGTTGCGGATCACCGTCACATGGTGAACATGACGGCGCCCGACGAGGTCACCACAGCACTCCGACATTGGCTCACGAGAGAGGTTTGACAACATGAAGTTTTCCCTGTTCGTTCACATGGAGCGGCTCGACGCCGGCCAGAGCCACGAGAGTCTCTACGAGGAGTACATCGAACTCTGCGAGATGGCCGATCGAGGCGGGATGAGCGCCATCTGGACCGGCGAGCACCACTGCATGGACTTCACCATCGCCCCCAATCCGTTCATCAACCTGGCGGACCTCGCCCGGCGGACCACGAACGTCCGCCTCGGGACGAGCACCGTCATCGCCCCGTTCTGGCACCCGATCAAACTCGCCGGCGAAGCCGCGATGACGGACATCATCAGCGGCGGCCGCCTCGACATCGGCATCGCTCGTGGCGCATACAACTTCGAGTATCAACGGATGGTCCCCGGCCTTGACGCTCTCAGTGCCGGGCAACGCATGCGCGAACTTGTCCCGGCGGTGAAGGGCCTGTGGGCCGGTGACTACGCACACGACGGCGAGTACTGGTCGTTCCCCGCCTCGACGTCGGCGCCCAAGCCACTGCAACAACCGCACCCCCCGATGTGGATCGCAGCACGCGATCCCAACAGTCACGATTTCGCGGTCGCCAACGGCTGCAACGTGCAGGTCACCCCGCTTGCACTCGGCGACGAGGAAGTCGAAAGCTTGATGGAACGATTCAACGTTGCGTGCGCGAATCACCCAGAGGCCGAGCGGCCCAAGATCATGGTGCTGCGTCACACGTACGTGGGCAGTGACGCAGCCGACATCGATCAAGCGGCACGCGAGATCAGCGTCTACTACAGCTATTTCGGGGCCTGGTTCAAGAATGAGAAGCCGGTGACGCAGGGCTTGATCGAGCGGCTGACCGACGACGAGCTGGCGGCGAATCCGGCCTACTCGCCGGAAGTGATCCGAACGAACACGGTGGTCGGAACAGCCGAGGAAGTGATCGCCAGGTTGAAGTTCTGCGAGGCGTTGGGATACGACGAGTACTCGATGTGGATCGACACCGGGATGAGTTTCGACCGCAAGCGACAGTCGTTGCAACGGTTCATCGAGGACGTCATGCCTGCGTTCGCGGCGACCACGTGATGCGCCGGTTCCAGCAGTACATCGACGGGCAGTTCGAGGATGCAGGTGCCTCCTTCCCGAGCATCGATCCGGCCACAGGCGAGCCGTGGGCGATGATGCCCGAAGCTCGGTCGGGCGATGTCGAACGAGCGGTCGAGGCGGCCCATCGCGCGCTGCACAGCGGTCCTTGGCCGACGCTGACGCCGACGGCTCGAGGCAAGTTGCTGATGCGACTCGCAGAACTGACCGCCACGAACGCTCAGGCCCTTGCCGAAGTGGAGACTCGCGACACCGGCAAGATCATCCGCGAGACATCGGCCCAGATCGCGTACGTCGCCGACTACTACGCCTACTACGGCGGCCTCGCCGACAAGATCGAAGGTGCGCACCTGCCGATCGACAAACAGGACATGGAGGTGTGGATACGCCGGGAGCCGGTCGGTGTCGTCGCCGCCATCGTTCCGTGGAACAGCCAACTCTTCCTCACCGCCGTCAAGCTGGGCCCTGCCTTGGCTGCCGGCTGCACGGTGGTGCTCAAGGCGTCCGAGGACGGCCCGGCCCCATTGCTCGAGTTCGCTCGACTCGTGGACGAAGCCGGGTTCCCGCCCGGCGTCGTCAACATCATCACCGGGTTCGGGGACGAATGCGGCGCAGCCCTCACCAGGCATCCGAAAGTCGCGCACGTCGCGTTCACCGGCGGCCCCGTCACTGCGCGACACATCATCCGGAACTCTGCCGACAACCTGGCGAGCACATCGCTCGAACTCGGCGGGAAGTCGCCGTTCGTGGTGTTCGCCGACGCGGACTTGCAGAGCGCCGCCAATGCGCAGGTCGCAGGCATCTTCGCCGCAGCAGGACAGAGCTGTGTGGCCGGTTCCCGGCTCATCATCGAGGCGTCGGTCAAAGACCGCTTCCTGGCGATCTTGAAGGCCAAGGCCGAATCCGTCCGCATCGGGCCACCACTCGATGCGTCGACCGAGGTCGGCCCGCTGTGCACCGATCGCCAGCGCCGCCTCATCGAATCGGTGGTGGAGGAGGCATTGGCTGCCGGCGCAGGCCTGGTCACCGGCGGACGAACACCAGACGGTCCTGGCTTCTACTACCCACCGACGATCCTGGACTGCGACGGCGCTGAGGTGTCAGCCACGTCGACCGAGCTGTTCGGGCCGGTGCTCTGCGTGATCTCGTTCGACACCGAGGAGCAGGCCATCGAGCTCGCCAACAGCACCCCCTTCGGCCTCGCCGCCGGCATCTTCACCCAGAACCTCACGCGTGCACACCGCATGATCAGACGCATCACCGCCGGCGTGGTGTGGGTCAACACCTATCGCGCTGTCTCTCCCATCGCCCCATTCGGCGGGTACGGCATGTCCGGCCATGGACGAGAAGGCGGTCTCGCCGCTGCACTCGACTACACGCGGACCAAGACCGTCTGGCTACGAACCTCCGACGACCCGATTCCCGACCCTTTCGTCATGCGCTGAGACCGTGGAGCAGCCTCGGAAGGGTCTGACCCGGAGACATCGAGCTGCTCAGGCCAGAGGCTCCACGCGTGCGTGAAGAACGGGGACACCCGTAGGGCGAACCTTGCACGATCGATCTGCCAATGGCGGACCTCCCCTTCCCGCTCCGTTCCCAATCTGAGTCGGCGGTTTCTTCGATGAGTGACCCGGACGCGACGTCAGCGTCGACCTCCACCTTCTGAGCGACGCGATCATCTCGTTGCCTTTGCCAAGGCCGAAACGCTGCGTGTTCCACGATTCTGTCGCGTCACCCTCTCAACAACCTCGCACCCCACGGGCGCTCGGCGTTTCAGTCGGCGAACACTGCTCGGCTTTGCGCGACGAAGAAGGTGTGGTCGTGTCCCTTGTTCGGGTCGGCCGTGTTGTACTTGATCGCCTCGGTTCCGTCAGGCACATGTTCTTCGGAGTAGATCGCTCCCACTGGGCACACGTCGGGCTGGTAGCAGGCGGTGCACGACGTGCACTCATCGAGGTTGACGTAGAGGATGCTGTCGCCGAAGACGGCGATCGCGTCGTCGTTCGGAGCGTGTTCATTCTCGACGACTCCGCTTCCGGCCTGCTGTTCAGACTGAAGACGGTTGGTGGATGGGTTGTACTCGTAGATGCATTGCACCGGACACACGTCCACACACGCACGGTCCTTCACCGTGATGCAAGCTTCGGTGATGATCGCTACTCCAGCCATGGAGTCTCCATTGGTTCGATTGGATTGGGGAGACAGGAATGGTCGTTCCGATCGACTACGCAGATCGCTCCGGATTGGACCGAGTGCGAGACGTCACCTCCGCTCCGAGGATTGTTCGAAGCGGAGGCTCGTCGTTCGGCTGGCCGGAACCAGCCCGAATCAGATACCCGTGTACGGCAAGCCGCAAACACTGTCAAACGCCACATCGCAACGGGCGAGCATCGATCACGCTGAGTTCAGCCAGACCCCGCGCGCCTCCTCCCTATCCCGCGAGCAAGAGTCCCGAACGCCCAGCGGTGCCGGACTCGAGCACGCGACTTCGGCTCGTTCCAGATACGACAATGAGAGGTGTCCCCTCAGCGAGACGGAGAATGATCATGGCGATAGTTCGAATGGACCACGTGGGCATCGTTGTCGACGACATGGAGAGCGCAACGGCGTTCTTCGTCGCTCTCGGGATGGAGATCGAGGGCGAGGCGTCAATCGAAGGACCCTGGGTGGACCAGGTCAACGCAATCGACGGGGTCCGCGTCGACATCGCGATGCTGCGAACCCCAGACGGCCACAGTCGACTCGAACTCACCAGATTCCAACACCCGACTGCGCTCAGCTCTGAAACCACAAGCACACCCAACATGCTTGGACTGCGGAGCATCATGTTCGCCGTCGACGACCTCCACGCCACAGTCGCAGCGCTACGCCACCACGGTGGCGAACTCATCGGAGAGGTGGCGCAGTACGAGAGCACCTACCTGCTGTGCTACGTACGCGGTCCCGAACAGATCATCGTGGCGCTCGCTCAGCAGCTGTAGGGCGGCACGCGGCTATCGCCGGCATCTCGGTGACGGACGATCCAGGACCCGGACGGTTACCGGCTTGTCCTGTGCACCCGATGCTGGGGCTGAGCACATCTGGGGGGTCGTGGATTCACGTCAGCGAGGTCGATGCTCGGTACCGGAGCATCACGCTCGATCAATCGCGGAAGCGCAAGGCGCTGTGATGTTCGAGAGCGAG
>JANXUX010000411.1 GCA_025351965.1 Actinomycetes bacterium | reverse complement strand
ATGCGTTTCTCATACGGGTCGACGGCAAAGTCGCTGGGTGTGCCCTCGTTCGGGTCGGCGAACCCCATGAGTTTGGAGAGTTCTTCATCGTCCGCAAGTACCGCCGAAGCGGCGTAGGGACGGCCGCCGCCCGCGAGGTGTTCAAAATGTTTCCAGGCGGGTGGCTGGTTCATGAGGTGCCCGGTAATGACACAGCCGTCGAATTCTGGCGGCGGGCGATACCAGTTGGGTTCGAGGAGTCCGTGGAGGAAACCGGGACGAGTCAGCGCTTCGTCTCCATCGCATAACTGCCGTTCCGCACCATTGCCGAGATACGCGATCCGAGCAGAACGCGCGCTCCGGAACATACCGCTGAGACCCGACAGATCTTTGAGATCTGGGACCGGGCGCTCCGAGTTATTCCGGTGATCGGACGCGCTTATTCCGGTGATCCGAGGGCGCAGCGTTTCGCCGTGATTGGCGGCGTTCGGATGCCGGAGCGCATCACGTCGGGGGCCTACGACCACCACCTCCGCGATCACCCGCATACCCCCATTCCGCCAACGTGAGGAAGTCCGCTGGTCGGTCATCGAGAGAAACAGCGAAATCTCGTCTCACGACAACACATGCCTCCCGAAATCCGCTTTCGTGACGCACCCTCCGCCGCGGGGTCGAACCGACCGCCATGGAGGGAGGGAACGTCACGATGCGTCTGACGGGATACAGAGCCCGAAACGGGCAGGGCGCACGTCGTCCACCTGGCTGCGCGATCGCGCCGGCGGCCCAGTCACGGTGTCAGCGGTCAGCGCTTTCGGCGGGTTGCGAAGCGACCACGCCGCCGGCCACGTCTGATAGCCGACGTCCGATTCAGCGAACCGACGTGTCGGTCGGGTAAGCGCAAGCCCGGTGTGACTCCCGAGCTACGACAGCTCGTCTTCTGACTTTGCCAGCGACTCCGCGATCGGTTGGAGCTGAGCCCGGAGTCGGGGCACGTCGTGCTCGATGACGTTGCCGATGATGTCCTGCTCGATGTGAAAGTAGGCGTGAGCGAGGATCACCCGGATTCCTGTGATCTCTCGCCAGGCGACTTGCGGATGTGCCTTCTTGGTCCCGTCCGACACATTCGATGCGGCCTCACCCAGCACTTCGATCCACCGCTGCGCTGCTGCTTGGATCACCGGATCCTCAGCGAGCCGGCTCAGGTCCGAAGCGTGCTCGATGAGGAGATCGCACATCTCGAGCATGTCGAGGATGCGGTCGTGATCGCCTCTCACAGATCGACGGCGTCGGCGAGCACTCGGTGAGCGACCCTCGGACGCAGCCCGCGTTCGGTGACGACGTCGACGTTGCGCTGCAGCAGATCCTGAAGATCCATCAGGAGGCCCCCGAGGTCGAACAGGCTGCGATCGGGTTCGAGGTCGACGAGGAAGTCCACGTCGCTCGTCTCGGTCGCTTCGCCTCGGGCGACCGACCCGAAGACACGAACCCTCGACGCACCCCTGGCGCGAGCGATCTCGATGATCTCGCTGCGCCGTGTGCGCAGCTCGGTCAACGTCGTTGCGGGCATGAGCACAGGATACGCCCACCGCACCACCCTGTCCGGGTAGTGATCCGTGATGTCACGCGCTCAACGTCTGGCGGATGAAGGCCCACGCCACCATTGCACACTCAGACGGCGGACACGACTTGCCGGTTCTGATGAACATCGAGCAAGTAGCGGAGCACCTCGGGGTCTCGGTTCGCCACGTACGACGGCTGGTGGCTGAGCGGCGGATCCCCTTCGTCAAGTGGGGGCATCTGCTTCGCTTCAACCCGATCGAGATCGGCTACTGGATTCAGCTGCAACAGACTCCAGTTTGGTCCCCGTAGCGACGAAGCCCGGCGAGGCCGTCTGCGCGAGGCGCACCGGTGGTCGACAGGACGTCATCGATCCGCTTGATGGCGAGTGCCTCGTCGCCGGCCAGCACTCCGGCGTAGGTCGTCACCAGAGTCTCGACGCTGTGGCCGAGGCGACGGGCAACCTCACCGAGAGGCACGCCAGCCATCAGCCATGTGGTCGCTGCAGCGTGTCGGCAGTCGTAGACCCGAAGGGGTGGATGCCCGATCAATCGGAGGGCCCGCTGCCATGAGCGTGCCCAATTGGATGCCGCAGGCCGACCGTCGTTCCTCGTCCGGAACAGCAAGGCATCCGGAGCGATCTCCCGGCTCGTCGAAATCGACGTCGGCTCCCACGACATCGATTCGGCCCCACCCCGATGTCGGGAGGTGCAACGCCCGACCGCGGAGCATCACGACTTCCGAGGGGCGAAGACCTCCGTAGTAGGCGACTGCCGTCATCAGCTGGAACGTTCTGCTCGCCGGCTGATGGCTCCTCATCGCTTCGATCGCACGTGCCATCGTCGCGGGATCCGGAAGGGTCCTGGCGTCAATGCTCCGCTTGGGCTTCACCGACTTCCGTTGAGATCGACCTCTCGATGCCGGCGGCCACGGGTCGGAGCTGATGACCTCCAGTTCGACTGCCCGGCGGATGCACGACTTGGCGACCGTCCGAAACCGAACTGCCGTCGACGCAGCAAGCGTCTGTCCGTCCGCGCCGAGACCGAGTTCGGTGTCGACCTGGGCGAGGAGTGCCCGAGTGAGATCGGACAGCGGAACGCTCCACTCGTCGAGCCACCGATCGCATTCACCGTCTTCGACTTCGCGATCGGGCCGAAGAGCAGATCGCAGATACGAGCGAAGCTCATTCGGAGGAGCGGGGGCGTGCGCGCTGACGGCGAGCGACACGAACCGAACCAGTGCCTCGATTGCCGAGGTTCGAGTACGCGGGCCCTTGCCGCATCGGCGCGCGGGCGCGGCGTCCACGAGCGGGAGCGGCTCGCTGGCCGAGGCATGGGGTCGCTCGTGGCGGACCGGAACCCGGCGGTATGCGCGTGCCCCCGTGCCCCGAGAGCGCCCGATCAGAGGGTATCGCCAGTTCGATGTCGCTGAGCAGACCGCGGGCGCCGACTGCGTCCAAGGTGGCATCGAGCAGCACGCAGTCGTTGCGGTTCGCGCCAGCTTGTTCCCAGCCGATGGGATCCCGTTGCGTTCGGTCGCGATTGACCACTTCCAACCGCATTTGCCCCTGCCAACAGTGGCAAGTCGACACGCCGCATGATTCAGGCATTGCCGCTCGCGGGCTGGCGATCGCGATGGCGCCTCGGTCTCGAGCCGGGCGGCGTACGCTGAGTTGTGAAGGAACATGGTTTCGTTCCTTGCGTCGCTCTGGTCCCCGGTTGCGCCTGCTGAACCTGGAGGTTCGCCGTGCCCATTCCGTCCGTCGAGCTTGGTGTCCCGTCCCCGACGCACCGTGAAGGTCGCACCGGGATCAACGGACGCACCGTGAGGAAAGCCGTGCGCTGGCTGGTCAGTCTGGTCGTGGTGGCGCACGGCGCGATTCATCTTCTCGGTGCCGTCAAAGGCTTTGGCTGGGCGAAGGTGACATTGCTGGTCGAACCGATCAGCGTCTCGTTGGGTGTGGTGTGGCTCATTGCAGCCGTGCTCACCATGGCGGCCGGTGGGCTGTTGCTCGCTCGGGTCCGCCGGTGGTGGATGGTCGGTGCGCTGGCAGCCCTTGCTTCTCAGGCGGTGATCGTGACGTCATGGGCGGACGCAAAGGTCGGCACCGTCGCCAACGTGGTCTTGGCAGTCGCCGTGGTGTACGGGTGGGCGTCCCAGGGGCCACAGAGTGCTCGCGCCGAGTACCGGCGGCGGGCCGCTGCCGCACTCACGACCGCCCGTTCCCCCGGCCTGTTGACCAGGACCGATCTGGCCCGACTCCCGGCGCCGGTCGCGGCGTGCGTCCGGCGGTCAGGTGCGCTTGGACGACCTCGAGTCGACACGCTGCATGCACGATTCCATGGACGGATCCGCGGCGGCCCGGCCAAGCCGTGGATGACGTTCACCGGCGAGCAGGTCAACACCTTCGGCACCCGACCGAGCCGACTGTTCCTGATGGACGCCGAGCTGTTCGGGATGCCCGTCGAGGTCCTCCACGCGTTCACTGCCGGCGCAGCAACAATGACCACCACGTTCGCGGCGCCTACACCGACGGTGCCAACACCGTCACCGCCGAGTTGGCCTTCGGTGACGACGATGAGCTCGTCGACTTCTTCTCCGACGACCGCACCGCAGTATCGACCGACGGCAAGACCTTCACACCGCAGCGCTGGTCGACACCGATCTCCGCCTACCGCGACCTCGGATCAGCCCGACTCGGTACGATCGGCGAGGGCCACTGGCACGCAGCCGACGGCGAGTTCGCGTACATCGAGTTCGACCTCGACGACATCACCTACAACGCCGCAGACCTCGACCACCCACGTGCAGTGAGCGGCACATGACCTCCAACCATCACCAACGATCGTGGCGCGGCATTGCCGGACAGGTCGGCGACGTGCTTGCCGATGTTCCCCTGTTCCTCACCGCGCCCCTGTACCGGCGCCGGCATCTTCGCTGGGGAGCAACGAACGATGAGGTCGCGTCGACGATGCCGGGCGACGGGCGGTTTCCTGACGCCCAGTTCGTAGCGACACGCTCGATCACGATCGACGCTGAACCGGCCGCGGTCTGGCCGTGGCTGGTGCAAGTCGGCTGTGGCCGCGCCGGGTTCTACAGCAACGACTTCCTCGACAACCTCGCCAGACCCAGCGCGACGACGATCGTGCCCGAACTGCAGCACCTCGAGATCGGCCAATGGGTACCGATGTCACCGTCGGCGACTCCGACCGACAAGACGGCACTCCGGGTGGACTCCTTCGAGATCGCGTCGTGGTTGCTGTGGGTGAAGCCCGACAGCACGTGGTCGTGGCGGCTGACCCCGACGGCGTCGGGTGGCACCCGGCTCGTCACACGCATCCACGCCGTCTACGACTGGTCCCATCCCCTCACCGCGGTCCTGGGTGTCGTGCTCATGGAGTTCGGAGACTTTGCGATGATGCGACGGATGCTGCGCGGGATCAAGACCCGGGCTGAAACCACCGGCGACCATCCTCCGCTCCCGACCCCTCGAGCGCCTGGCGCATGACGAGGTGTCGAGTCATCTCGACGCGGTCGTCGCTGGATCATCGTCTCGGGGCGCCGTCACGGGTGCGGGCTGCCACGACGATGCCGGCTTTCCAGCCGGGTGCGCGGCCGCCGTCGGGCGGGCCGAGTGGGGCGGTGTCGATTCCAGCGCGATGGAGGATCCATGAGGTGACCGAGTTCGAGTTCCACATCTCGCCGGCGTCGAGTTCGTCTCTGCCCCACACCGGTGTCGGCACCGATGGGACGAGATCGAGGAGTTGTTGCGCGTCGTCTGGTTCGAGTTGCAGAGTGGTGGTTGCGGTGGCCTGATCGGCATCGGGAATGAGCCCGTCGCGCCACCGGTGGATCTCGTAGCGGAACACCCGAAACCTGCCCAGCCACGCTGAGCCGACGACGCCTTCGGCCACCACGCCACGCTGCTCACCGTGGCGGTCGGGGATCGGAGTCATCTCGATCACATGACGGACGTCGTCGGCGGTGACGACGAGCGCCGAGTGATAGAGCGCGCACGCCGGGCGTCGTTGCACGACTGCGCTCAGCGCTTCGAAGGCGCGACCGCTGATGCGTACGACGTGCTGCCCGGCCCCGAGCGGTATCCACAGGACTTCGACCGTTGCCATCAGCTCACCGAACGGGCGGCTGGCTGGTCGAGCAGCACCCGGCTGCGACCGACGTTTCCGGTGCTCGTGGCGAGGCCGATCGCGAGAGCGACGACGGTGAGCAGCGGTGTGACGACCGTCCACCAGGTGAGCGCGGCGAACGGCACCGTCGCAGCGACGAGCACGACGATCATCGTCTTCCTGCCCGGCCTGGCGACGATGGCGGTGGCGATCAGTGCGCCGCCGGCGACGAGCCCGGCGGCCGTGATGACGGCCGGTTCGGCGCTGACCGCCATCAAGAGCTCGAAACCACCGAGTACGCCGAGGAGCCCTCGTAGCCACCGGGCGGCGACAACGACCCGGAAACGCTCCCAGCCGCACGCTGTGGTTCGTGCTTGTTGCCGCTCCAGTCGGGGATGCGGTTCCCGATGGTGGCCTGGGCGATGCCGGCAACGATGGCGGTCCCTGCTCCGATCGCGGCGAGCCGGCCGGCCAGGGATCGACATCTGGGCGCGGTTGCGGCTCATCGGGTCACCTGGCTGACGGGCCGGCGGGGGCTGAGCCTGCCGGCTCGCACCGGGTGACCGATGCGGAACGTGGACAGCGCATGACGGCCAGGCTGGGCGACGAGAGCCTCCATCTTGGGTCCGAACGTCGACGGCTGTCCGAGTTGCGTGTCGCGGTCGACGCGTTCGGTGATCTGGTTCATGTGTTGCAGGCCGAGCCCGGCGACGGTGGCGGCGAGGTGGATGCGTTGGAGGAGCCGCCCGCCGACGAGCCGCAGGGTCGGGTCGGCGGGGTCGGCCACGGTGATGACGCCGTACGCTGCGGCGGTCGCTGTGTGCACGGTGCGGGTCTGGTTCAACCAGAACGAGTCCCCGGCGGTGCGCGAGGTCGCGGGGAGGATCTTGGCGAGAGCGAGGATGACAGGGCTGAGGCCTTGGGTGTCCAGGGTCAGGCCGTCGCGGTGGGTGTCGATGTCGTCTCGGGCCATGCGCAGCCATGTGTAGGAGTCGTTCGACTGTTCGACGTCGTCCACGATTGCCTGTGTGGCGTCGATCACGAGTGCGCCCAGTGCTGCGCGATCCGCCGGTGTGGTGAACCAGCGAATGTCGACGCCGTCGAGCCCGGCGGTGACCGAGCCGAGCGTGGAGAGTACGTCGGCCGGGACGGTGGTCGCCGTGTACGGGCCACGGTTGGAGTGTCGGTCACCGATCGCGTCGTACAGGCTCGACGGCACCTTGTTGCCCGCAGTGAGGCGAACGGTGGCGACGTGGGTTGGGTCGGTGACGTCGGGGAGCAGGATCACATCGGGCTGGAAGCCACGGGCCAGTGCGGCGAGGACAAGGTTCTCGAGCGCGCAGCCGAGGCCGATGTGGTGCTCACGTTCGAGCGCGTCAAGCGTTCCGGCTCGCCGTGACGGGTCGGAGAACAGATCGACGGTGTCGGCGGTGACATGGAAGATCCAGGGTTGGGTGTTGTGCGGGTTGGCGGCCAGGATCGCGGCGGCGACGGTGCCGAGCGATGTCGGGTCGTTGCGCCAGTTCGTCCATGGGTCGTACGCGCTGCCGTGGCCGGCGTCGAGGACACCGTTGTCGAACACCCGGTAGCTGCCCGCACCGATGCCGGCGACGATGACGGTGGCCGCACCCACCCCGACGTGATGCAGCATCGAGCGCCGAGTCATCGACCCGGTTTCGTCGGCTGGCGGCGCGATTGCCGGCTCACGCAACAACCCGGCGTCGGCGTCGAGTGGATCGATGATCGCGGTCACCGGTTCGAACCGTCCGTCGGTTCACGCATCACCACGCCGAAGCAGGGCGTTGGCGAGGAGCATCAGCGCAACGGTCCACAAGCACATCACGCCGAAGCCCTGCCACGGGGTGAGCAGATCTTTTGGCCCTTGTCGAGCATTGACCATCAACTGGCCGGCGCTGGTCGGCAGGTAGGCGTAGACGTGGTCGCCGATGCTGCCCGGGATCAGCTGAGTGAGCGGTGCGAGGACGAGGACGAACGCGATGATCCCGGCAATGCCGCCCGCGGTGTGGCGCACGATGGCGCCGATCGCGATCGAGAACACGCCGAGCACCGCCCCGTACAGGCCGGCACCGAGAAGCGCGCCCAAGACACCGGGATCGCCGATGCCAACCGCGACCTTCGAGTGCAGGATCGGCGCCCCAACGGCGAAGGCCCCGAACGCGGCGACTTCGCTGACGACGAACACGACGACGGCGAACACCGCCGACTTGGCGAGCAGCATCGGCGTGCGGTGGGGCACGGCGAGCAGGTTCGAACGGATGGTGCCGCTGGAGTACTCGTTGGCGATCACCAGCACCCCGAGGACACAGACCGCGAGTTGGCTCAGCTGGAAACCCGCCCCCAGGATCAGCCGGGTCGGGTCGAGCCGATAGGTCAGCTCTTGGATCCGGTCGAGCTGGTCCCACTGGCCGACGGTGAGGCCGACGAACAAGGCGGTGAACCCGATCGTGACGACGACGAGAAGCACCAGTGCGGTCACACTGGAGCGAAGCGAGCGGATCTTGGTCCACTCTGAACGGAGCAGTCCTGCGATGTCGAGTCGGGCGCCGGCCGTGGGCTGATCTGGTTGGGTGAGGAGGTCGACGGTGACGGTCATGAGCGTGCACCCGATGACGTCGTCGCAAGCGCGTCGCGGTCGCCGTCGGCGTTGTGGCCGCCGAATTCGGTGCTGGCGTGGGTCTGTTCCATGAAGGCATCCTCGAGCGACGCGAGTTGTGGGGTGAGCTCGTGGAGCTCGAGCCCGGCGTGCGATGCGAGGGCTCCGATGTGGGCGGCGTCGATCGAGTGCACGATCAGGGCGCCGTCGGTGTCGGTGTCGACGTGGCCGCCGGCCGCGCTGATCAGCTCACTGAGAGCTGAGGAGTCCGGCGACTTGACCAACACAGATCGTTTCGAGCTGCGTTCGATGAAGTCGTCTGTCGTGCAGGCGGCGATGAGACGGCCGCGGCCGATCACGACCAGGTTTGTCGCAGTGGCGGCCATCTCGCTCATCAGATGGCTGGAGATCAGAATGGTGCGCCCTTCGGCGGCGAGTTCGATCACGAGCTTTCGGATCCACATGATTCCGTCGGGGTCCAGGCCGTTGACGGGTTCATCGAGGATCAGCACCTGTGGGTCACCGAGCAGCGCAGCCGCGAGGCCCAGGCGTTGACCCATACCGAGCGAGAAGCTGCCGGCTCGCTCGTGGGCAACCTCGCTGAGCCCGACGAGTTCGAGCACCTCGGCGACGCGCCGACGAGAGATCCCTTGGGTCTGGGCGAGGTAGAGCAGGTGGTCGAACGCGCTACGACCCTTGTGGGTTGCGCCGGCGTCGAGCAGGGCGCCGACGACGCGCAGGGGGCGGGGCAAGTCGGCGTAGCGAACCCCGCCGATCGTTGCACCCCCCGACGTCGGCCGGTCGAGGCCGACAATGAGGCGCATCGTGGTCGACTTACCGGCACCGTTCGGACCGAGGAAGCCGGTCACGACTCCGGGTTCGACAGTGAAGGAGAGAACGTCGATGACGACCTTGCTGCCGTAGACCTTGCACAGGTTGCGGACTTCGATCACGTGTGATGGGGACCGCAACAGCATCGAGACACACGCATTGCCACAGCTCACGATGACGGCCTCACGCGCGTCGTTGTGTGCGCCGACGGGCTGATCTCGGCGACCGTCATTGGGTTGCAGTCGTGGACGTCGGCATCGATCCCATGGGGTCGGAGAGTTCCGATGCGATGGTCTCGGCCCACGATCGGATGCGGCCCCATTCGCGAGCATCCCCGTAGGGGGCGTGAACGATGCGGACGGCGGCGCGCTCGGCGAAACTCAAGTCTGCCTTGTCGAGCTTTCCGGCGAAGATCTGGTGATCTTTCGCGTGAACGTCGGCGGCGAAACCGCGAATCTCGGCGAGGTCATCCGGGTGCTTCGGGCCCTCACCCAACGGTCCGCTCGAGAACAGCCACAGCGGCATGTTACGAAGCGACTCACGGTTCGCGTCGAGGAACGCTTGCGCGCCCTTCATCCAACGCCCGACGTACACCGCGCTGCCGATCACGGCTGCGTCGTAGCCGGCCAACGAAGCCGAGGCAGCGTCGGCGTCGACTGTCGTCACGTTGATGCCACGGTGGCGGAGCACCTCGCCCACCGCCTCGGCGATGGAGCGAGTCGAACCATGCTTTGATCCGACGACGATGATCACATGCATGGACTGCTCCCTTGCTGTCCACCACGGAGGGCTTCGAGCAAGGTTCAACGTATTGACGGCACGACACTTCGCCTAGGGCCAAACGTCATGACCATGCGAGTTGTCGGAGCCTCACCCAGGCGCAGCGCCACTGTCGGCACACCCAACGCAGACTTCGGCGGGCGAGCTTGTCGACCGCCATCACATCGGGCCCACGCGTTCCTTCAGAACGAGCATCGCGTCGATCCGCTGATAGCCGAGCGGGACCCACCGTCGGGGACAAGATGCTCGTCGCGCGTACTTCGGAATCGAGCAAAAGGTGATATGAAACAGCTCATCCGATTCATCCGTCGCCTCGGCCTCCTGCACCGCGGTAGCACTGGCGCGCAGAATCTGTCGATATCACGCGCCGCGATCGCAGCAGTTGTCGTGCTCCTCGTGATGTCCGGTTGCGCTTCCTCCCCTGCGTCTCGGTCCACCGACGTCGTACTCGTCGGCGACTCACTCGCTGAGCAGGCTGCGCCATACCTCGGACCGCTCCTTCACGGACGACAGTTGGTTCCACAGTTCTTCGGCGGGACGGCGCCGTGCGACTGGCTGGCGAAGAACCTGGAGTTCACCGCTGACAGCGTCGTCGTGATCTCGTTCACCGGCAACTCGTTGTCACCGTGCATGTCCGACAGCGCAGGTGGCCCATTGGCAGGCCCAGCGGTCGTCGACAAGTATCGGGCCGATGTGACGGCTCTCATCGACGAAGTGTTGTCGGCGCAGGCTCGAGTGCTGCTGGTCGGTCAACCGGTCCACGCCGATGCCACTCCTGGCAACGACATCGTCGCCGGGTTGAATGGCGTCTACGCCGACCTCGCCACACGGGCAGACGTGTCATTCGTCGACGCAGGAGCTGCGGTCGAGAACCCCGACGGCAGCTTCGCCCAGTTCCTGCCATGCCTCCCGGATGAACCTGAATGCGGGCCATTCGGGAGCAACATCGTTCGCAACGACGACGGACTGCATTTCTGTCCCGGCTCTCCGCCCCCGGGGCCGTGTCCGGTCTATTCATCGGGGGCATCCCGGTTCGCCAACGCCATCGCAGCTGCGATCGAAACGACGTGAACTGGACACACGTGGCTCGGCTGGCGTCGAGCGAACTGAGCCAATGGAGCGTCTGTCGGGCCACCTGTCACTGATCGCCGCGTCGATGATCGCGACTACAGCCAGTCGCGCTTGCGGAACACTGCGTACAGCCCACCGGAGACGACGACGACCAAGAGGGCGGCGAGCCACACTCCCCACTCCTCGCCGTAACCGGGGTAGGGAACGTTCATCCCGTACCAACCGGTGATCAGCGTCGGTACGGCGATGATCGCCGCCCAACTCGTGACCTGTTTGGCGATCTGGTTGGTCCGGTAGTCGCGCAGGCTCAGGTTGGTCTCCACGATCGTCGAGATCAGGTCGCGCAACGCGTCCGTCGACTCCGTCACTCGCAACACATGGTCGTACACGTCTTGGTAGTACGGATAGAGATCGTCGGCGACGGTCGAGTGTTCGCGTCGCATCAGACCACTGACCGCTTCACGCATCGGGACCACCAGCCGGTGAAAGCGGATGAGCGCCTGACGAGTCTGGAACCAGTGCTTCTGCTCTGACGGCGGGATCGGCCTTTCGGCGAAGATCCCCTCGCTGATCTGGTCGTAGAACTCGTCGAAGCGCTGCACTGCGTCGAAATAGCTGTCGACGACAGCGTCCAACAGCCCGTACAGCAAGAAGCTGACACCGTGCACGGCCAGATCTGTCGAGCGGTCCCAACGCGCGATCACCGGGTCGAGTGAGAAGTTCTCGTCCTTGCGGACCGTGACCAGCCAGCGCTTGTTGATGAACGCATCGATCTCGGTCTCGGTCAAGGTCCCGTCGTCCACGTTCAGGTCGACGGCGTGGCAGGCGAGGAAGTTGTGTGACGCGTAGTGATCGAGCTTGGGACGCTGGTGCGGGCTGAGGGCGTCTTCGACCGCAAGTTCGTGCAACCCGAGTTCCATCGCCAGTTCGTGCAGCTCGTCCTTCGACGGCCCGCAGAAATCGACCCAGACCACTGTGTCGGATCGGTCGAGATGTTCGGAGATGTCGGCGACCGGGAAGTCCTCGGCCTCCAAGAGCCCCTTGCAGTACACCCGTGTCCGAACCATTCGGCTCAATCTAGTTGCGGTCCGCCACGGCGTCCGAAACCCGGCACGCCCGTCACCAGGGGTGGAGCTATCCCGATCAGAGTCGGGCACCGCGCATGCAGTTGTGGAATGGTTGGGGCCATGAAGCCAGAACTCATCCTCAAAGGCACGTTGCTGTTCGCTGCCCTCGCCAGTTTCGTGCTCAGCGTGACCGTCTACTTCAATGCAGGCGACGATACGAATGGGCGGCTGAACGGAATCTACATCGGCATCTGGGTGCCGTCGATCCTCGCGCTGGGTTCATTCTTGCTTGCCCATCGGCGTGCGCCGAAATGACCGAGACAGGCATCTTCATAGCGGGCACCATCGTGTCCGGCATCGTGTTCACGGGTGGATTCATCTACGCGATGTTCAGTTTCGGGCGTTGGGTGGATCACGACGGCACCGGGACGTCTCAGAACTGATTCCCCGGGCGCGGCCGAGCGAACACCCGGAACATCAGTGGTCGCGAAGATCTCTTCGCACCAGCACCGGTCGCCCTGCGGCGCGCAGACCGACTGCGTCACCGACCAGCCACCGCTCTCGATGCGGTCGGCCGTCACCGATCGGCCACCGAGCACGCACGCTGTCAGGGCCCAGGCGAACCGTCACCACGACATCGCTGCCGTGGAACTGGATCCCCGTGATCACCCCGTTGGCTCGGACACCTTCGTCGAAGACGATCTGTTCGGGGCGGAACACGAGCCGGAGCGGACCGGACACAGACCCGTCGACGTCGATGTCGATGTCGCCGAGCGGAGTGGTCGCTCGATGCCCGTTCCCGTGACCGCTGATCTCGGTGACCTCGCCGAGCATCACTGCGGTCTCGTGGTCGACCGGACGGCGGTAGAGGTCCTCGCCACTGCCCGTCTGGACGAGTCGACCGGCGCGCATCACCGCCACGGTGTCAGCCATCGACATCGCCTCGGCCGGATCGTGCGAGACGATCATCGCGGTCGCCCCTTCATTGCGGACGATGGCGACGACGTCCGCGCGCAGCTGGGCGCGCAGGTTGATGTCGAGCGCGGTGAACGGTTCGTCGAGCAGCAGGATCGCCGGATGCGACGCCAAGGCCCGGGCGAGCGCGACACGTTGCTGCTGGCCGCCGGACAGCTCGTGGGGCCGTCGCCGCTCGTGTCCGGCGAGTCCGACCGACTCGAGCAATTGCCCGACGCGGTCGCGCGACTCACGGCTGCGACGGTTGCGGAGCGCGAATGCGACGTTGGCCGCCACGTCGAGGTGCGGGAACAGCGCACCCTCCTGCGGCACGATGCCGACCCTGCGGCGCTCCGGCGCGACCATGCGCCGGTTCGAGGCCACTTCGTCACGCCCGAACCAGATCGTGCCGGCGTCAGGACGCTCGAACCCGGCGATCGTGCGCAACAGCGTGGTTTTCCCACATCCCGACCGGCCGAGCACCGCCACGATCGAACCGTGCGGAATGGTCAGGTCGACACCCTCGAGTGCGCGGACCGGTGGCCGACCGGCGTAGGACTTCGAGACGTGCTCGATGATGATGTCGCTCATGACCGGGTCACGCTCGCCCGGGTCAGGAGTGCCGTCGGGATGCACGCGATGAGGACGAGCACACACGCATAGGGCGCCGCTGCTGCGTAGTTCACGGCGTCGGTCCTGCTCCAGAGCTGCGTCGCCAGTGTGTCGGTGCCGATCGGTCGCAGCAGCAGCGTCGCAGGGAGCTCCTTGGAGGTCGCGATGAACACCAGCGCCGCCGCAGTCCCGATGCCCGGGGCGGCGAGGCGGAGCGTCACAGAGAACCAGACCGTCACCTGCCGACGGCCCGATGAACGTGCGACCTCGTCCAGGATCGGTGGGGCTTGGGCGATTGATCCATGGATTGCGCCGATCGCGAGCGAGAGGAAAATCACGACGTACGCGCCGACCAGCATCGGCGTACGCTGGTAGATGGCGTTGGCGTACCGGATCCCGAAGAAGACCAATGACAGCGCGACCACGATCCCCGGCAACGCATGCCCTGCGTACGCGAGCGCCGTGACGGCGCGGGCGCAACGCCCGGCGTAGCGGGCCGACAGCAGACCGATCGGAATCGCGATGATGACTGCGGCCGCCGCCGCCGCCGCAGCCAGGCCCAGCGTGGTGGCGGTTGCCTCGGCGACGTCGTTCCATGTCGTCGTCGATGAGCCTCGACCTGTCCAGCGGACCAGGTTCCACGCCGGCACGCCGAGACTGAATCCCAACAGGGCAGCCACGCAGCCCGTGATCGGCCACCGCAACCGTCGGAGCTCTACGGTCGCTGCGGTGCGCGTCGAACCGGCACCGACCCGGGCGACCCGCCCGGACCCACTGAAGCGGACGGCGAACCACAGCGGAACCATCGTGGCGGCCACGAGCACGCAGCCGAGCGCTGCTGCCGGAGTTCGGTCGAACGACGCACGGTAGGAGGAGTAGATCACCTTGGTCAGCGACTCGTAGCGCATGATCGACACGGCGGCGAACTCACTCAGCACGTACAGCATCACCAACAGCGCGCCACCGACGGCCGCGATGCGGACCTGTCGGAGGGTGACCCGCACGAACACCCACCACGGTCCACGGCCGCACGAGCGGGCGACGTCAGCGAGGGCGGGGTCTGCACGTCCGAGCGCACCGAGCACGGGCAGGTACACGTAGGGATAGCTGATCGAGGTGAGCACGATGGCTGCGCCGTCGAAGCCGACGAGGTCGGGCCGCCAACCAATCCACGCCCACGCGGCGATGTACGACGGCAGAGCCAGGGGCATCGCGAGCGCGACTCGCCAGAACCGTCGGCCGGGCAGGTCGCTCGAGGTCACCAACCATGCCGCAGCGACACCGATGACCACGCTCGCGGTGGTGACCACGACGGCGAGGCCGACCGACCTGACGAGGAGCTCGAGCGTGCGCTGGCGCCAGACCGTGTCCGCGAACGTCTGCCACCCGCGATCGGTCGCGCGCACCACGATGTACGTGATCGGTACGAGCACCAGTACGGACGCGAGCCCGCCCCCCGCCAGCAGGGCCAGCGGGGGGTGGGCTCGCCGGACGCGCCGCAACACTGCGGAGCGCCCGACGACGGACGGCTGAGAACCGCTCAGATCAGCTCAGCAGCCCGAGCTCGGTCAACAGCGCCTGCGTTGCTTCCAGCGAGTCGAGGTCGGTCAGATCGAGCGCCGGACCTTCGAGCTGCGCCTTGGCCGGGTACCCGATCGGATCCGCCACACCATCGATGACCGGGTACTCGTGGGTCTCGGTGACAAAGTACCGCTGTCCTGCGTCGGAGAGCAGATACTCGACCAGCGCGAGGGCGGCCGGGTTCTCGGCCCCACTCGTGGTGATACCAACGGCAGTCGCGTTGAACAATCCACCGGGATCGTCGCCCTTGGGGAACACGAGTTGCGCCGTCATGTTCTGCGCACCGAGTTCGGCAGCCAACGCGCCCCAGTAGTAGTGGTTGATCAGACCGATCGCGAGCTCACCGTTGTCGACCGCTTCGAGCACATCGCCGTTGCTCTCGATGTCGGTCCGCACACCATTGGCCTGCATGTCGAGCAGCCACTGCTTCGCGGCCTCGTCGCCCTGCGTGACCCGGAACGCGGTGATGAACGCCTGGAACCCAGCGTTGCCGGGCACGATCGCGACCTGACCGGCCCACTTCGGGTCGGTCAGTTCGAGCACGCTCGCCGGGGGGTCGGGTACGAGATCCGGGTTGTACACGATCACCCGTGAACGACCGGTGACACCGACCCACAGGTTCTCTGCGGGCGGACGGAACCGCTCGTCGGCCCGTTCGACGATGGTGGCCGGAAGGGGCGCCAGCAGTCCTGCCTTGGCCAGGACGCCGACGGCACCGACCTCTTGGGAGTAGAACACGTCGGCCGGCGTGCGCTCGCCCTCTTCGAGCAGCGATGCACCGATCTCGGCGGAACTGCCGTAGCGGACCTTGACGACCACCCCGGTCTCGGCCTCGAAGGCATCGATGACGCCCTGGACCAGTGACTCGCTCCGACCGCTGTACAGCGTCAGTTCGCCACCGTCGAGTGAACCCTGCTCGGTAGCGAGGTCAGTCGTCGGGGCGATGCTCGTCGAGCTCGATGCCCCATCTGAATCGTCACCCCCACAGGCGCCCATGACCAGCGCCAGTGAGATCGCAACGGCCGACACCCTCGGCCATCTCCGTGCCAACATCTCTCGTCCTTTCGTCGGTGCGTGTCGTGGAACGACCACGGCGACACATCAGTCGATCGATAGATGTATAGCACACCGACGTAACGATGTAAGGCTTACCTACCTTCCAGCCCAGCGAGACTCCGTCCGATCACCCGTCGCGGCGCGTCCGGGGCGGTGGCGACGGCGGACGCGTCGCTCGGTTGATGACGGCCACGCTGATCGTTCCGGCCGCGAGATCGCCGGCCACTGCGCTCAGCCGTTGGTTCGTATGCCGCGCGTACGCCCGGAGCCGACCGAAGGCGATGTCCATGTCGACCTTGGATCGCTCGGCGATCATTCCCTTGGCCTGCTCGATCGTGATCCGGCTCATCAGCGCATTCTGGAGCGAGCCTTCCCGCACGACGCCGTCGCGCAGAGCCCGATCCTGAACGATCGCGATCGTGGCGACATCGGCCAGCGCCTGGGCCAGCACGATGTCGCTCGCCGTCAGCACGACCGATTCGGCCATGAACAGGTTGAGACAGCCGAGTGTGGTCCGCTTGACCCGCAGCGGTATGGCGTGCACAGACGGGAAGCCCGCAGCGACGCTCGCCACCGCGAACTCGGGCCACGGCGACGTCTGATCCAGATCGGGGTGCATCACCGTCTCACCGCGCGTGTAGCAGTCGATGCACGGCCCCCGTTGATACTGGATCTGGTGCAGCTCGAGGAGTTCGATCTGAGCATTCGAGGCCGCAGCGACCGCCAGGCTGCCCGATCGATCGGCCAACAAGATGCCCGCCGCAGACGCGTTGAGCAATTCGACGCTCCTCGCGGCGACGCCGGCCATCACATCGCTCGCGTCGAAATCGCTGACCAGAGCCGCGGCGATCTCCACGAACGCCGCCGCAGTGGAGATCTTCAGTTCGTCGTGGCGCTGCTGGGCGTCGTCAATCATGCGACGGCTTCGAGACGCCGTCGCGGGACGGCCCGGCCAGCGTGAACCCGAGGTCCTGCTCAGCGTGGATGAGTTCGTGGCGTGGGCGAGCACGCCGACGGCTCTCGCACCGTCGACTCAGCGCACGAACACTGGCTGGAACATCGCCCAAGGTCTACCCTCACAGAGGTGCGCGACCGGGGTCTGGAGTGACGCAGCGAAGCTGAACTCCGCTCCACTTGCACCATACAGGCAGATCCGAACGAGTCAGGCGTTGGCTTCGCGGCGGGGAAGCTTCCAGCTCGGGCGCACGAAGTGGCAGGTGTAACCGTTCGGGATGCGCTCCAGGTAGTCCTGGTGCTCGGGCTCGGCCTCCCAGAACGCGCCGACCGGCACGACCTCGGTGACGACCTTGCCGGGCCAGATGCCCGACGCGTCGACGTCCGCGATCGTGTCCTCGGCAACCCGGCGCTGCTCGTCGTCGGTGGTGAAGATGGCCGACCGGTAGCTCGCACCGACGTCGTTGCCCTGACGGTTCCTTGTCGACGGATCGTGGATCTGGAAGAAGAACTCGAGCAAGCCACGGAAGGACTCCTGCTCCGGATCGAAGACGATCTCGATTGCCTCGGCGTGCGAGCCGTGGTTGCGGTAGGTGGCGTTGTCGACCTCACCGCCGGTGTAACCGACCCGTGTCGAGATCACCCCGGGGCGCTTGCGGATCAGATCCTGCATCCCCCAGAAGCAACCGCCTGCGAGAACGGCCCGTTCGGTGACCTGACTCATGCGCATCTCCTTGTCGTCGTGGACCCTAATTCTCGCACCGAATCAGAGAAAGCGTCTGCCCGCGGCGCGTCGGACGGCAACAGGTCGGCGGTGGGTTTCACCCAACCCGGTGTGGGGTAGTGCCCCGCCATGAGCACTGATGACGCACCCAAGGAACTCGTCGACCTCGTCCACCCCGGAACGACCCTCATGGTCGGCTTCGAGTCGGTCGGTTCATCTCTCGAGTTCCGCCCGCTGACCGTCGCCCGAGTTCTCGGCAGACGCCTGGAGATCCTGCTGGACACCAGCGAGCCGTGGGCCAAGGCACTCAGCGAGGGCGACGTCGCCCACGTCACCGTCAGCGACAACCGCGAGAACACATGGCTGTCCCTGCGCGGCACCACGTCGATGACGACGGACGCGAAGGTGATCGATGGGCTCTGGACACCGTTCGCAGAGGCATACTTCGACGACGGCCGCAACACGCCCGGCATCACCGTCCTCCGCATCGAAGGCTCCGAAGGTCACTACTGGACGACTGCATCGGGACGGATCGGCAGCATCATCTCGATGCTCAAGGCCAAGTTCGGTGACGCCGAGCAGTCTGGCGAGAGTGGAGCCATCGCGCTGTAGCCCGCTGTGACGTCCGCTGATGACGTTCGTTCGTAGGCTGGCCGGGTGCTGACCAGCCGTGATCGACGTTTCCTGAGAACGCACGTGCTCACCGAGATCATCCGTCTGGACGATCTCCTCCGACTGCTGTCCGAGGCCTCCGCTGGCGGACCGGCCGGGCCGGAGGTCGTCGCCATGGCGGCCGATGCAGAGTCGGACCTGGCGACGATGCGCTCGATGCAGCATCGCATCGAGGAGCCGAACTACGGCGTGTGCGAGCACTGTCGCAGCTTCATCGGTGTCGAGCGTCTGATCGCTCTCCCCGACTCGGTCCGCTGCTTCGCCTGCACCGGTCGAGCCGACAGGTAGCGAGCTGGACCCTCCGCCGGAGCGGCGGCGGGCTCAGATCGCCCCGGTGGCGATCAGCACTGCGCCGATGACGGCGATCAAGATCCGGTAGTACCCGAAGTTCCCGAGCGGTTTCGTGCGCAGATAGGCGACCAGCCATCGCACGGCGAGGATCGCCGTCGCGAACGCGACGAGCGCGCCGAGCAGCGGCGTGCGCCATCCGTAGTCGTCGAGCAGCGTCTTGCCGTCCTTGGCCAGATCGAGCACGGTCGCAGCCGTGAGGGTCGCCAGACCGAGCAGGAAGCTGAACTCGACGGCGGCGCCGATCTCGCAGCCCACGGCGATCGCCGCGACGAGGGTGACCAGGCTGCGACTCACGCCCGGCCAGAGGGCGAGCGTCTGGGCGAGGCCGATGATGAATGCACTGCGGACCGTCAACTCGGCCAGCGTGTTCGAGCCGTGGTGCGGACGCCAGATCAGCAAGAACACACCGCCGACGGCCCACGCCCCGATGACCGGCCACGGACCGAACAGATGCTCTTTGATCTTGCTGTCGAACGCAACGCCGACCAGCGCGGCAGGGATGAATGCCGCGGCGAGACGGATCAGCAACTGGCGGCCCTCGGCATCGCGGCCGACGAGGCCCTGTGCGATCTGGCCGATGCGGCGCCGGTAGAGCGCGACCACAGCCAGGATCGCACCGAGCTGGATCGCAATTGCGTAGGTGTCGGCGGCCGTCTTGCCCGCTCCGTTGCCGAGGTTCAGCAGTCGTTGGGTGACGAGCAGGTGACCGGTCGAGGAGACCGGCAGGTACTCGGTGATGCCTTCGACCGCACCGAGGATGATCGCCTTCGGCACTGTGAGCGGGCCGCTGCCACCGCCGACTGCGAGGGCGACCATCACGGCGACGAGGAGGCCGGAAGCGACGAGGATGCGTCGGCGAATCACTGTGTGGTCAGTCACCTGGGGAAGTCTTGCTCACGAAGTCCCCACGGGGCGATTTCGATCCTGTGTGCCCGGCCTGGATGACCGCTGGGTGTTCCATGGCCGACGACCGT
Organism: Actinomycetes bacterium; assembly: GCA_025351965.1. Taxonomy (GTDB): domain Bacteria; phylum Actinomycetota; class Acidimicrobiia; order Acidimicrobiales; family Ilumatobacteraceae; genus WLMZ01. The sequence goes on along the minus strand of JANXUX010000411.1, from coordinate 6,908 downwards.
AGGAATTCGAGCTGTGCGCCAGCTCAGCGCCCGCTGTGCTCGAGAGCAGAGCACGACTGCGACGATGGATCGCGCCGGTCCGATGGGGTTGACTACTGCCATGACCGAGCGCCGCAAGATTCTCGTCGTCGACGACGAACGCTCGATCGTCGATGCGGTGTCGACCGCGCTGCGCTACGAGGGCTATGAGGTCTCCGAGGCGCGCACCGGACGTGCCGCACTGGCGTCGGCGCAGACGTCGAGCCCGGACCTGATCGTGCTCGATGTGATGCTGCCAGACATCGACGGGTTCGGCATCGCCAGACGACTGCGCGCCGACGGGATCTCCGTGCCGATCCTGTTCCTGACAGCCAAGGACAGCCTCGACGACAAGGCCCAGGGGTTCGCAGTCGGTGCCGACGACTACGTCACCAAGCCGTTCTCGCTCGCCGAGATCGTGATGCGGGTCAAGGCCATCCTCCAGCGTTCGATGGGCGCCGCAGCGCGGCCGGACGCCCGACTCTCGTTCGCCGATGTCGTGCTGGATCCCGACAGCCACGAGGTCTGGCGCAACGGCACCTCGATCGAGATGACCGCGACCGAGTTCAACCTGCTCCGCTTCTTCCTCCTCAACCCGCGTCGGATCCTGTCCAAGCCACAGATCCTCGACCACGTCTGGCACTACGACTTCGACGGCGACTCGAACATTCTCGAGACGTACATCAGCTACGTCCGCAAGAAGCTCAACGCGCTGGGGCCGCCGCTGATCCACACGGTGCGGCTCGTCGGCTACATCATGCGCGAGACCGAGACCGAGACCGGGGCGGAGGAGTAGATGTCGCTGCGCACCCGCCTCGTCGCGTCCACGGTCGTCGTCGCACTCGTCGCCCTCGCCGGAGCGGGCGTGGCCACCTACACCGCGTTCAGGTCATCGCAGCTGCGCCAGATCGACGACACGCTGCAGCGCACCCATGAGCCGATCGAGCAACTCATCGACGGCAACGAAGCCGATCTCCAGCGGGCAATCGAGCGGGTCGCGCCCGGGTTGTTCGTCGCCCTCATCGCCCCGAACGGCACGACGGAGCTGACGATCCCGGCCCGGAACCCCGGCCACGGTGCACTGATCACCGACGTGACCCAGTTGACTGCGCCGGACAAGGCCGGCTCGTTCGCGGACACGCCGGCGTTCTCGACCCGCGATGCGACCGGCAGCGAGATCGAGATCCGGTTGCGGGTCTCGCGCCTCGACGACGGCACGATCCTGGTCATCGGGCTGTCGCTCGAGGAGGTCGACGAGTCTGCCCGCCGGCTGGTCCTGATCGGGGCCGTGGTCGCCGCGATCGCATTGGTCGTCGCCGCAGCGATCGGCTGGTTCCTCGTCCACGTCGGCCTGCGCCCGCTGCGAGCCGTCGAGTCCACGGCGCTGTCGATCGCCGAGGACGGGGATCTGGACCAGCAGGTTCCCGGCACGGGCAACCAGGACGAGGTCGGTCGCTTGGCGCATGCGCTCGAGACGATGCTCGCGACCATCCGTCAGGCGTTCGCCGATCGCGACGCGAAGGAGCTTGCCCTGCAGACGTCCGAGCAACGGATGCGCCAGTTCGTCGCCGACGTGTCGCACGAACTGCGCACCCCACTGGCGGCCGTCGCGGCCTACGCCGAGCTGTTCGAGCGCGGGGCGCGCGACCATCCCGAGGACCTCGAGCGGGCGCTGCGCGGCATCAGCCTGGAGTCCGCGCGGATGCGCGAATTGGTCGAGGAACTGCTCCTGCTCGCCCGGCTGGACGAAGGCCGACCGCTCGTGCGAACTCGCGTGGACCTCAACGAGATCGTCGTCGACGCGATCGGCGCGGCCCGGGCGGTGTCGGACCAGTGGCCCATCGCGCTGCGCGTCGTCGACCTCGTCGTGGTCGAGGGGGACCCGAGCCGCCTGCGTCAGGTGATCGACAACGTGCTCACCAACGTGCGCACGCACACCCCGGCCGGCACCGCCACGGCCATCGAGCTGTGCACCGTCGGCGACGTCGGCGTCGTGACGGTCAGCGACGACGGTCCGGGCATGACCGCCGAGCAGGCGTCGCACGTCTTCGAGCGCTTCTTCCGTGCCGACCCGTCGCGCTCGCGTACGTCCGGCGGAGCCGGACTCGGCATGGCGATCATCCATGCCCTCGTCGAGGCGCACCGAGGCCGGATCACCGTCGACACCGCTCCCGGGGCCGGAGTGACGATCACGATCGAGCTGCCGCTGGCTCACGACGAGGAATCGATGGAGGCCTCAGCCCGATGAACCACATGCCGATCGAGCAGGAGTACTGATGGATGACGTGTGGTGGTACCTCACCCGCGCGACGGGGATCGTTGCGACCGTCCTCGCCGTCGTGTCACTGGTGTTCGGCCTGTTCTTCTCGGCCCGCAACACCGGCGCGCGGCGGACACCTGCGTGGTGGCTGGACCTGCACAACTACCTCGGCGGCCTGGCCCTGATGTTCACCGGCGCACACATCCTGGCGACGCTGCTCGACCCCAACTCGGGGATCGGCATCGTCCAGGCCGTCGTGCCCGGCACCGCCGACACCGCGTCGTGGGCGCTGACATGGGGCGTGATCGCAACATATACGTTTGCGATCGCCGTCTTCACGAGCTGGCCCAAGCGCCGCTTCTCGCGGCGGGTCTGGCGCTGGTTGCACCTCACGTCCGTCGCGGGTGTCGCGCTCGGCGGGCTGCACGCCTACCAGCTCGGTTCGGACGCAACGACCGTCGCGGTCGAGGTCGGACTCGTCGTGTGCGCAGCCTTCGCCGTGTACGCCATCGCGTTGCGGATCATCGCCGCCGCTACGAAGGGCCGTGCCGCCAAGACCACTGCGACGAAGGCCACTGCGACGAAGGTCACTGGCCGCTGAGTTCACAGCTGGCTCCTATGCCGCGCTGAGCAGGCACTGAGGATGGACCGTTTGGATGTCTGTATGCCAGAGACCCGTCCGCCACAGATCGATGATCCCCTGTTGGCGCGTCTCGATCGCCTCGCCCAACGCCAGCGCTCGATGCCGCCCAGGGCCGGATCCACACCACCACCCCCGCCCCCACCCCTCCGAACACCGCCGCCGCCGCCGCCGGCCACGGGGACCGCTGCGGTGCGCACCAAGCGTCGTCACCCGGCACGCAGCGCCCGTATGGGTGCGCTGGCCGTCAGCTGCGCAACGACGGGTGGGCTGAGCTTGTTCTTCGCGACGAGCGGCACCTCCGCAGCCGGCGCCGGTGGCACGACGATCCAGACGGTCGCTCCTGCGAGCGGTGCGTCGGCCGCAACGGCGCCTGCGACGACCGGAGCTGCACCCGCTGCGACTGCGACGACCGCAACGCCCGCACTGCCCGCCGCAACGACCGCGCCGACTCCCTCCACCACCGCACCGACGATGGCGGTCCCGACGACCGTCGCCGCAGCATCGATCCAGCCGCTGTCGTTCGACGGCAGCGTCGTCAACACCCGTTACGGGCCGGTTCAGGTCCAGATCCAGGTGACGAACGGCGCCCTGACCGACGTCGCCGTCGTGCAGTACCCCGACGCCGACCGCAAGAGCGTCCGCATCAACGAGCAGGCCCTGCCCGCACTGCGCAGCGAGGCCCTGACGGCACAGTCCGCGCAGGTCCACACGGTGTCCGGGGCGACGTACACCAGCGACGGCTATGCCCGGTCGTTGCAGTCGGCCATCGATGCGGCGGCCGCCGCAGGTGTCACGGTGAGCGGATGAGCACGTCACACGTCGAGCACGTGATGGGTATGGCCGTCTCCTTCGACGTCCGCGATCCGCACATCACCCGAGCGTCGCTGGCCGAGGTGATCGCCTGGCTACACCACGTCGATGCCACATTCAGCACCTACCGCCACGACAGCGAGATCTCCCGATTCGCGCGCGGTGAGATCGGGATGGACGGTCTCAGCGACGAGGTCGAGGGAGTTCTGCTGCGCTGTGTCGAGCTGACCGGAACGACCGCGGGAGCGTTCGACGCATTCGTCGTTCCGGCTCCCAACGGAACCCAACTCGATCCGTCCGGCTTCGTCAAGGGCTGGTCGATCGAGCATGCAGCGCGTCTGCTCGAGTCCATCGGGGCGACGAACTTCTGCATCAACGCCGGTGGCGACATCACCGTGCGCGGCACGCCCACATCGGGTACGCCATGGCGGGTCGGTGTCCGCCACCCCGATCACGCCGATCTGTTCGCGCTCGTCCTGGAGCTGACCGGGCCGATGGCGATCGCCACGTCCGCGACCTATGAGCGGGGCGCGCACATCATCGATCCGATGACGCACGAGCCGACCACGGACATCGCCAGTGCCACGGTCGTGGGGCGCGACCTCGGTGTCGCCGACGCCTTCGCGACGGCGGTGTTCGTGATGGGTGAGGCCGGCGTCGACTGGATCGAGGACCACGACGACTACAGCGCGTACGTCATCACCCACGATGGCCGGACGCGCTGGAGCAGCCGGTTCCCACACCCGTCGACAGTGGTCACTGCCGCTCGTTGACCGGTGTCAGCCTTCCCGGACACCGTATTCCGGTCCGTGATCGCGCCCTGGCCCGTATCCTCGGCGGGGTGACCGGATTCCTCGAGGCTCTCGCCGACAGACCACTGTTGTTCGACGGTGCGATGGGTTCGCTGTTGTACGACCGTGGCGTGATGCACACGCATTCCTACGACGAGCTGAACCTGTCCCGTCCGGAACTGATCCGCGACATCCACCAGCAGTACCGCGAAGCCGGTGCCGACATCCTGGAGAGCAACACCTTCGGTGCCAACCGGCTGATACTCGCCCGCCACGGCCACGCCGACCGGGTGTGTGACATCAACCGAGCTGCCGTCGAGATCGCTCGCTCGGTGGCCGACGGGGCGTTCGTGGCCGGCGCTGTCGGGCCGACCGGTGTGAAGTTCTCGGTCGCGACCGAGAGCGAACGCGAACTGGCCCGGGCCGCACTGCGCGAGCAGATCGAGATCCTCGCCGGCGAGGGTGTCGACCTCTTGGTGCTGGAGACGTTCTCCTCCATCGTCGAGCTGGAGGCTGCGTTGGAGATCGCTCGTTCGGTCGCTCCTGAGCTACCCCGGGTCGCGCAGATGGTGTTCGATGCGAACAACCTCGCCGAGGGGATGCTCACACCCGAGCAGGTCGCCGCACGCCTGGTCGCGGCCGGTGCCGACGTGGTCGGCGGGAACTGCGGACTCGGGCCACCCGAACTCTATGACGTCGGCCATCGCCTCGTCGGACACGGTGCCCCGGTGTCGATCCAGCCCAACGCCGGCCTCCCGAGCAGTGTGGACGGTCGCACGATCTACGTCGCCAATCCCGAGCACTTCGGTGTGTTCGCGCGGCGCATGCTCAAGTCGGGCGTGCGCCTGATCGGCGGCTGCTGCGGCACCACACCCGAGCACATCCGAGCGATGAGCGGTGCGGTGCGGATGATGGGCGGCGGTCCATCGCGGCCGAGCGTCACCATGGCCGACAGCGAGCCGGCGACCGTCCCCCGGCGCGCGGCGATCGTGCCACTGGCCGAGCGCAGTCGTTTGGGTGCGCGCATCGCCAGCGGCGAGTTCGCCGTCTCCGTCGAGGTCAACGCGCCGTCGGGAACCGACGCCGTCAAGGCGCTCGGTCACGTGCGCGACGCGACGAGCGGCGGGATCGACATCGTCAACGTCGCCGACGGCCCGCGGGCGACCTCGCGCATGTCGAACCTCGCGTTCTGCGCACAGGCGATCGCGCACACCACCGTCGAGCCGATCCTGCACGTCTGCTGTCGCGACCGGAACTACCTCGGCCTCGTCGCCCACCTCCTCGGCGCCCACGCGCTCGGCATCCGCAACCTGGTGATCATCACCGGCGATCCGCCGAAGATGGGCGACTACGCGTTCGCGACCCCGGTGTACGACGTCGACTCGATCGGACTGCTGGAGATCGCCAGCGCGATGAACGCCGGCTTCGACCCGACGGGCAACGAGTTGGCAGGCGCGACCTCGTTCGTGCTCGCGACGGGCGCCGAGCCCGCTGCGGCGGACCGTGACCGCGAACTGGAGCGACTGCAGCGCAAGAAGGACGCCGGCGCCGAGCTGGTCATGACCCAACCGGTGTACGACCCGGAGACGCTTGCGTCGTTCATCGAACATGCCGCGCCGATCGGCCTACCGATCATGGTCGGGCTCTTGCCATTGGCCTCGTACCGAAACGCCGAGTTCCTGCACCACGAGGTGCCGGGCATGCAGATCCCCCTCGCCTACCGCGAGCGGATGGCTGCGGTGGGGTCGGGCCCCGCCGCTCGCGCCGAGGGCATCGCGATCGCCCGCGAAGCGCTGAGCGGCGTGCAGGACCGTGTCGCCGGGGCCTACATCATGCCGCCGTTCAACCGCATCGATTCCGCCGTCGCGATCCTCGACGTCGTGCGCGGCGGCCGTTGGAAGCCGGCCGAGCCCAGCAGTTGATCGCACGTTCCGCCGGACCCTCGCGCGGACAGGGCGAGATGGTGGCGAACCCCGCCCAGGTGCAATCACCGCTCGGTCAGGACCTCGCCCGTCGGCGCCGACCGACGCTGGTCAACAGCACCAGTCCGCCGACGACGGCCAGCGCTGCCGTTGCCAGGATCGTGATCACGTCAGTACCGGTGACGGGCAGCCGTACCGGAACCGCAGTCGGTGCGTTCTCGATCACGAGTTGCGGCATCGACAGGCTGGCCACACTCCAGTCGTCCTCGTTCGGACTCGGCTGCCCCATCGGTGTCCCCGGTCGCGAGTCCCGGTCGTTCACCGGCTCGATCGGCGTCGACAGCGATGCCGACCCGTCTCGGGTGATGGACGCCACATTGACGTACGACGGTTGGGTGACATCGTCGAGGCGCGCCTCGATGCAGCGCTTCCTCCGGTGCCCGCCGACGAGAATCAGCTGCGCC
>JANXUX010000400.1 GCA_025351965.1 Actinomycetes bacterium | reverse complement strand
GGGTGAGGTCCGATGTCGCGGGGAACCAGCCGTTGATGTCGGCGACGAGGTCGAGGGTCGACTGTGCGTAGAGGCAGACGGTGCCGTTGTCGCCGAGCTTGACGATCACCAGGTTCGGCGTCGTCTGCCCGGTCGCGATGTTCAGGTTCGACGCCGTGGGTCGGGGCTGGCCACACGGCCAGGCCGTCACGTAGCCGGGCTCGACCGCACCGGTCGCGGTGATGTTCAGCACGACAGCATTCGCGTCGGCCGGGACCTTGGTGTCGCCGGATCCTGCGACCTGCAGGACGAGTGTGTGGGCGGCCTGAAGCTGACCGTCGGGTGCGCCCAACCGGATCCGGGTGTCGAGCAATCGCTCGGGCTGCACCGGGGTGAGGTCCGATGTCGCGGGGAACCAGCCGTTGATGTCGGCGACGAGGTCGAGGGTCGACTGGGTGTACAAGCAGACGGTGCCGTTGTCGCCGAGCTTGACGATGTCGAGATTCGCAGCGGTCTGGCCGGCGACGAGGTTCAGGTTGGATGCCGTCGGGCGGGGCTGGCCGCACGGCCAGACGGTGACGAATCCAGCGGAACGCACATTGGTTGCGGTCACGTTCAGCACCACGGCGCCGGCGGTGGCGGGGACGTCGGTCTGCCGGGCGCCGGTCACCTGGAGGACCAGCGTGTGATCCCCCAGCACCGGGGCGAGCGGTGAGCCGGTGCCGTCGCGGGTGTCGAGCAACCGCTCGGGCTGCACCGAGGTGAGGTCCGATGTCCCAGGGAACCAGCCATTGATGTCGGCGACGAGGTCGAGTGTCGACTGGGTGTAGAGACAAACAGCGCCGCCGTCGCCGAGCTTGACGATGGCGACGTTCGGGCGGGTCTCCCCGGCAGCGATGTTGAGGTTCGACGCGGTCGGTCGGGGCTGGCCGCACGGCCATACGGTGACGTAGCCCGGCGCTGATGCGCCGATGGCCGTGATGTTCAGGACGGCAGCCTCGGCGTCGGTCGGGACGTTCGACGTCCCGATTCCGGTCACCTGGAGCACGAGGGTGTGGTCGCCCGCGAGCTGGCCGATCGGCGCACCGGTGCCGTCACGTGTGTCGAGCAGGCGTTCGGGCTGCACCGGGTGGTAGCGGCTCGCCGACCCACCGGCGGGCGGGACGACGGGCGGGATGGCGGGCGGTACGACCGGCGGCACGACTGGCGGAACGACTGGCGGAACGACTGGCGGAATCGCGGGCGGGACCACCGGCACCGGCGGGGCTGGGGGAGTCGGCGGCACGAACGGTACGGCGACGGTGTCCACCTTGCGGATCCGCTGGTTGCCGGCGTCGGCAATGTAGACGTTGCCGAGGCGATCGACGGTGAGACCGCTGGGGTAGAGCAACCTCGCGGCTGCAGCGGGCCCGTTGTCGCCCGAGTAGCCGGCGACACCGGTGCCGGCGAGCGTGGTGATCGTGTGGGTCGCGGCATCGATGCGGCGCACGCGATGGGCTGTGTAATCCGCGATGTAGATGTTGGACGCTCCGTCGACGACGAGGTCGGCGGGCGACTGGAACGTCGCGGCCGTGGCCAACCCGCCATCACCGGTCGAGGCGCTGGCACCCGTGCCGGCGATGGTGGTGATGATGCCCGTCGTCGCATCGATCCGGCGGACCTTGTGGGCGTTCGCGTCGAGGACGTAGATGTCATCGGCGGCGTCGACCGCCACGGCCACGGCGTAGGTGAACGAGGCGTTCACCGCCTGCCCGTTGTCGCCCGCCTCGGCGTTCACGCCCGTACCTGCGATGGTCGTGATGACGTCGGTGACGTGATCGATCCGACGCAGGCGCGACCCGTTCTCGACGATGAGCAGGTCGCCGGTCGACGTCATCACTATGCCGGTCATGTATTGCAGTGCAGCGGACGTCGCCGGCCCGCCGTCACCCGAGTGAGCGAACTGGCCGGTGCCGGTGATCGTCGTGATCGTCCCGGCGGTCGTGATCTTGCGGACTCGTGCGTTCTGTACGTCGGCGACGTACACGGCGTCGTTGCCGTCGACGGCGAGACCTCGGGGCGATGACAGCTGGGCCGCCGTCGCCGGGCCTCCATCGCCGGCGTAGCCCTGGGCGCCGGTGCCGGCGAAGATCGAGATCGTGCCGCTGGCCGCGCTGATCCGGCGCAGTGTGTTGGCCTGCGCGTCGCTGAACACGACGTCGCCGTTGCTGAGTGTGACGACGTCCGACGGTGCGCCGAGGAGTGCGTTCACCGCTGGTGCACCATTGCCCGAGAGCTTCTGCGAGCTGTCGCCCGCGACGGTGCTGGCGATGTGCTGACCGGCAGCCGCGAACCTGCGCACCTGCGCCGGGAAGTAGTCGCCGACGAACACGTTACCGGTCGAATCGGCCGTGATGGTCTTGGCGAAGTACAGCGACGCCTGGGTGGCGGGCAGACCGTCTCCGCCGATCGCCTGCAGACCGGTGCCGGCGAACGTGCTGATCGTCCCCCCGGACACACTGCGGACCCGGAAGGCCTGGGCGTCGGCGATCAGCACCGATGATCCCACCACGGTCAGCTCGTTCGGATGGCTGAGCTTGGCCGACGTGGCCGGGACGCCTTCTGCGGTCGACGCACCGCCGCCGGCGAAGGCGACGATGTCGCCGGTCGACGCGACGACCTTGCGAACGCGCAGGTTGCCGGAGTCGGAGACATAGATGTTGCCGGTGGCGTCGACTGCGACGCCCTCGGGACCGTTCAGCGTCGCCGCGATCGCCGGGCCGCCGTCGCCGGTGTTGCCTGCCGCTGCCTTGGTCGTGGTGAGCGCAGGTGGCCCGGCCACCGTGGTGATGATGCCCGAGCTGATCTTGCGGATCCGGTTGTCGATGCGGTCGGCGACGAACACGTTGCCGGCGACATCGACGAACAGCGCAGAGATGTCCTGGAACCGAGCTGTTGCTGCCGGGCCACCGTCGACTGCGTTGCCATTCCCGGCGAAGTGGGTGATGACGCCGGTCGTGATGTCGACCCTACGGATGACGTTGCCGTCGCCGATGTAGAGGCTGTTGTCGTTCGGCCCGTAGGCGATCCCGATCGGGCCGACGAGTGATGCGTCGACCGCCTGGCCGCCGTCCCCGCTGCCACCGAGCTCGCCGGTGCCTGCGAAGGTGCTGATCAGTCCGGTCACTGCGTCGACCCGGCGCACGCGGTGGGCGAACCGTTCGGCGACGTAGAGGTTGCCGGAGGCGTCGACAGCGACACCGTTGACCGCGTCGAGGCCGACGGTGGTTGCTGGGCGACCATCGCCGCTGCCGGCGCCGCCGACGGTGGTGATGTCCCCCGTTGCGGCCGCGGCCGGGGTGGCCTCGGCGAGGATGGTGACGCCGGCCAGCATGGAGCAGGCAGCGAACAGGAGAGCGGTGGTGCGGGTCTTCATGGTTCCAGAGGACCATCCACCCGGGCTCACGGTCCTGAGCACCGGATGCTCATTGCACCCGTCGTCGGGTACTCAGTGCGAATCGATGCCTCGCGCCCCCACACATGTCATATTGGAGGGGTTCCGAATCCACCCGACGCCACTTCGAAAGCGACACCGATGACCACGGCCACCACACCACGATTCGTCCGAGCCGATGGTCCGGACAAGGTGACGGGGACCGGCCGCTACACGGCCGATCTGACCCTCACCGGCATGCTTGCCGCCAAGTTCCGCTATGCGGACATGGCTCACGGCCGGATCACCCGGCTCGACGTGTCCGCCGCTCGGGCGATGCCCGGCGTGTTCGCGGTCCTGACCGCCGATGACGTGCCCGATGTGCGCTTCGGTCCGTTCGTGCAGGACCGCACGCTCTTCGCCCGCGATGTCGTGCGCTTCGAGGGTGAGGTCGTCGCGGCCGTTGCCGCGGTCAACGCCGAGACCGCCCAGCGCGCCGTCGACGCGATCGTCGTCGAGTACGAGCCGCTGCCGGTCATCACCGATCTCGAGGCCGCGCTGACAGCGGACTCGCTGCTGGTCCACGAGGGCTGGGCGTCCTACGGCGCCGGTGACCCCGTCGTGCGTGATCGCAACGATGCCTCGTTCTCATCCATCACCAAGGGCGACGTCGAGGCCGGGATGGCCGAGGCCGACCACATCGTGTCCAGCCGCTACGTCGCCGACGGCTGCCATGCCGCACCGATCGAGCCGCGCGCCGTGCTGGCCCAGTGGGAGGGCAACAAGGTCACGATCTGGACCTCGACCCAGGTGCCGTTCGACGCTCGCGCCGGGGTGTGCGAGACGCTCGAACTGCCCGCCAACCGGGTGCGCGTCATCGTGCCGCATCTCGGCGGTGGCTTCGGTGGCAAGTGTGGCTTCCACTACGAAGCCCACATCGCCGCGCTCGCCCGTGCCGCAAAGCGCCCGGTCCGCCTCGTCTTTTCCCGCCACGAGGAGTTCTTCGCCCCCGACCGGCGCCGCGAGGGCATGATCATCGACGTCCGCACCGGGGTGCGCAACGACGGCACCATCACCGCGCGCAGCGCATGGATCGCGATCGACAACGGGGCCTATACGACCGATGCCGGGTTCTTCCCCCAGCTCGCCGCGATGCATGTCGCCGGTCCGTACAAGATCCCCAACGTCCATGTCGACGCCCACCTCGTCTACACCAACCTCCAGCCATCCGGCTCGGTCCGCGCCCCAACGGCTCCGCAGGCGTGTTGGGCGCTCGAGTCCCACACCGACGAGGTCGCCAAGGCTGTCGGGATGGACCCGGTCGCGTTCCGCAAGCTCAACGCCGTCGACACCGGTGCGGTCGGGCCGAGCGGCCAGACATTCGGCGAGATCGGCGTACAGCGCTGCATCGACGAGGCCACGGCGCTCGTCGGCTACGGCCAGACGCTGCCCGACGACGAGGCGATCGGTGTTGCGATCGGATGGTGGCCGAGCTTCTCAGTGCCATCCGGCGCGTACCTGAAGATCGATGGTGACGGCTCGGCACAGATCATCACCGGTGCGCAGGAGTGCGGTACCGGTGCGGTGATGACGCTGCGCCAGCTCGCCGCCGACGAGCTCGGCATGGCCGCAGAAGACTTCGAACTCGTCTATCAGGACACCAGCGTCGCCCCGTACGACATGGGGGCCACCGGCTCGCAGACGCTGTTCAACAACGGCCGCGCCGTGGTTGCTGCCGCCGGCCAGGTCGCCGACCAGCTGCGTGCGCTCGCCGCCGAGTTCCTCGAGGCGTCGCCGGCGGACATCGTGCTTTCCGGCGGCCAAGCCCACGTCGCCGGCTCGCCGAACTCGACCGTGTCGATCGTCGAGCTCGCCGGCATCGCCTCCGGTGGCGAGCTGCTGATCGGCCACGGTTCCGGCCCCCCGCCCGCCGCCCCGCCGCTCGTCGGCTCCAGCTGCGTGGGCGATCTCGGCATGGCCGCGTTCGTCGCCCCACAGTTCTCGTGCCACGCGGTCCGCGTCCGGCTCGACCGTGACACCGGCGTCGTCCGGGTCATGGAGGTCGGCGCCGCGCACGACTCGGGCACGATCATCAACCCGCTCGGCGCGCTCGGTCAGGTCGAGGGCGGCGTCATGATGGGCATCGGTCAAGCGCTCACCGAGGGCGCCCGATACGACGCCGAAGGCCATCAGCGCAACACCGGCCTGCTTGAGTACAAGCTGCAGACGTGCGCCGACGCACCGGTCATCCGCACCCACTTCGTCGAGATCGTGACGCCCGACGCCGGGCCTCGCGGTGCGAAGGGCCTCGCCGAAGCGCCCAACGTTCCCACCGCCGCAGCCATCTCGAACGCAATAGCCAAGCTCGTCGGCCAACCGATCCGCCAGCTCCCGATGACGGCTGAGCGGGTGTGGGAGGCGTTGAACGGATGAGCTTCTCCATCGCCTCCACCCTCGACGAAGCCCTCGCCGCACTCGCCGCCGGGGCCCGCCCGGTCGCCGGCGGCAGCGACCTCGTCGTGTCCGCCCGCCACGGCAAGGCGCCGTTGCCCGATTCCATCGTGGCCATCGACCGTCTCACCGATCTCGCCCACGTCACCGTGGCCGACGACGGGTCGGTGCGCATCGGTGCACTGACGACCCATGCGGCGTTGATGCTGCACCCGATGATCATCGACGCCTACAGCGGCCTCGCCGACGCCAGCGCACTCGTCGGCTCGCCGGCCACTCGCAATGTGGGCACACTCGGCGGCAACGTCATGAACAGCTCACCGGCGATGGACACGGGTGCGCCGTTGCTCGCCCTCGGTGCCACCGTCGAGCTGCGCTCGGTCGGCGGCACGCGTGTCGTCGCCCTCGGTGACCTGTGGACCGGCCCCGGCCGCCACATCGCCGCTGCTGACGAATTGTGTACGGCCATCATCCTGCCCGCCCGGGTCGCAGCCTCCGGCAGCGCCTACGTGCGCCTCGAGTACCGCCGTTCGATGGAGATCGCGGTCGTCGGTGCCGGAGCCTGCGTCACGCTGGCGGCCAATGGCACCGTCGCGGCGATCACCGCTGCGCTCACGGCGGTCGCACCGACCATCGTCGCCGTCGAGGGTCTCGACGCGCTCGTCGGCCATCCGCTCGACGATGCCGCACTTGCGTCAGTCGCCGCAATGGCGTCGGCGCAGGCCACACCGATCACCGACCTGCGCGCCAGCGATGCCTACCGCCGGCACTGCGTCGGCATCATGGCCCGCCGCGCCGTCGAGGCCGCCGGTCGCCGGGCGGCCGGCGAGATCATCTCCATCCCTGTCAACCGTGCCTTTGGAATCGGAGCCGCCCGATGAGCGACACCACGATCATGCCCGTCACCCTCAGCGTCAACGGGATCGACTACCCGGTGGCCGTCGCGACGGGCCGCAACCTCGTCAGCGTGCTGCGCACCGAGGTCGGCCTCACCGGCACGAAGGAGGGCTGCGACGACTGCGAGTGTGGAGCCTGCATGGTCCTGCTCGACGGCCAGCCGGTGAACTCCTGCTCGTTCCTCGCCGTCCAGGCCCAGGGGCGTTCGATCACCACGGTCGAGGGGGTCATGACGGGTGCCGAGCTGCATCCGCTCCAGCAGAACCTGCTCGACGAAGGTGGCGTCCAGTGCGGCTTCTGTACGCCAGGGATGATCATCTCCGCCACGGCGTTGCTGGCCAGGAACCCGGAGCCGACCGAGGAGGACATTCGCATCGGGCTGTCCGGGAACCTCTGTCGCTGCACCGGCTACGCGAAGATCATCGCAGCCGTGCAACGCACCGCAGTCCAGATCTCGGGGCGCTCCGTCGCCGATGTCGGCTGACCGCTACGTTGGTCGAATGACCTCGTCCCACCCGCTCGTCGAGGCCGCGAACCTCGGCGAGTGCTGGCTGGCGGTCTCCCGACTGATCCTGGACGAGGGCGTGGATTCGCTCTACGACGACCAGCCGATCAAGGAGATCTCCCGCCTCACCCTGTCTGCTGCGTCCACCGACCCGTCCGACCCGATCATCGATCGTCACGGCGATCCGGCCTGGCTGCAGTGGATGCACGCCAACTTCTTCGACCACGCCGACGTCGCCGAACTGGGCAACGCGGCGAGCTACGCGACACGACTGTTCGACTACGGCCGCACCGGCCGCAACCAGATCCAGTGGGTCATCGACCGGCTCACGGCCGACCCGAATTGCAAGAGCGCATGCATCACGACGTTCATGCCGCTGACGGACACGTCGTACATCCCGTGCGTCAGCCTGCTCGACTTCTGGATCCGAGACGGCGCCGTCGACCTGGTCGTGTTCGCCCACAGCCTCGATTTCGGCAAGAAGGCGTACGGCAACCTGGTCGAGCTCGCCCTCCTCCAGGCCCAGGTCGCCGACGGTCTGGCCCGGCCGACCGGCATGCTCACGATCCACGTCAAGTCGGCCCACGTCTACGAGCCCGAGTACGCGTACATGCGCGGCCTCGTCGATGCTGCGCGCCCTGCTGGCGACCTCGCGGCTACCCGATGACCCGCCTCGACAAGCTCGACATGGCCAAGCGCCTGGACCGCGATGAGTACAACACGCGACTCCTGGCCTCCCAGCGCCGGCTGCTGCAGTTGCGACTGCATCTCGAAGGCCAGATGGGTGCAGCGCGCACCGGACCAGGACTGCTCGTACTGTTCGAGGGCCCTGACGCAGCGGGCAAGGGCGGCGCGATCAAAGTGATCGTGGGCCACCTCGACCCGCGTCACTTCGACGTACAGAGCTACGCCGCGCCCACCACGCAGGAGAAGCAGCACCACTTCCTGTGGCGATTCTGGAAGGAGATCCCCGGCCTCGGCGAGATGTCGGTCTTCGATCGCAGCTGGTACGGCCGGGTGCTCGTCGAGCGTGTCGAGGGGTTCGCCTCGGCCGACGAGTGGAGCCGTGGGTTCGAGTCGATCGTCGACTTCGAGCGCACCCTCGTCACCGAGGGTGTGATCCTGGTCAAGTTCTGGATGCACGTCAGCGACGACGAGCAACTGCGTCGCTTCAACGCCCGCGCCGCAGATCCACTCAAGCAATGGAAGCTGACCACCGAGGACTGGCGCAACCGCGACAAGAACCGGGAGTACGACGCTGCAGCCGAGGAGATGTTCGAACACACCGATCACCCGCTGGCCCCGTGGGAGGTCATCCCCGCCGAGCAGAAGCGCTACGCCCGGATTGCCGTGATCGACACCCTGATCCTGCGGATCGAGGAGGGCATGCGCCGCTGGAACCTACGCGTGCCCGACATCGCCGAGATCGCCGACGCCATCGGCTGAAGTCTCGGCGGCTGAAGTCTCGGCGGCTGAAGTTTCGGCGGCGGGTGTGAGGACGGCGGCCGCCAGCCAGGTCGCGATGGGGACGGCGGCAACGAGACCGATCGAGCCGACGAGTGAGCGCACGACCTCGGTCGCGACGACCTCGCCGGTCGCCACGGTCGACATCGGCTGACCGGCGACGGAGAACAGGAGCAGCAGAGGCAGCGCGGCGCCGGCGTAGGTCAGGAACAACGTGTTGACGGTCGAGGAGATGTGGTCGCGGCCGATGTTGACGGCTGAGCGGTAGATGTCGCGGCGCGACGCATCGGGCTTGGCCTGGCGCAGTTCCGACACGGCCGAGACCTGAGTGACGGTGACGTCGTCGAGCACGCCGAGGGACCCGATGACGATGCCGGCGAGCAGCAGCCCGCGCGCATCGATCTGGATGCCGAGCGCAGTCAGCACGAACGAGCTGTCCTCGGTGGAGCCGGACAAGGACGACGCAGTGACGAACACCCAGGCGAGGACTCCGATCAGGGCCAGGCTCGTGCACGAGGCGAGCAGCGCGACCGTCGTGGAGACGTTGATGCCGT
>JANXUX010000387.1 GCA_025351965.1 Actinomycetes bacterium | reverse complement strand
CGTCGTCGGTCCCGACGAACTCCATCATCAGCTCGGTACCGATCAGCTGCACCGGGTATGGCACCGCCGCACCGAGTTGCCAGAGCCGGCCGAGCGCCTCGAACTCCGCTGCGGCCCAGCGTCCGGCGAGCAGCTCGCGTCCGTACTCGGTGCGGCTCGCCATCGCCCGGGTGTCGCGACTGCGACGCTCACGGCGTCCCTCGAGGTATCCGGCATCGCGATGGAACATGCGGTGCTCTGCACTGCGGTACTGCTTCACCGCGAGCAGCATGGACTCGTCGCCGTGAGTTCGGCGGAGCAGCGAGACGTCGGCCTCCTTGCCCGTCTTCATCACACCGAGGTCGACGTCGATGGCGTCGGCGGAGGTGATCACCCACGGCGGCACAGGGTCGGGTCCGTGCGCTGCGTCGATGTACGTCGATAGTGCAGGCTCGTGGTCGGGTTCGTACACCTCGGGGACGATGCGAACGGTTGACGTTGGACGGTATTCATGGTCGTCGAAGCGACGACGGGCTGGCTTGGACACGGGGATTCCTCGGTGCTGGCGGCACCGATCTGTGCGGTGCCTACTGACGGGTGGTTCGGGCGCGGCGAAGGGTGGAGACAGTCATCTCGGTACCCCCTTCGGTCGACGCGTCCTGGCCGGTCCAGCACGACAGCGCCGACCGTAGCCGGTCGGTTCGATGGTCAGCGAGGAGTTTTCCGTGGCTAGGGTCCGGCGATGTCCTCCCGAGTCGTGCAATGGACCACCGGAAACGTCGGGATGCGATCGGTCGTCGCCATCGTCGCCAACCCGCTCCTCGAACTCGTCGGCTGTTATGCGTGGAGCCCCGACAAGGTCGGGCGCGACGTCGGCGAGCTGTGCGGCATCGATCCCGTCGGCGTACTCGCCACCGATGACATCGACGCGCTGCTCGCGCTGCGACCGGACTGCGTCGTCTACAACCCCAAGTGGCCTGCGGTCGAGGAGATGGCCCAGATCCTGGAGGCCGGCATCAACATCGTCGCGACCGCGGCATTCATCACCGGGCACGCTCTCGGCGAGGACGGCCGACGCCGCATCCAGGAGGCCTGTGTCAGCGGTGGAGCGTCGATCTTCGGATCGGGGATGAACCCCGGTTTCGCCAACCTGCTCGCGCTCGTCTCGGCCGGCATCTGCGACAGGGTCGACTCGATCACGATGCTCGAGTCCGTCGACTCGACGGGCTACGACTCCCCCGAGACCGAGATCCCGATCGGCTTCGGACGGCCCATCGACGACCCCGAACTGCCGACCATGGTCGCCAGCGCGACCGCGGTGTTCGGCGACGCCGTCCGGCTCACCGCCGACGCGCTCGGCCTCGAACTGGACGAGGTCCGCTGCGACGCCGAGTTCGCCCAGACGACCACGGATCTCGATCTCGGCAGTTGGAGCATCGCCGCCGGATGCGTGGCCGGGGTCGCTGCGAACTGGCAGGGTGTCCACCAGGGCCGCTCCGTCGTACAGCTCAAGGTGATGTGGCGCAAGGGCCAGACGCTGGAACCGAACTGGAAGGTCCAGCACGGCTACATCGTCGACGTGCAGGGCTCGCCGAACGTGCACACCAAGCTGACGATCGCGCCGCCGGCGGACTTCGTGGCTCACTCGATGAAGGACTACATGGTGCTCGGGATGATCATCACCGCACTGCCGGCCATCAATGCGATCCCCGCCGTCTGTGCTGCAGCGCCCGGCATCGTGACCTATATGGACCTCCCGTTGATCACCGCAAGGGGCTTCGTCCAAACCGGCTAGACGGTACAGTTTCACGGTAGCCTGATCGCGTGATCGACGCACCGGAACAGACCGACGCAGCAGCACTGTCGCCCACACGCCAGTGGATCGCGCTCGCTGCGCTGACCCTGCCGGTGCTGTTGATCTCGATGGACGGCACCATCCTCGGGTTCGCCGTGCCGCGGCTCAGCGAGTCGCTGCGACCGACGAGTTCGCAGCTGCTGTGGATCATCGACGTCTATTCGTTCGTGCTCGCCGGGCTGCTCGTCACGATGGGCAACCTCGGTGACCGGATCGGCCGCCGTCGCCTGCTCGTGTGGGGTGCTGGCGCGTTCGGCGTTGCCTCGGTGCTCGCCGCAGTCTCGACCTCGTCGGCGATGTTGATTGGTTCCCGAGCCGCGCTCGGCGTCGCCGGCGCGACCCTGCTGCCGTCCACGCTCTCGCTGATCCGCAACGTCTTCCCCGACCACCGCAAGCGCCAGACCGCGATCGCGGTGTGGGCCGCGATGTTCTCGGTCGGAAGCGCTGTCGGACCACTGCTGGGTGGCGTGCTCCTCGAACGGTTCTGGTGGGGCTCGGTGTTCCTCGTCGGGGTCCCGGTCGCGCTCGTGCTCGTCGTGATGACACCGAGGGTCGTGCCCGAGTCGAAGGATCCCGATCCCGGCCCGTTCGATCTCGGCAGCGCAGCACTGTCGATCGCGACGATGCTCCCGGCGGTCTACGGCATCAAGAAGCTGGCCGAGCACGGGGTCGCCGTCGACGCCTTCGTTGCACTCGCCTTCGGCACGGTCGCCGGCATCGCGTTCGTCCGCCGCCAGCAACGGTCCGAGTCGCCGATGATCGACGTGACCCTGTTCCGGCTGCCACGGTTCCGGACCGCGATCTCGGGCAACCTCATCGCCTGTTTCGGGTTCGCCGGGTCGCTGTTCTTCATCACCCAGTACCTGCAGCTCGTCGTCGGGCTGTCACCCGTGCGCGCCGGCCTCCAACTGCTGCCGGCCATCGTCGTTTCGATCACGTCGTCGTTGCGCTCGCCGTGGCTCGCCCGACGCTTCGGTGCGTTCGCCGTGATCGCAACCGGATTGACCATCGGCGGGTCCGGGTTCGTCGCGCTCTCCCAACTCCGGGTCGACAGCTCGCTCGTGCTCGTCACGGTCGCCGTCATGCTGATCAATGCCGGTTTCTCGATGGCGATGACGGTCGCCGTCGACGGGATCATCGCTTCGGTGCCGGCTGCCAAGGCCGGCGCCGGTGCCTCGGTCTCGGAGACGGCGAACGAGCTCGGCTTCGCGCTCGGCACCGCCCTGCTCGGGTCGATCATGACCGTCATCTACCGCCACGAGTTCGCCGGCCTGATCGGCGTCGACGCCGCAACCATCAGAGAGGCACGCGAGACGCTCGGCGCGGCGGAGCGCGCCGCCGAACGGATCGGTGGACCGGGCGGCGAGGCGCTGCGTGCGCTCGCACACGAGTCGTTCATGGACGGGATCACGATCGCATCCGCCGTCGCCGCCGTGCTGGTCTTCATCGCCGCGAGCCGAGCTGCTGTGACGGCCCGCGCCGATCTCCGTGCGCGGCGAGCCGCCACGCTGGTCGGTGACGGCTGATGGCCCGGGCCAGCCAGCGCGACAAGATCC
>JANXUX010000384.1 GCA_025351965.1 Actinomycetes bacterium | reverse complement strand
CACACGCTCACGCATCACCGGGAGGCTGGAAACGTCACGTCGACGTTCCCAGCCTCCCGGTCTCGTTTTCGTCCGAGTTGACTCGCTCGTCACCGCCCCACCAGGATGAAACACGTTCTAGATCTGGGGGGTTCAAACCTGTGACAGTGACCACCGAAGCCACCATCCGATTCCCGTACCGGCGTTCGCTCGGTCCGGTGATGGGTGCATTCATGACCGCGCTCGCCGACCAACGGTTCATCGGCATCCGCAGCGGCGAGCGCGTCATCGTGCCGCCGCACGAGTGGGATCCCGACACCGGCGAGGAGCTCGTGCTCGACTTCGTCGATGTCGGTCCGGCCGGCACCGTCGAGTCGTGGTGCTGGGTCGCCAAGCCGACCGCGCAGCATCCACTTTCCACGGCCTTCGCCTGGGCGCTGGTCAAGCTCGACGGTGCGGACACCGCGATCATGCACGCAGTCGACGCCGGCAGCGAGTCAGCGATGAGCACCGGCATGCGGGTCGCTCCGCGCTGGAAGACGGTTCGTACCGGCCACATCACCGACCTCGACGCGTTCATCCCGGGCGAGACGCCCGAGACCAACGACGGGCCGTCGCTCGACGAGCCGGTCGCGATGATGGACTACAACGCCACCATCACCTATGTCACGCCGGTGCCGACCAACCTCGTGCATTACGAGCAGGCCACCGGTGAGGGAAATCTGCTCGGCCTGAAGTGCCCCGGCTGCGGCCGGCTGTACACCCAGGGTCGGGGCTTCTGCCCGATCGACTGCCTGGAGCTGACTCCGGAGCACGAGGTCACGCTGCCCGAGACCGGTGTGATCACGAACTACACGATCATCACCCCGACGCCGTATCCCGGCCAGACCGAGACCGAGCCGTTCGCCCGCGTCCACGTCCTGCTCGACGGCGCCGAGATCGTCCTCGGCTACCAGGCCCTGGTCGACACGCCGAACGAGAACGTGCATGTCGGTGTGCGCGTGGCCGCCGTATGGGCATCGCCCGCCGAGCGCGACGAGAACGACCCGATGAGCAACTTCGTCGGATGGATCCCCACTGGTGAGCCGGACGACACCACGCCCGGCCTCGTGAACAGGTTGAACTGAGCCATGTCGAACGCACACAGCACAGACCCACACGAACACGACATCGCGATCATCGGCTGGAGCATCTCGCCGATGGTCCGCAACATTGCCTACACCGAGGCGCGCATGCTCCTCGACGTCGTCACGGGTGCAGTCAACGACGCGGGGATCACCCGCGATGACGTCGACTTCACCTGTGCCGGCAGCTGCGACTACGTCGCCGGCCAGGCCTTCTCGTTCGTGCAGAACATCGACGCCGTCGGCGCTTGGCCGCCCAAGCGCGACTCGCACGTCGAGATGGACGGCGCCTGGGCGCTGTACGAGGCGTGGATGCGGCTGCAGATCGGCGACATCGATGTGGCCGTGGCGATGGGCTCGGGCCGGTCGAGCACGAGCGATCCCGAGCTCCTCTACTCGATGGAGATGGACCCGTACTACCTCGCCCCACTCGGTGCCGATGCGATCAGTTTCGCGGCCCTCCAGGCCCGTGCCCTGATCGATGCCGGCAAAGTGACGGAGCGCCAGATGGCCGAGATCGCCGTCCGTACCCGCAAGGCCGGTAAGGACTCGCCGTACTCGCAGGTGACCGGTGACTTCGACGCCGACGAGCTGCTCAAGAGTGACTACGTCCGCAACCCGCTGCGCCGCCACGACCTGCCGCCGATCACCGACGGCTCGGTCGCGATGGTCATCGCCACCGCCGCCAAGGCCCGCGAGCTGTGCGAGAACCCGATCTGGATCACGGGCTTCGCGCACTACACCGAGTCGCACTACGTCGGTATGCGCGACCTGCGCACCTCGAACTCGACGACGCTGGCTGCCAAGGCCGCCGGCATCGAAGATGGCGCACCCATCGAGGTCGCCGAGCTGCAGACGGCGTTCACCCATGAGGAGCCGTTGCTCGTCGAGGCCCTCGGCCTCGGCGCCGATGTGCCGATCAACCCGTCCGGCGGGCCGCTGTCCGCCAACCCGGTCATGGCGACAGGTCTCGTGCGCATCGCCGAGGCCGCCGACCAGATCCGCAGCAAGGGCAAGCACCGCACACTCGGCCACTCGACCTCCGGCCCGTGCCTCCAACAGAATCTGGTCTGCATCCTCGAAGGGGGTAAGTGATGAGCCATCAGCCATGCGCGATCGTCGGTGTCGGACAGACACACCACAAGAGCCGCCGTTGGGACGTCTCGCTCGGCGGTCTCGTCCGTGAGGCCGCCCAGCGTGCCCTCGACGACGCCGAGATGACGTGGAAGGACATCGATGCCGTCGTCGTCGGTAAGGCGCCCGACCTGTTCGAGGGCGTGATGAAGCCGGAGCTGTACCTCAGCGACGCGCTCGGTGCGACCGGCAAGCCGATGTTCCGTGTCCATACGGCTGGCTCCGTCGGTGGCACCACCGGCATCGTCGCCGCCCACCACGTCGAGACCGGCCGCCACAAGCGGGTCCTCGCTGTTGGCTACCAGAAGCAGTCCGAGGGCAACGCCCAGTTCGCACTCGGCTCGGGCAAAGGTGCCTCGATCGGCGCCGGCGGCGCATTCGCGCCGTACATGCGCTCGTACATCGACCGCTCCGGCGCACCCCTCGACATCGGCCCGATGGTCGCCGTCAAAGACCGCCTGAACGCGCACAAGAATCCGTACGCCCACCTCAAGATCGCCGACATGTCGTTGGAGAAGGTCAAGGCGTCGCCGATGATGTGGGACCCGGTGCGGTTCCTCGAGTCATGCCCGTCGTCCGACGGCGCCTGCGCGGTCATCTTCACCGACGAAGAGGGTGGCAAGGCCGCCGCCGCAGCCGGCCGTAAGCCGGCATGGATCCTCGGATCCGCGGTGCGCTCCGAGCCGTCGTCGTTCCCGGGACGCGACCCGGTGCGCCCCGTCGGCGCCGCCGACTGCGCCAACGACATCTACAAGCAGGCCGGCATCACCAACCCGCGCCAGCAGATCGACTGCGCCGAGCTGTACGTGCCGTTCAGTTGGTACGAGCCGATGTGGCTGGAGGCCCACCTCATCGCCGAGCCGGGCGAGGGTTGGAAGATGGTCGAGAGTGGTGAGACCGCCCTCGACGGCGCCTTCCCGGTCAACATGAGCGGTGGCGTGTTGTCGTCCAACCCGATCGGTGCGTCCGGTCTGCTCCGCTTCGCCGAAGCAGCGAACCAGGTGCGCGGGATGGCCGGCGAGCACCAGGTCGAGGGCGCAAACGTCGCGATCGCCCAGGCCTACGGCGCGTCGGCGCAGTATTTCGCGATGTGGGCGGTCTCCGGCTCGCTCGATCCGTTCGGCGAGTAACACCCATGACCGCGTCGCGCCGATGACCATGGTGGTGCAGCGGCCCGCGCCGCCGGCGCTGGCCTCGCTGCCACCTGCGCAACGCAGACGCTGGGACGCTGTCGTGCGCGCCGCCCTCGAGATGCTCGAGGACGGTGAGTACGAAGCCATCCAGATGCGCGACGTGGCCAAGCGGGCCAACGTCGCCATCGGCACGCTGTACCGCTACTTCGCCTCCAAGGAGCACCTCTACGCGGCGGTCATGCTGCTGTGGGTGGACTCCTACAACCGCGGCGTCCGCCGTCGTCCGCTGCCCGCTGCACCGGCAGATGCGCTGAAGGAACTGCTCCGGCGGTCCATCGCCGCGTTCGTCGCCAAGCCGCAGTTCCTGCGCGTCGAGCTGGTCATGGAGGGCTCGAACGACATCCATGCCCGCGAGATCATCAGCCAGTTCTCCCAGGCCTATGCCTCGACCTACCACGCGATCCTCGGTCAACTGCCGGCCAAGGAAGCGGCCCAGATCGAGATCGTCATCCAGTGCGTACTGACCAAGATGCTGCACGCCTTCGCTCTCGACCGGGCCACCGTCGACCGGGTCTACGACGTCGTGCTCGGAACTGTCGACCTGATCTTCTCACCACCCGATCTCTCATCAGCGAACCGCTCATCTGCACACACAGACACTCCCGCCGACCCGCCGGTCGTCACAACACGACAGAAAGCAGCGTCCACATGATCATCCCGCCCGGAGGGATCGTCGATCTCGGCATCGGCTTCCCGCACCAGACGATCGAGGAGAAGAAGGCCACCTACGACTTCTTCCGCCCCTTGCTCAAGGACCGCCAGAGTCGCGAGGAGTTCGAGTTCCCCGCCCAGTACATGTTCAAGGACGTCCCCGACATCGTCGCCCCCGACGTCGATCCTGTCGCCTGGGTGGTGGCCAAGATGGACGAGTTCAACATCCAGCAGGCGATGACCGGCATGAGCGAGAAGGGGATCCGTGCCAAGCGCGAGTACCCCGACCGGTTCAACCTGTTCGCCTCGGCCAACCCCAACAAGGGCCTCGAGACGCTGCGGATGCTCGATGCCGCCAAGGCCGAGCACGACATCAAGGGTGCGATGACGTTCCCGTCGGGCATGTTCCCCCAGGTCGCCGTCAACGACAAGAAGATGTACCCGATCTACATGAAGTGCGTCGAGCTCGACATCCCGATCATGATCAACGGCGGCATCGTCGGGCCGCGCATGCCGAGCTGGCCGCAGCTCGTGGAGCACTTCGACGAGGTGCTCTACGACTTCCCCGAACTGACGATGGTGATGATGCACGGCGGTGAGCCATGGACCGCGCTCGCCGTGAAGCTGATGCTCAAGTGGCCTGGCCTGCACTACATGACGAGC
Organism: Actinomycetes bacterium; assembly: GCA_025351965.1. GTDB lineage: Bacteria > Actinomycetota > Acidimicrobiia > Acidimicrobiales > Ilumatobacteraceae > WLMZ01. The sequence continues at coordinate 14,819 of JANXUX010000384.1, read as the reverse complement.
GCGTTTGCGCCCAAGCACTACCCGAAGGACATCATCAACTACGCCAACAGCCGTGGCTCGGACAAGATCATGTACTGCGGCTACTTCCCGGCCGGGCTGTCGCTCGAGCGTCAGTTCCGCGACATGCCGAACGTGGCGTTCAACGACAACGTGTGGCCCAAGTTCCTGCGCGAGAACGCGATCCGCGTGTTCAAGCTCGACCAGCCGGCCACGACCACGACGACAGCGACGACCGGAGCAACGGCATGAGTTTCATCAGTGACATCGGGGCCATCGACACGATGATCAGCTTCCCCCACGACATGGCGGCGACGTACAAGTTCATCACCGATCAGGTCAAGGACACCCAGACCAAGGAGGAGTTCGAGTTCCCTGTCGAGTACATGTTCAAGGACGTGCCGGACAAGCAGTACAAAGGCACCGACGACCCGATCGGCGTGACGCTGCGCGAAATGGATCGTTGGGGCGTGGCCAAGGGGATGATCGGTGTCGGCGACGAGGCCGGCCTCGGGGAGAAGGCACTGAAGCTCCACCCCGACCGCTTCATCGCGTCGATGAGCGGCGACCCGAACAAGGGCATGGACGGCATCCGCGACATCGTTAAGAACTTCGAGCTGCACAACGTGCGCTCGGTCGGGCTGTTCCCTGCCGGGACCTTCCCGCAGGTCGCGATCAACGACAAGCTGATGTACCCGATCTACGCCAAGTGCGAGGAGCTCGGCATCGCCGTGTTCTGCTGCGCCGGGGTGCCGGGGCCGCGACTGCGGATGGCCCCCCAGCGCGTCGAGCTGATCGATGAGGTCATGTACGACTTCCCCGAGCTCACCTTCGTCACCCGTCACGGCTGCGAGCCGTGGCAGGACCTGGCCGTGAAGCTGATGCTCAAGTGGCCGAACCTGTATTACTCGACCAGTGCGTTCGCCCCGAAGCACTACCCGAAGGCGATCATCGACTACGCCAACTCGCGCGGCGCGGACAAGATCATCTATGCCGGGTACTTCCCGATGGGCCTCTCGTTGCAGCGGATCATGACGGAGATGGAGCAGGTCCCGTTCAAGGCCGAGGTCTGGCCGAAGTTCCTGCGTGACAACGCCGCGAAGGTGCTCAAGCTGTGACTGCGACCAATCCTGCACGGCTCACCTGGACCGGTGGGGCCAACCTGCCCGAGGCCGCGCGGGCTGCGATCATGGGACCGGGGGCGCGCTTCGAGATCGTCGTCGAGGACGTGCTCGGTGTGCCGACCGAGGTCTTCGCGCAGCGCCACCACTCGCTGCGCGAGTCGATGGAAGCGGCGCGGGTGAACTTCGGTGAGCGCACGTACCTGGCGACACCGAACGGCGACTACACGTTCGCCGAGACGGCGCGCATCGTCGGTCATCTCGCCGAGCGGTTCGCGACCCAGTACGGCGTCGGGCCCGGCGACCGCGTCGCGTTTGCTGCGGCGAACTCGGCCGAATACGCGATGGGCGCCTGGGCCACCATCGTGCTCGGCGGCATCATCGTCGGGCTCAACGGCTGGTGGACCAGCGCCGAGTTGCAGTACGGCATCGACCTCACCGAGCCGTCGGTGGTCATCGCCGACGCGGCGCGTCGGACGCGTCTCGCCGACGTCACGCTGTCCGCGGGATCTGCGGACAACACGCCGCTCGTCGAACTGGAGACGCTGCTCGACGGCCTGCCCGACGGACCGAGCGAGCTGCCGACGACGCCGCTCGCCGAGGACGATCCGTTCCTGATCCTGTTCACCAGTGGCACGACCGGCCGCCCCAAGGGCGCCGTGCTGAGCCATCGCAACTTCCTCCACTTCTCCCAGTCGGGGCTGCTGTCCGGCGCGATCGGGGCGATCCTCTCCGGCGTCATGCCCGATCCGAACGCACCGCAGGTCGCATCGCTGATGGTCGGGCCGCTGTTCCACGTGTCGGGCATCGTCCCGCTCGTGTTCACGATGGACAACGGCACCAAACAGGTGCTGCCCCCTGCCGGTCGCTGGAGCGAGATCACCCACTTCGAGCTGACCCAGCAGCACAAGCTGCAGATGTGGAGCGGCGTTCCGACCCAGTTCTGGCGCCTGCTGCAGCACCCCGACTTCGACAACTACGACCTCAGCAGCGTGTTCGCCGCCGGTGGCGGCGGCGCCAACTTCCCGCCCGACCTCGTCCGCCTGTTCCAGGAGAGGATGCCCGGGATCAGCCTGCGCAACGGGTACGGGATGAGCGAGAGCGCCGGCATGGGCACCGTGACCGTCGGTCCGATGTTCGTCGCCAACCCCGACGCGGTCGGTACCGCCAACCCGGCCACCGAGGTCGAGATCCGCGACTTCGACGGCAACGTCGCCGAAGCGGGCGAGGTCGGGGAGATCTACCTGCGCACGGCGGCGATCTTCCTCGGCTACTGGAACAACGAGGCGGCGACGGCCGATGCGCTGATGGAGGGCCGCTGGTACCGCACCGGCGATTTCGGACGTATCGAGGGCGGGATGCTCTACCTCGAGAGCCGGATGCGCGACCTCATCATCCGCGCCGGCGAGAACATCTATCCGCCCGAGATCGAGAACCGGTTGATCGAGCACCCCGACATCGATGACGTGGCCGTCATCGGCAAACCGCACCAGCAGCTCGGCCAGGAGGTCATGGCGATCGTCGTGGTCCGCCAGGGCGCCGAGCTGTCGGTCGCCGAGGTGCAGCGCTTCGCCGGCGCGACGCTCAGTGCATACAAGGTTCCGGCTCACGTCGTCTTCGTCGCCGAACTGCCGTACACCCAGAGCGGCAAGGTCCTCAAGCACGAGCTCGAAAGGGAATACGCGCCTCGCGCCTGAGTCCGGGGTTTGGGTCGGCTCGGGCGGCGCCGGCGGGCGCTCGGGTCGCTCGGGTCGACGTGCTGGCGGCGCGCAAACCGCGCCCGCGGTTGGGCTGTGAGCGGCTTTGCGTCTCAGGGACGATCCACGGGCGCGGTTTGCGCGCCCGAACGGACCGTGGCGGCGGGGCGGGCGCGGTTTGCGCGCCCGAACGGACCGTCATCTCGGGCTCGACCTCGGCTGTCACGTCGACGTGGGGCGGCCACCTCGGGCGCGGGTGCGTTGAAGGATGTAGTACGTGCCGACGACGGCGATGCCGGCGAGGTCGATGCCGATGCACGCGAGCACGTACGGGGCTGCGTAGACCACCGTGCGCAGACCGGTCGCGCTGACCGACTTCCACAGCACGAACAGCAAGATGGCGAGCACGGCCGCTGCAGCGAGGCCGAGCAGCGCCGGTGATGGGGCCGGGTCGGGGCTGGTGGCGCGCTCCTCGTCGAGGGCGTGCTCGCGCGACACGACCAGCGCAGAGACGCCGGCGAACCAGGCGAGGGTGACGAAGTACGCGCCGATCGTGTCGCTCGGCCGGTGCCATCCCGATGACAGCACCGCCGTGCCGAATGCAGTCGAGGTGAACGCGGCGATCGCGAGCGCGAGGCGGCGCAGCGACGGCGGCGCGACCATCACCGCCCCGAGTGACAGTGTCATCCCGATCGTGGCGTGGCCGCTCGGGTAGGTGTTGAACGACTCGCCGCCGAACACGCCGAGGTCGGGTCGGGTCAGCACGAGCTTCTTGAGCACCTCGGTGGTGACCACGGCACCGGACATCGCCACGCCGGCCGCCACCGCCAGTGCGACCCGCCGCCGGGCGAACGCAATCAGCACGAGCAGCCCGCCGAAGCCGAACAACGATGCGATCGAGACCGTGCCGAGCAACCGGTCGGTGCGTCGCGTCGTCACCTGGGTGACCGCGGAGCGCCGGTCGAACGCAACTGCGTCGAGGCGTTGACCGATGTGCGTCCTGATCGCGATGATGTACACGATCAGCGCCATAACATTGCTGAGAGTCGCGACGGTGGCGAGCCGGACCTGCTTGATGCGCTGCGGGTCGCCGGTCACTCGGGGAAGTGTGTCAGGCGCCTGGAGCGAGCGTGGCCCGCGACGACGCGTAGATCGTGTGCGCAGCGAGCGCAACGAACACGATAGAACCGCCGATGAGGGCGGGGATCCCTGGGTACTCGCCGATGACGATCCAGACCCAGATCGGGCCGACGACGGGCTCGATCATCGAGAGCAGGGCGACGTCGGTCGCCGGCACCTTGGCTGCGCCGACGCTGAAGATGGCCAGACCGATGCCGAGTTGGGCGAAGCCGAACGCGAGCAGGATCAGCAGATCGTGGCGGGTCACCTCGAGCGGCGACGCGAACGGGATCGAGATGATGACGCTGATCACCATCGAGAGCAGCATCGCCGGGAACATCGGGATCTCGGAGTGACGGCGGATCATCACCGTGCCGAACCCGAACGCAAGCGGGATGATCAGTGCGATCAACGCCCCCGATGCCGAGCCGGACGCACCCGGTCCGGACACCATGTAACCGACGCCCGCGACGGTGACGCCGACCGCGAGCCAGGTGTAGTTGCGCACCCGCTCGCCGAGAATCACCCAGGCCAGCACCGCTGCGGCGAGCGGGCTGAGCGCGAAGATCACGAGCACGATCGCCACGCTCGTGCGTGAGAGCGCGACGACCATGCCGATCGAGGAGGCCGAGAACGCGGCGGCGACGCAGAGACCGGGCCGACCCATCCCGCGGATGACCTTGGCGGTGTTGCGACGTTCGCGCCAGACGATCAGTACGAGCAGGCTCACACTCGCCGACACCGACCGCCAGAACACGGTGGTCCACGCGTGCGGGTCGTCGAGACCGCGCACGAACAGGCCGCCGGTGCTGAAGATCAGCGACGAGAACGCGACCAGGAAGATCGACCACGGCGGTGTCCGCGCGCCGGCGGAGCGATGTGCGACGGCGATGCCGCCCTCACTGGCGACGGCCGTGACCGTGTCAGCGGTGAGGGGTTCGTCCTGGATGCGCACGCCGCCAGTCTCTCAGCTGTGCACACCGACATCGCCGCTGCAGACAGCCACTTTGTGATCGAATCCATCCAAGATCGTGTTCGGCATCGAGCCGCCGGCCGGGTGTGGCGGCCCGCAGGTGCCGGATCAGGCGAACGAGGCGGTGTCCGGATTGCTGCCGTACCGGGTGCCGTTGTCCAGCGCGGTGATCGCGGCCATGTCGTCGGCGGTGAGAGTGACCTGCACACTGGCGATGTTCTCGGCGATGCGCGCCGGGGTGACCGACTTGGGGATGACCACATTGCCGATCGCGAGGTGCCAGGCGAGGGTGACCTGGGCCGAGGACACACCGAGCCGTTCGGCGATGCCGACAAGCACCGGATCGTCGAGCAGACCGTGGCCGGAGCCGAGCGGTGACCAGGCCTCGGTCGCGATGTCGTGCTCGTCGTGGAACGCGCGCAGGTCGTTCAGCTGGAGGTACGGGTGCATCTCGACTTGGTTGATCACGGGCGTCACGCCGGTCGCATCGATGATGCGCTCGAGGTGCGGCTGGTGGAAGTTGGACACGCCGATCGAGCCGACACGGCCGTCTTCGTGCAGGCGCACGAACGCTTTCCAGGTCTCGACGTAGTGATCGAGTGGCGGTGCGGCCCAGTGGATCAGGTAGAGGTCGATGGAGCCGATGTCGAGGCGAGCCATGTTCTCGTCGAAGGCCTTCAGGGTGCGATCGAAACCCTGATCGCTGTTCCAGAGCTTGGTCGTCACATAGATCTCGCTGCGGTCGATGCCCGACTCGCGCACGGCGTGGCCGACCCCCATCTCGTTGCCGTAGATCGCCGCGGTGTCGATGTGCCGGTAGCCGACGCGGAACGCTTCGGCCGTCGCCGTCTGGGCCTGGTCGTCGGGCACTTGCCAGACACCGAAGCCGAGCTGCGGGATGGTCGTGCCGTCGGCCAGAGGATGGGCCGGGACGTCTGCGGGTGTGATGACGGGGGAGGAGTCGGTCATCCCGATGACGCTACCGAGACACCGCGCCTGCGACCCGGCGCGTGGCCGAGCGATCACAGCTCACCCGAGGAACGCAATCACCCGAGGAACCCTTGGTCACCCGAGGAAATTGGTCACCCCAGGAAATTGGTCACCGCTGCGGCGGTCTCGTCGAAGCGCTCCCAGTCGAGCGTGTGCCCACTGTCGACGTGCACCACACGGAGCTCGTCGCCGATGCCGGAGCGGACGGCGTCGAGGATCGCAGGCGTGACCAGACCGGCGCGGTCGGCAACGACGACCAGCGCCGCTCGCGCCGTCGTGGCCACGGGCACCGGCGTGCACAGCTCGCCCCAGCCGGCGATCACGGCCGGCCGGTGATAGCGCATCCGGTAGCGACCGTCGTCGCCAAGTTGGAGGTGTTCCTCGACGTTCTCGATGGCGGCCGGTAGTACGTGCTCGGGGTAGCCGACCCACTCGGCCGCGAGCGCCTCGTCGGAGGACGCGAACCCGGGTTTGGCCATCTCTGCGACGGCCGCGCCGTTCATCGCGTCCGCCGGACGGGCGAAGGCCGGGTCGAGCATCACCAGGCGGCGGATCCGTTCCGGCGAACGGGCGAGGAGGTGGTAGCCGATCACCCCACCGTAGGAGTGACCGATCAGGTCTGTTTCGGCGATGCCGAGGGAGTCGAGCGTGTCGATGACGTCGGTGACGTGCTGGGGGATCGACCACGGGCCGTCGGACAGCGATCGGCCGTGGCCACGCAGGTCGACGGCGATCGTGCGTCGGTTCGGCCAGGCCTCCTCGGCCAGACGACGGAACCGGCGGCCGTGGCCGGTGATGCCATGGATCGCGACGAGGGTCTCGCCGTCCGGGTCACCGAAGGTGTGGAGGTTGAGGATGCTCACGCCCGGCAGCGTACGGATTCAACCGGTGGCGCGAGTCATGTGGCTGCCCCGTGCGGCCTGGGACCGCTTGCTCCACGCGCGAAGGATCACCTGGGCAATGGTCCACAGCGGGGCGACGACGAGGATGGCGCGAACGACAGGGACGTCGTGCTGGGCGATGGCCAACCACAACATCGAGCCCAGCCACAGCGTCATGAACGTCAGCGAGATGCCGCGCCGTTCGCGCACCGAGACCGGATGGGCGAACTGCACCCGCGACAAGGTGAGCGCGCAGAACACGATGCAGATGACGAGGTTGACCCAGGCGTTGTAGCGGAGCAGGAACAGCGACGGGATGATCATGTTCCACTCGGCCGGGAAACCGTTGAACCATCGCTCCTCGTCCTCTTGATCGGTGCGGGCCATCCACAGCGCGCTGACGAACAAGATCGTGAACCCGATCGGTCCACTGGTGTGCTCGGGGACGATGTCGAACTGGTAGAGGAACGCAACCGGCACGATCGCGCAGGTGAAGTAGTCCACGATCAGGTCGAGTGAGTTGCCGTCGAGCGTGGGGATGCGGCCGCGGACGTCGAGCTTGCGCGCGATGGGGCCATCGATGCCGTCGAGGATGAGAGCGACGATGAGCCAGATGATGCCGGCGCGGGCGTGGCCCTCGATCACCGAGTTGAGGCCGACGTAGCCGACGATCACGCCGCTCGCAGTGAGCGCATGGACGGCCCATGCGGCCCGGATGTTGCGCCGGGTGTACTCGGTCGCGCAGACGGATTCGGGTTGAGCGGTCACAGTGGGTCGTACCCTACGCTGCGGCGGTGTCAAACACGGACGTGACGTCTCGGAAGTCGAACGGCGGTCACGTCGAGGCGGTCTCAGGTGGGCCCTGTCAGGTGGGCGCGGTCAATACCCGCAGCGGCGAGCCCGAGCACCAGGCCACGATGTTCTCGACGATCTCGCGGTAGAAGATGTCGTAGCACTGAGAGACCACGTATCCGGTGTGCGGAGTGAGCACCGTGTTCGCCAGGGCGCGTAGTGGGTCGTCGATCGGCAGTGGCTCGACCTCGTAGACGTCGAGTCCGGCACCTGCGATGACGTGGCGCTGCAGTGCGGCGACGAGCGCGGCCTGATCGATCAGCGGGCCCCGCGAGGTGTTGATCAGGATCGCCGACGGCTTCATCGCGGTCAGCTCCGACGCACCGATGACGTGTCGGGTTCGTTCGCTCAGCTGGAGGTGCAGGGAGACGACATCGGATGTCTCGATCAACTCTGACTTGCTCACCGCGCGGATGCCGAACTTCTCGGCGCGCTCCTGGGTGAGGTTCTGGCTCCAGGAGACGACGTCCATTCCGAACGCGAGCCCGACCTTGGCGACGAGTCCGCCGATGTTGCCGAGGCCGATCAGGCCGAGCCGTTGCCCGGCGAGACCGGTTCCGATCCGGGTCTGCCAACCGCCGGCGCGGATGGTCGCATCGTCTGCGGCGACGCGGCGGCTGACGGAATGGATCAGCGCCCACGTCAGTTCGGACGTGGAGGTGACGATCCCCATCGTCCCGCACACCGTCACGCCGTGAGTGGCCGCAGCGGCGAGATCGATGACCGCGTTACGGTTGCCGGTGGTGACGAGCAGGCGCAGATCAGGCAGTCGATCGAAGAGCGACGCCGGGAACGCGGTGCGTTCGCGCATCGCGACGACGATCTCTGCGCCTGCCAGAGCTGTCGCCAGGGCCACCTCGTCAGCGATGTGCTCGGTGATCGAGACGGGGTCGAGATCGCCCCAGTCGACGAAAGCTGCGGCAATGTTCTGATAGTCATCCAGCACGACAACACGCATGGCGGCGAGCGTAGGAGACGGGTCGCTCCCCATCGTCAGCGGCGCGGAGCCCGTGTCAAGATGCACCGATGACAGACATCCGCGAGCCGGAGACCGTCCGCAGGGGCGGGCTCGGCGTCTGGGCGCCGAAGATCACCCCACCCATCGGCGTCGACCTGAGCGACGAACAGAAGCTCGCCTGTGCCTTCCGGGTGCTCGCCCGCGAGGGGTTCTCGGAGAACATCGCCGGGCACATCACCTGGCAGCGTCCCGGCAGCGACACGATGCTCGTCAACCCGTGGGGCCTGTGGTGGCGGGAGATCTCGGCGGCCGACATCTGCGAGGTCGACGCCGACGGCATCGTTGTCGCCGGTCAGTGGGACGTCACCCCGGCGATCCACATCCACACCGAGCTCCACCGCCGACGCGCCGATGCGCGCGTGGTGATCCACAACCACCCGTACTACGTCACGCTGCTCACCGCGCTCGGCGTGCTTCCCGACCTCGTCCACCAGACGGGATCGATGTTCCTCGACGACATCCACTTCGTGCAGGAGTACACGGGCGAGGTCGACACGAGCGACCTCGGCGCGGACCTCGCCGACCAGATCGGCGACGCCTCTGTCGTGTTCCTCGGCTCGCACGGGATCATCATCACCGGTGCCACCGTCGAGGAAGCCGTGTATCGAGCGGCATCGCTGGACCGGGCCTGCCGTCTGTCCTACGACGTGATGGCCCTCGGCCGCGAGCCGCTCGCGATGGCGCGTGGCCAGATGGTGGGCATGAAGGCGTCGCTGCTCGAGCGTGGTGCGCCCGTCTACTTCGCCGGTGCCGTCCGCCAGCTGCTCCGTGACGAGCCCGACGTCTTGAACGAGGAGAAGAACCATGCGCAGCCTCGATGACCTGGCCACGGACCTCAACTTCACGCAGGCGGCGGTGGGTGCCGAGCGGACGGTGACGTTCCTGCCCGACCCGCCGCGCGCCGATCGTCAGTACACCGTCATCTCCGTCGACGATCACATCGTCGAGCCACCGCACACGTTCGAGGGTCGCGTGCCCAAGGCAATGGCCGACCGGGCACCGAAGGTCGTCGAGACCGGTGACGGCCGCCAGACCTGGGTCTACGACGGTGTCGATCTCCCCAACGTCGGCTTCAACGCAGTCGTCGGCCGTCCGGTGTCGGAGTGGGGGTTCGAGCCGGTCCGCTTCGATCAGATGCGCCGCGGCGCCTGGGACATCGATGCCCGCGTCGCCGACATGGATCTCAATGGCATCTACGCATCGCTGAACTTCCCGTCGTTCCTGCCCGGCTTCGCCGGTCAGCGGCTGCAGATGACGACGCCGGACAAGGACCTTGCGATGGCCTGCGTGCGGGCGTGGAACGACTGGCACCTCGAGGAATGGGCGGGCACCCATCCCGGGCGCATCATCCCCTGCCAGCTGCCGTGGCTGCTCGACCCGGTGGTCGGCGCGGAGATGATCCGCGAGAACGCGGCTCGCGGATTCACGGCCGTGACGTTCACCGAGAGTCCGCATGCGCTCGGCCTGCCGACGCTGCACTCGGGCCATTGGGACCCGATCATCCAGGCGTGCGCCGAGACCGAGACCGTCATCAACCTCCACATCGGGTCCTCGGGAGCCTCGCCCTCGACCACCGACGACGCGCCGCCCGACGTCGTCGGCGTGCTGTTCTTCGGCTACGCGATGTTCGCCGCCGTCGACTGGCTGTTCTCGCTGCTGCCGGTGCGCTTCCCGGACCTCAAGATCTGTCTGTCCGAGGGCGGCATCGGTTGGGTCGTCGGCCTCCTCGATCGGCTCGATCACATGCAGAGCTACAACTCGATGTACGGCACGTGGAAGGGCGACCTGACCCCAGCCGAGGTGCTCCAGCGCAACTTCTGGTTCTGCGCCGTGGAGGACCAGTCGTCGTTCGCGCTGCGTGACCGGATCGGCGTCGGCAACATCCTGCTCGAGTCCGACTACCCGCATTGCGACTCGACCTGGCCGCGCACCCAGCGGGTCATCCACGAAGAGATCGGCAACCTGCCGTCCGAGGACATCCGTAAGATCACCTGGGCCAACGCCGCTGATCTGTACCGCCACCCCGTTCCGGCGGCGGTGCAGGCCGACCCGAACGCGTACTGAGATGCGTCAGCTGCTCGGGATCGCGTACGGGAACGCCCCGGTCGGCGACGGCCGGTTCCGACGGGCCACTGCCGCACCGGCGCCTGACTGGTCGCTCGCCCATGACGCCTTCGGTCCGGCCCCGATGCAGCCCAAGGAGGGCATGCTCGCCACCGCCGTGCCGGGCATGGATCCCGGGCCGGTCAGCGAGGACTGCCTGACCCTGAACGTCTGGACCCCCGCCGCTGCAGACGAGCGGCTGCCGGTGATGGTCTGGCTGTACGGCGGGGCGTTCATCGTCGGCGGCAGCGCGTCACCGACGTATCGGGGGGCCAGGCTTGCGTCCGAGCAGCACGTGATCGTGGTGTCGCTCAACTACCGCGTCGGTGCCTTCGGGTTCCTCGATCTGCGCGCGGTGCCGGGCGGCGAGACCGCGGACACGAACTGCGGCAGCCACGACCAACGCCTCGGCCTGCAGTGGGTCCGCGACCACATCGCCGAGCTGGGCGGGGACCCCGAGCGGATCACGGTCTTCGGCGAGTCCGGCGGTGCGGGCTCGATCATGAACCTGCTCACCACGCCCGGCTTCTCGTCGGCCGTGTGTCGAGCCATCGTGCAGAGCCCTGGGGTGGATTTCACCCAGCGCGCCGCAACCAGCACACGCGTCACGCAGACCCTGCTGCAGCACACGGGCGCGACCACGGTCGACGACCTGCGTGCGCTGACCGCCGAGCAACTCCTCGACGCCCAGACCGCTGTCGCCAACCAGTTGCTGTTCGAGGTCGGCACGATGGTCTTCCACCCGGTCGTCGACGACGTGTTCATCACGACGACGCCGTCGTTGGCGGTCGCCGCCGGCGCGGTCGACGAACTCGATCTGCTGATCGGGTTCACCTCTGACGAGATGCGCCTGTTCCCGGACCCGCGCGCCGACGCACTGGGCCGAGGGGGCCTCGCCGCCTGGGCGCGCCAGTACCTGACGTCGCGGATGGCCGCGGACCCGGGTGCCGACATCGCCGAGGGCCTGGTCGGCGAGTACCTCGACCGTGCCGTCGGCAGCGCACGCCCGAACGGCTCGGACGTCTGGGCCGAGATCTCGACCGACGGCATCATGCGCCTCCCCGTCGTGCGTGTCGCCGACTCCCGACGCGGCCCTGCGCCGACGTTCCTGTACGAATTCGCGTGGCAGGCCAAGCGCCCGGATCGCGACGTCGGCGCGTTCCATGCGATCGATCTGCCGTTCACCTTCGACACGTTCGACGCCGACGGTTGGGGCGAGTTCATCGGCATCGACGACGACGGTCGCGCCGTCGGCCTCGCGCTGCGCACAGCGTGGGCGACGTTCGCGGCGACCGGGGACCCGACGTGCGATGTCGTCGGACCGTGGCCCGCCTACGACCATCTCGCCCGCCAGACGATGGTGCTCGACGTGATGCCGCACATGGTGCCCGATCCGCTCGGCGTGGAACGCGAGTGGTGGGAGGGTCTCTGGAGCCCGGACTGCCGGCCATCCGGGGTACCGCTCTGATGGCCCGGTTCACGGGCAAGCGAGTCGTCATCACCGGCGCCGCATCGGGGATGGGTCGTGCGTCCGCGCTGCGCATCGCCGACGAGGGCGGCACGGTCGCGATCATCGACATCGCCGATGGCGGGGGCGCATCCACCGTCGCCGAGATCCAGCGCGCCAACGGCACCGCGTATGCGATCGAGTGCGACGTCGCCGAACCGCTGCGGGTCGGTGATGCGATGTCGGCGGCGCTCGACACGCTCGGTGGGCTCGACGTGCTGATCAACTGTGCGGGCACCGGCTTCTACCGCCGCTTCCCCGAGGTGTCGCCGGACGAAGTGGACCGAGTCATGGCGGTCAACTTCGGCGGGCCGTTCTGGACGGCGAAGTACGCGCTCGACGCGCTGCTCGCCTCGCGCGGCGCGGTCGTCAACGTCTGCTCCGCCGCTGCCGTGCGCGGCAGCGCGTACCTGACGACCTACAGCGCGTCCAAGGGTGCGCTGCTCGCCTTCACGAAGTCGTTGGCGGTCGAGTACGGCCCGCAGGGTCTGCGCGCCAACGCGGTCAGTCCAGGCGCCGTCGACACGTTGCTGCTCCGTCTGTTCACGCCGCCCGACGACGCCGATCCGCACCTGATGCACCGCTCGCACGGGTTGCTCGGGCGGATGTCGACACCGGAGGAGATCGCCGGGACGATCACGTTCCTGGCCTCCGCCGACTCCAACCACATCACAGGCGCCAACGTGCTCGTGGACGCCGGCTCGACTGCCTGAGACCGTTGATGCGTCGGCCTTCGTGGGGCGTGTTCGCACTGATGAGTGGCGTCTGCGTGCTCGTCACGGTGCCCACGGCGCGAGCCAATGGCGGTGACATCGCCGACATCGCCGCACCAGGTGCGGTGGCGGCGCAGGCGGTGCGCGTACGGCCCCCACCGCGCACGTTCACGATCGCGGCAACGGGTGACGTGCTCACCGAGAACGCGGTCAACCTCGCCGCGACGAACGCGGCCGGGCCGGGTGTGCGCTTCGACTACACGCCGGTGTTCGCCTCGGTCGCGCCGGTGCTGCGCTCGGCTGACCTGGCGATCTGCCACATGGAGATCCCCATCGGCGCACCGGGGGAGCGGCCCGGCGTCTACGGCCGCTCACCGTTCGGCGGCAACCTGATCGAGGCGCCGTTCGAGGTCGCAGCCGGCCTACGTGCAGCCGGGTTCGACCGATGCAGTACGGCGTCGAACCACAGCTACGACCTCGGCGCCGGCGGCATCTCGTCCACGCTCGCCGCGCTGGACGCGGCTGGCATCACCCACACCGGAACAGCCCGCTCGCCCGCTGAGTCCTCGCCCGCCGTGTTCGAGGTCAACGGTGTGCGCGTGACCCACCTCTCCTACACCACATACTCGAACACGGTGGCCCCGAGCGTGCCGTGGCTGATGAACTACACGACCGACCCCGCACGCGTGGCCGCCGACGTCGACGCGGCGCGCTCGGCCGGTGCGCAGGTCGTCATCGTGAGCGTGCACATCGCCCAAGAATTGCTCCCCGCACCGATCGCCGCCGATCGAGCGTTCATCAGCGAAATCACGAAGGCGTCGCACATCGATCTGGTGATCGAGCACGGCCCGCACGTCGTCCAACCCGTCGAGCGCGTCAACGGCACGGTGGTCTTCTGGAGCGTGGGCAACTTCGTCTCCGGGATGGGAACGAACCAGATCGGTCGCTACGCCGATCCGCACACGCTCGACGGGTTGCTTGCCTCGGTGCGCTTCACCGAGACGTCGCCAGGCACGTTCGCTGCCGATGCCACGCCGGTGCTGTTGTGCGAGGAGCGGGCCGACCGCACCGTGCATCCGGTCATTGCCACGCTCGCCGACCCGACGATCTCGCCGACCCTGCGCGCAGAGCTGCAGGAGTGCCTGGACCGTTCGACGCCGGTGGTCGCCGGACTGCGCTGAGTGCGCCGACGACTTGCGGGCTCGGCTCGGCCTGGGACCGGCTCAGCACGGGCGTCCACCCCGACAGCGCGCATCACGAGGCTGCGTGCTCGAGGGTGGCGGAGTCCGCTTCCTTCGCGTGGCGCAAGGCGAGCGCCCACCACGCCAGATCGTCGAGCATCGTCGTTGTCGCCAGATCGGCCATCGTTGGATCGCCGAGGACACCCGCCTCGTCGAACTGGCGCCACGGACCATGGAAGCTGAGAGTCTCACGGATGGTGACCGTGCGCAGCTCGGCGAACACCTGGCGGAGGTGCTCGACGGCGCGAAGTCCGCCGGAGATCCCGCCATAGGAGACGAACGCAACCGGCTTGCGGTGCCATTCGGCGTGGGCGAGATCGATGGCGTGTTTCAACGATGCCGGGTAGCTGTGGTTGTACTCGGGGGTCACGACGACGTAGGCCTCGGCGCGCTCGATGCGTGCGGCGTAGTCGGCCACGGCCGTCGACGGCGACTTGGTGAAGTGCACCGGCAGGTCCAGGGTGGCGACGTCGATCACGTCGATCTCGAAGTCGGCGCGATCCCGGGTGCTTGCGACGAACCAGTTGGCGATGACGTCGGCGAAGCGGCCCTCGCGGGTGCTGCCGATGATGATGGCCAGGCGGAGTGGTGGGTTGATGTGGGTGTC
>JANXUX010000372.1 GCA_025351965.1 Actinomycetes bacterium | reverse complement strand
CACCGACGACCAGCAGCATGCGTGCCCGTGCTGCGTTGACGGCCACCGGCGTGAGGGTCATCCGGATCCGACCGTTGAACAGCGCGCTCACCGCGACCGCGCCGGGCGCGTCGATCACCGGATCGCCGGGCGGCCACGACGCGGTGTGACCGTCGTCGCCGATGCCGAGATGGACGATGTCGAGCGGGACCTCGCCCAGCTTCGACGCGTACGTGGATGCGGCGCGCGTGAGCGATTTCACCGTCACCGGCATGAGGTGCACATTCGCCTTGCGGACCGGGACGGGGTCGGTGAGGTGGGCCGCCAGTTGGCCGGCGTTGCGGTCCGGGTGCCCGTCGGGTGCGACCCGCTCGTCGACTTGGAACACGTGGACCGACGCCCACGGCAGGTCCATCGTCGCCAGATCGTCGAACATCAACGCAGGAGTGCCCCCACCACTGACGGCGAGCCGGCACACACCGCGTAATCGAACAGCGGAACGGATTCGCCGCGCCATCCATCCGGCGGCCTGAGAGGCGGTGTCCTGCGGGGTCGAACCAACGACGATCTTCACGCGCTCAACATGCCACAACCCCAACCACCGCGCACCCCACAGGTAGCGTGCGGAGATGAGCCGGCTGGACGAGATCGGTGAACGCGACGGATGGCGGTGCTGGATCTGTGACCAGACCGTCGATCCGCAGATGTCCGTCAACGATGCGCGCGGGCCGAGCCTGGACGGCCTCGTGCCGGACAGCAAGCGCTCGGGCAACGCGAAGAAGTCGGGCAAGCACGGCGGTGGCGCACCGGAAGTGGCGAGCGAGCGATTGGCGCATCGGTCGTGCAACACCCGCAAGGGTGCCGTTGCGGCGATCGTGCCGTGGGCCGACCACCTCTTCGTGTCCGACCCGGCGCCGATCCTGACGAGCGTGGACCGGTTGCAGCGCAAGTCCGGTCGCGAGGTCATGGCCCGGTGCCCCACCAAGGCCGATGCCGAAGAGGCCGCGACGTGGCTGCTCGACCGGTTGTCACGGCTGCGACCCGGGTTCGACGTCACCACGCAGGTCGAGAGCATCGCCGGGCAGCATCTGCTCGTCCTGCGCGGCTGAACAGTGCGGGCTGCTCGCACCCGCACCCGTCATCTAAGGTTCGCCAGATGAGCACCATGGTCACTCGTGATCTCGTTTTCGCCGATCGGGCCCCATGGATCTTCGACTTCCACGGGCGATTCCACGCCACACCCACAGAGGTGTGGGCGGCACTGATCGACAACGAGAGTTGGACGATCTGGTTCGAGAAGTGCCGGAGCTGCCGAGCCACGAGCGAACCGTTCGGCGGGGTCGGCTCGACGCGCTCGATCGAGGTCAACGGCCTGCGCGTCGACGAGCAGTTCATCGGCTGGGAGCCGGAGCGGCTGTGGGCCTTCACCGCGACCGCGATGCGGATGAGTTTCGCGACCTCGCTCGTCGAGCGGGTCACGTTCGACGACGCCGCACCGGGTGAAACAAGCATCCTCTACCGGATGGCGATGGACCCGAAGTGGTGGGGCCGCCCACTGCGCCGGCTCGTGGCCAGCCGGGCCGCCGTCTCGTTCGAGCGCAGCTTCGCGGCGCTCGACGCACACCTCGCTCGCCAACGCACGACCTGACGTCTCGGCCGGTCGTGACCTGGACGCTCGGTCGACAAATTCAGCACGGGGCGACGCAGAGGCCCCCACCTTCGACGCGGTCTGAGTGGCGCTCCGCGAACTCTCGGTGCATCCAGCGCTGACGTTTCGCCGTGGATGCACCGAGACGTCACCACGCAGTCAGTTCGGGGCTTTGCTCTCACCGATGGCCGCGGTGGCCCGATCTGGCGCAGTCACCCGAAGTAGTCGTTGCAGCCGCTGATGCCGCCGAGCGCACCGTGGCGGAAGGCGTCGATCTTCTCGAACGCGTCGCCCAGGACATCGTCGGCGGCTGAGTTGTCCGCGAACTGGATTGCTGTCGCGACGGCTTCGTCGAGGTCGCCGGGCGACAACACGAGACGGCCGCTGTTGTCGTCGGTGATCGGCAGGCTCTTGGCCCACACGCCGACGAAGCAGTCGTCGTACAAGACCCGCTTCACGCCGTTCAATCGGCTGTCGACGGATGTCTGCGCGGCCTCGGCCCAGGCGCTGGCGAGGAAGTAGCCGGCCGAGAAGTCGCCGATACGGTCGACGTCGACGCGTGCTGCGTCGTCGTTGACCAACACCGTGCCGTCGGCCGGGCAGTAGATGGCCAGGGACTGCGCGATCGCCTCGGCAGACAGACCGTCGCACGCGGGCGGGGTCCCCGTGAACGTCGCGATCGTCAGTGGCCGGAACGAGTCGGGCAGCGTGGCCATCCAGAACGTGTTGAGATCGTCGGGGATCAGGGTGAGCAGCTCGTCGTAGGGCAGGTCGCCCGGATCGTCGTCGGCGTCGTAGCTCTCGTCGAAACCGAACTCTGTGATCGGCGGGTTGTTCTCGACGTAGGTCGCGCACTGCGTCGCGCCGAGGTTGAAGCCGTCCTGGAAGGCCCCGACCCGGTCGAAGCCAGCTCCGTGTGCGCCCTCGTCCGTCGGTGACGAGCCGACCGGGTCCGCGGAGAGCGCAGTGTCGAGCAGGCCACTGCGGACGTCTGCGTCGGTGAAGCTGAGCAGGTCGCTCTCGCCGCGGGCGATGTGCCCGAACCAGGCACCGCTGTAGCAGTCCGCTTGCAACTCGACGACCGGGGTCGAGCCCTCGGGGACGATGTCGAACACGCCGGTGCGGGCCTGGATCGCGTGACCCCACTCGTGCGACATCAGGCCCGTGATCGCTCCGGATCCGTGGTCGGTGTAGTTGTCGAGCGCGTAGCCCGGATCGTCCCACGTGATGAAGTCACCGTCGGGGCAGTAGAAACCGTTGTCCTGCACGTCCACATAGGAGGAGAAGCAACCGTTGGGTGGATACTCCGTCCTGGCCGGGTAGGAGGGGAAGATGCCGCCGGCGAGCGGCACGTAGTCGATACCGAACACCTGCGGCATCGTGTCGGCCCAGTACTGCTCGAGATCGGTCACCGTCGCCACCATCAGGCCGTCGAACGGCTGGGCCGGCTTGTCGGCGTCGTACGGGTACGGGCCGTCGAGCGGGATGTCGGTGCCCGGCACGTCCATCATCGTCGGCAGGTCCATCGACGTCGGTGGTGCGTCCGTCGTGACCGGACCATCCGTCGTGACCGGAGCCTCCGTGGTGTCGGGCGCATCAGTCGTGTCCGGAGCGTCGGTCGTGTCCGTCGGTTCGGCGGTGTCGACCGTCGACAGATCCGGCGCGTCGGACCTCGAGATCCGCACGCCGCTCGCCGACGAGCCACATCCGGCCGCTGCGAATCCCAACACGACCGTGACGGAGATCCATCCGCGATGTCGCATCGTCCGTCGTGCCGTTGTCCCATGTGCCGCCATCGGGTCACCATATCGAGTGGCCGGCGACCGTTTCCGACATTGCGTTGCACGGCGGTCCGACCGGCGGTCGTACTGTACGGGCATGGGTGAATCCTTCGACCTCGAGCAGACCGACCGCCTCCTGACCACCACGCGGGCGGTCCGCAAGCGGCTCGACCTCACCACGCCGGTCCCGCGCGACCTCATCCTCGATTGCATCCGCATCGCGACCCAAGCGCCGGCCGGGGGCAACGTGCAGCGCTGGCGGTGGATCGTGGTCGACGATCCCGCGCTCAAGCTCGGTGTCGCCGAGCTGTACCGAAAGTCGTACGCGCCATATATGGCCGCCCAGCGCGAGGCCGCCGAGCGGATGGGCAAGACCGACACCCAGGCGATCATGGGCAGCTCCGATCACCTCGCCGACGTGCTGGATCAGGTCCCCGCGCTGGTGATCCCGTGCAGCCTCGGCGCGCCGGTCGGCTCACAGGGCACGGTGTCCGCCTTCTACGGCAGCATCTTGCCGGCCGTGTGGAGCTTCATGCTCGCGGCGAGGTCGCGCCGGCTCGGTACGGCGTGGACGACCCTGCACCTCGAGTACGAGGCCGAGGCCCGCCAGTTGCTCGGCATCCCCGAGACCGTCACCCAGGTCGCGATGACGCCGGTGGCGTACTACACGGGCGATTCGTTCAAGCCGGGCACGCGCCGCGCGGCTGAGGAGATCACGTACTTCAACGGCTGGAAGCCGTGACGGCTGCGGTCGCGGATTCGCCCTTCGACCTCGATGATCCCGGCGTCCGCCGGTCCGGCCTGATCTGGGGCTCCACTGCCTATGTGTTCTGGGGTCTCGTCACGATCTTCTGGAAAGCGCTCGAGCACTTCGACGCATTCGAGCTGATCGGTTACCGGATCATGTCCTCTGCGATCGTGATGGGCATCTTCACCGCAGCGACGGGTCGACTCGTGCCGATCCTGCGCACCCTGCGCGATCCGGTGCTGCTGCGGCGCACGGTGTTCGCCGCAGTCGTGCTCACCGTGAACTGGACGACCTACGTCTGGGCCGTCGTGCACGGACGGGTGATCGAGACCGCTCTCGGCTACTTCGTCACGCCGATCGGGCTGATGGTCGCGGGAGTCGTCGTACTCCACGAGACGATGCGGCGCGCCCAACAGGTGGCCCTCGTGTTCGCACTCGCCGCTGTCGTCGTGCTGACTGTCGGGTACGGGCGGTTCCCCTGGGTCTCGATGCTGATCGCCGGATCGTGGGTCGTGTACTCGTTCGTCAAGAAGCGCTCGCCGTTGACCGCCATCGAGGGCATGACCGCCGAGACGATGGTGCTCGTGCTTCCTGCTCTCGCGCTCGTCGCCTTCGAGCTGACCCGATCCGGTAGCGCCCGAGACACCGCTTCGCCCATCGAGTGGGGCCTGATCGCGGCGACCGGGATCGTGACGACCCTGCCCCTGCTGATGTTCGCCTTCGCCGCCCAGCGCCTGCCCCTGACGGTGATGGCGCTGATCCAGTACATCGTCCCCACGATCAACTTCCTGCTCGGCTGGCTGGCCTACCACGAGAAGCTGGACGCGATGCGCGTCTTCGGTTTCGTCCTCGTCTGGATCGGCCTGCTCATCGTCTCGTTCGACTCGTTGCGTCGAGGACGACGGACGCGCATCGAACGAGTCGGCGACGGTGTGCTCGTGTCCGGTGAGACGAACAATGGAGGAACCGGATGAAGTGGATCGTGCACGGCGAGCGGATGATCTACGAGAGCGACTGGGTCAACCTCGCCCTCACCGACATCGAGATCCCCGACGGGCCACGCTTCGAGCACCACGTCGTACGGATGCCGGCCGAGGCGGCCGGTACCGTCATCGACGACCCGGTACGCGGCGTGCTCCTGCTCTGGCGCCACCGCTTCGCAACGGACACGTGGGGTTGGGAGGTGCCCGCCGGCCGCGTCGACGCTGGCGAGACACCGATCGAGGCAGCAGCGCGTGAGGTTCTCGAGGAGACCGGATGGCGGCCCGGTGAGCTGTCCTCGATCGGGCGCTACTTCCCCTACAACGGGACGTCCGACGGCGTGTTCAACCTGTTCGGCACGACGTCGGCCACCTCCGTCGGTGAGCCCAGTGATCCGAGCGAATCGGAGCGCATCGAGTGGGTGTCGTGGCCGAAGATCCGCGCCGAGATCGCGGCGGGCCGCATCGGCGACGGGCTGTCACTGACGGCGCTGCTCTGGGCGCACATGAATCGTGAGCTCACCACGACCACCTGACGAATGCTAGGTTCCGGCTTCGCTCGTCCCGCCGCCGAACGGCTCTGCGGCCCCTCCGATCACCAGGATGTCCACGTGAACTCTCGCCTCCTCGCACTGTCGATCTCCGCTGTCTCCGTGCTCGGAGTCGCTGGATGCGGTTCGGACTCGAAGTCGTCGTCGTCGCGCTCGACCACCGTCGCTGCACTCGTCAAGAGCGCCAAGGACGGTGGCATCCAGGTCGACGAAGACTGCGCGGCCAAGGTCGTCGACAAGTTCTCGGATGCTGATTACACCCTGCTCTCCCAATCCGTGGCCGACGACAACCTGGACGCGACGAAGCTGAGCTCGCAGGGCCAAGGGCTCGTCGTCGAACTGTTCGACTGCTCGGGCGGCACTGATGGCGGCTCGGTACCGGTCGCCGGCGGTCTGACCACGACCCAGGCCGCGATCCTCGCCCAGCTCAAGACGAGCCTGTCGGCGTCGGGCCTCACCGTCGACGACGCCTGCCTGGAGAAGCTCGTCAGCGGACTCGACGTGGCGGCAATCGCGACCCAGGATTCTGAAGTTCTGGCCGCCCTCGGCGCGCAGGCCGCGGCATGCGTCCAGCAACCCTAGACCGGCCGCGACCGGTCGCTCAGCTCTCGAACTGGGCCACGATCGGGCCGACGTCGACGAAGTCGTGACTCGACGCGACGTAGCGGATCACCTGCAGCGACTCGGCCGGATAGCCGTCGTCGGTGCCGTCGGTGATGAAGTGAACACCGGGCCGCCCGAGCGACGGCGTGATGTCGAGATGGCGGGCCGCGTCGATGATCGAGGCACGTGTCAGTCCGGCATCGGACTGCGCAGCCTGTTCGATGATCGCCACCGTTGCCTCCGCAGCCGTCCAACCCTCGGCGGCAGCAGCGAGTCCATCGGTGACGCCGGCGGCGGCCATCGCCGCATCGAACGTCGGCTCATCCGTGACCAGGTTCGAGGACGTGTACACGCCGTCGGCGGTGTTGCCGGCGAGCGACAGGATCGAAGGATCTGCGCAGCCACTCGACATGTAGACGGTCGGCGTCCACTGGCCGCCAAGGGCGAACTCGATGTTGGCGAGCTCGATGAGGAACGTCGCGCACGCCGCACCCGTCAAGGAGGCCACGATCGCGTCCGGCTGCTGGGCGGCGATCTGCAGCAGCTGCGCATTGGGCGCGACGATGACGTTCGGCTCGACGACCTGGGTCTCGACGATGGTCAGCGCCGTGTCGGCGGCCGCAGCGGTGAAGGAGTTGGCGAAGGTCTGCCCGTCGCTGTCGTCGGTGACCAGCAAGGCAACAGTGGAGCTCTCTCCCTGTGATCGCACGATGGAGTTGACGTAGACGGTGGTCTCCACGGTGACGGGCACCAGCGCGCCCATCGTCCACGGATACGACGCAACGTCACCGAAGCGCGCCGAGTTGCCGAGCGCCATCAACTGCGGGATGCAGGCTGTGTTGAGCAGATCGCGGATCGCGAGGTTGTTCGCCGATCCGAGCACGCCAGTGACGACGTCGGCGTTCGCAGCGATCAGCCCGCCGGCAGCCGCAGGCGTCAGCGCCGGATCACCCTGGTCGTCGGCGACGACGAGGTTCAGCTGCAGGTCGCCGAGCAGACGCGTCGCGTTGGCATGATCGATGTAGGCCTCGAACCCCTTGATCACGGGCGCGTAGACCGCGCTGACCAGCCCGCCGGTCTGCGGCGCGATCGACCCGATCGTCAATGTCGCGGTGATCGGGTCGTCGACGCCACTGTCCGCAGCGCATCGTTTCGTGTCGACCTCCCACGGAGCGGGCTCGGACCGCTCGGAGCCGGGTGGCATCGACGGCAGCGGCTGCACAACGGTCGTCGGTATGGACGGGCCGATCGAGTCGTCACGCGCTGTGGTCGGCACCGACGAACTCGAGCTCGTACACGCAACGACGAGCGGACCGGCGAGCACCAGCAGCGCCATGGTGCAGGACCGGCACCGCGAACGCCGTGACCCAGGGCTCTTCACGCAGATGATTGTGGCAGGTGACCTCCGGTTGCGTTGTGGCAGCTGCGAAACTCACCGGGTGATGACGGATGTGAACGGATCGGGTGCCGGCACAGGACCCGAGACCGATGTCGACCAAGATGACGACGACGGCGGGATCGTGCTGCCCTGGTGGCAGAATCCGCTGAACATCATCGCGCTGCTCATCGGCGTGCTCGTACTCGCTGCCGGGACCGGGTTCGTCGTCGGCGAACGCACTGCGACCCCGGACCCCAACGCCGTCGACATCGGCTTCCTCCAAGACATGCGCACCCACCACGAGCAGGCCGTCGAGATGGGCCTGACGCTGCTCTCCACGACGGGCACCGACCAGATGGTCAAACAGATCGCACGCGAGATCGCGTTCGGCCAGGCCGTGGAGAGCGGCAAGATGATCCAACTACTGCGCGAGTACGGCGAGCCGGAGGCCAACCAGACCGACACCGCGATGTCGTGGATGAACGAGTCGGTGCCGGTCGACCGGATGCCCGGGCTCGCGTCCGCCGACGACCTCGACCGGCTCACGGCGGCGACCGGATCCGACGCCGGCAGTCTGTTCCTGACGTTGATGATCGCCCACCACCAGGGCGGTATGCATATGGCCGAGTACGCCGTTGATCACGCCTCGACGAGCGAGGTCGTCAAGCTCGCCGCATCGATGGTGTCGGGGCAGCGCGGCGAGATCACCGAGATGCAGAACCTGCTCGCCGCAGCTGCGTAGGAT
Organism: Actinomycetes bacterium; assembly: GCA_025351965.1. GTDB lineage: Bacteria > Actinomycetota > Acidimicrobiia > Acidimicrobiales > Ilumatobacteraceae > WLMZ01. The sequence continues at coordinate 4,744 of JANXUX010000372.1, read as the reverse complement.
CCGGACATGCGTCGAACGTTGGTCCTGCTCTCCGCCGCTGGTTGCCTGCTGGTCTCGGCATGCGGCTCCTCGGATCCCGGCCTCACCGCCGGCCGTTCCGATGCCGCCAGCGGCGCCACGACGGCGACGAGCGACGGGAGTGCGACGTCGACGCCGGACACGATTTCGAATGACACGACGCCCGACACCACCGGCGACACCGAAGTGCCCATCCCCGACCCCGACGGCACCACCCCGCCACCGTCGAGCGTTGTCGACAACCCTGCCGACGCAGCAATCGACTTCGGCGCGAACAAGACGAAGCAGCCCTACGACGACTTCCTCCAGGCATCGCTCGCCGACATCCAGGACTACTGGCGTGAGACCTATCCCCAGGTCTACGGTGCACCGTTCCCGGAGCTGCAGGGCGGCATCTGGGCCAGCTACCCCGACTGCGCCGAGCCGCTGCCGGACGGATGCCCCAGCGATCCGTCGGAGCAGTACGCCGCCCAGGGAAACGCGTTCTACTGCTCGGCCGGCGACTACATCGCTTACGACGACTTCGACCTGGTCCCGGCGCTGACCCAGGCATTCGGCAACAGCGCCGTTGGCGTCGTGTTCGCGCATGAGTTCGGACACGGCATCCAGTACCGCGTCGGAGTGTTCGGCGACAGCACACCCACCATCTACTGGGAGCAGCAGGCCGACTGCTTCGCCGGGTCGTGGACCGCCCACGTCGCCCGTGGCGAATCCAGCCGACTGACGTTCACCGACAGCGACATCAAAGGGGGCTTGTCGGCAATGGTGGCCGTCAAGGACCCCACGCTCGGCGAGGATGTCCTGACCGGTAGCGCCCACGGAAATGCGTTCGACCGTGTCGGCGCCTTCGAGAACGGCTTCATCGGCGGCGCCGAGGCATGCAAGGCAATGGAGACCAACCCGCTGCCGCTGCTCGACCTGCCGTTCACGAGCGAGCAGGAGTTCAACTCCGGCGGCAACCTGCCCTACGACCAGATCCTGCCGCAGGTCGAGACGGATCTCACCCGCTTCTGGACCGGCGCAGTGTCGTCGTTCCAGGCACCGACGATCACGGCCTTTGCCCACGACGGCCCGTTCCCCACCTGCGACGGCATCGACGAAACGGCCTGGGCGTTCACGGCCACCTACTGCGCAGCGACCAACGAAATCTTCTACGACGAAGGTTACGCCAAGGCCCTCTACGACAAGTTCGGCGACTTCTCGGTCGGCTACATCGTCAGCAACGCCTGGAGCGAAGCCGTGCAGACCCAACTCGGTAGCAACCTCACCGGCGGCCAACGCACGCTGATCGACGTCTGCCTCACCGGCGCCTGGACCAAGGACACGATTCCTCCATCAGACGGCACCATCGACAACACCCGCCTGTACATCTCCCCGGGCGACCTCGACGAGGCCGTCGAGACAGCGCTGCTCAGCGACGCCCCCATCGGCGATGCGATGGGCAGCGCGTTCGAGACCATCGACAACTTCCGAGCCGGCGTGCTCGGGGGCATCACCGAGTGCAACAACCGGATCAGCGGCCACGGCGGCTGAACCGGTCGACGTGAGCCGATCTGGTCGTCAGAGGGCGATGTCGCGGACGAGGGCGGCGAGCTCGACCGGGCGGTCGCCCTGAATGCTGTGCCCGGCACCGTCGACGACCTCGACCCGTAGCGTCGGCTGGCGGCGCAGCGCCTCGGCGACGTCCTCGTCGTCGACGACGGGTGACAGCGACCCGCGGAGTAGTGCGACCGAGCATTCCAGCGCACCGAAGTGGTCCCACAACGGCGAGTATGCGATCGCTGTGGCCTCGGCGCCGACTGGATCCTCGTCACGCGAGCGGGCGTGGCTGCGCCGGTCGTAGTTCCACTGCCAGGCGCCGTCGGCAGTCTGATGGGCGTTGTGGAGGATGCCTCGCCGCAACGAGGACTCGGTACGGGTCGGGTTGTGTTCGATGGTGCGCGCAAGCAGGTCGTCGAAGCTGGGGAAGGTCTGCGGGCCGTTGACGAAGTCGGTCACCGCCTTGGCCTTCTGCTGGTTGACGCCCGGGGTGATGTCGACCAGGATCAGCTCGCGGACGAGCTCAGGGTGACGCGACGCCAGCTCGATGCTCGTCAGTCCACCGAGCGACATCCCGACCACGACCCTGGCCTGTGGGGCCAGGCGGCGGATGACCTGGGCGGCGTCGTCGGCAAGGTTGGCAGGGGTATAGGCGCCGTCGTCGCGCCAGCCGGAGTGGCCGTGCCCGGGGAGATCGATGGCCAGCAGGGAGACGCCCAACGCAAGTGCGACGGTGTCCCAGGTGTGCGCGTTCTGGGCACCGCCGTGGATGAACACGACCTGCGGCTCGAACTCGCCCCAGCGCAGCGCGCTCACTGTTCGCCCGTCCTCGCCCTCGAGCACCGTCTCGATCCGCTCCACGACGGGCGTCGCGACGACGGGCAGGTCGAACTCGGCGATGTTCTCGGGGAAGAGACCGAACTCGTCGTACGGGTGAGCACTCATCCCGACATGGTGCCAGAACGCCCACCGGCTGAACTCATCCGAGTCACGCGCCCGCCGATCAGGGCGAGAGCGTGCTCGGCGGTGATACCGGGGGAGGCGACGTCGGCGGGGCAGTCGGCGCCACCGTCGGGGCTGAGGTCGGTGCGGTGGTCGTTGCCGTTGGCTTGGCGCTCGTCGACACCGAGGGGGTACCGGCCGTGGTCGTCGTGGCGCTGCTCGACGAGGGCTTCGCCGTCGTCGTGGTGACCGCCGGCTTCGTCGTCGTGGTCGTCGTCTTGACCGTGGTGGTCGTGGCGTCGGGATCCGGATAGTTGAAGACCGGGTAGCTCTGTTGCTTGGTGTACTGCTCGGGCTCCTTGCCGTCCTGGCCCCACACATAGACGTAGTCACGGAGGTGGACGAAGGACTGGAAGGTGTTCGAGATCGTCTGGTTCATCCGGATACAACCGTGCGACGCGGGCTCGAGCGGCACATTCTTCGCGCCGTGCATCGCGATGCCGTAATTGAAATAGATCGGATTGAACATCCGCCCGAGAGCCCCGACCCGGTCACCGGTGACCTGGCGCTGGAACCGGAAGACGCCGCCGGGCGTGTACGACACCCCGCACACCGCCTGCTGCTGGGGCGGATCGAGCAGGTTGCCGTCGGCGTCGGTGTCGAGGGTGACGGTCTCGCACCAGGAGTTGTCCTTGGTCCGCTCCGACGTGAGTGCGGTCCCGCTCGAGATGTGGATGACGAGCGTGGCCCTGTTGTCGGTGAAGACGGCCGCGACCTGCTCGGGCAGGTAGATCTCGACGTGGGTTCCCGAACCCGGACGGCGCGGCTGGATCACGATCGGATCCTGCATCAGCTGCCAGGTCTCGTTGGACACCCGCCCCGACTCGTCGACCTGGTCGCGGGGCATCTTCAGGACGAGCTTGTCGAAGGCCCAGACCGCTTCCTTGGTCTGCTCCCCGAAGGCGCCGTCGATGACGCCGGGAACGAAGCCGAGCTCGGTGAGCCGGGTCTGGAGTTGCTTGACGTCGTCGCCGTACGCCCCACCGACGAGGGTCCGCCCGAGCTGGGTCTTGGTGACCGGCAGCGGCGTGCTGTCGGTCCCGACGGCCGGCATCGTGCTCTCCGGCACGGTCAGGCCGGTGACGTCATAGCCAACGGTCGAGTCATCGATCGCGTTCGAGGTGGACGTCGCCGATTCAACGGTCTCGGCGGCACCCGCGTCAGCGTTGGACCCGATGTTGTTCGTGTCCTTGCCCCCTGCGGTGCCGGCCAGGACGACCACGGCGAGGACCGACACGGCAGCGATGGCGGGGAGCCATTTGGCAATCGGCTTCGGCGTGGAGGCAGGGGGGCGGCGGCGGGGAGTGTTCATGTGGGACGTCGAGCGGGCTCTGGATCGACGTTACCAAGGGCGCGGGAGGCCGGGCCCTCGATGGCCGGAAATTGAGTGCACATTTGGCCGGGCGCCCGCCCGAACGATCCGGTGGGCGAGTTCAGACGCCGACGACCGGCGTGATCTCGCGCAGCTCGCCGCGCAATTCGCGCATCTCACGCAGGATCTTGATGATGATCGCGGGACTGCTGAGGGTGGAGACGCCTCGGGTGCGAGGGAAGTAGTCCACCCCGAACTGGGTCACGGTGTAGCCCAGCTTCTTGGCCCGGATCACCAGTTCGGCGTCGATGAAAGAACCCTCGCTGTGCAGCTGGATGTGGTCGAAAATGCCGCGCTTGCACAGCTTGAACGCGAAGTTGATGTCGCGCATCTTGACGCCGAACATCAGCCGGATGAGCAGGTTGTAGAAGAAGGTGTAGATCGCCCGGGACGAACCCTCCTCGGTGCGGTCATGGCGGTAGGCGCTGACGATGTCGCTCTCGTAGAGCCGCATGATCCGGATCGCCTTGTGCAGCTCCTCGAAGTCGAACGGCAGATCAGCATCGGTGTAGAGCACGAGATCGCCCGTCGCCGCGCCGAACCCGGTCTTGATCGAGCCGCCCAGCTTGCGGTTCACCGGGTGGTGCACGACACGTACATGAGAGTCGGTGGCGGCGAGGTGGTCGGCCATCGCCGGCGTGGCGTCGGTCGAGGCATCGTCGACGATGATCAGCTCGTAGTCGGCGATGTCACCGCGGGTCAGCAGCTCCTCACACGCCGCACGGCCGGCGTTGACTGCCCGCTCGATGTACTCCTCTTCGTTCCACATCGGGAAGAAGATCGAGAGCTTGGCGAACTCTGGCTGGCCCATGC
>JANXUX010000374.1 GCA_025351965.1 Actinomycetes bacterium | reverse complement strand
GTTGCCACCGAGCTGCGGGTACTCGTTCTTCAACGTGTTGAAGCAGTGCGGGCACTGGGTGATGATCTTCTTCACACCCATCCCGTCGAGCATCTCGATGTTCGGCATCGCCAGCATCTGGAACAGGTACTCGTTGCCGCTCCGCCGAGCCGAGTCACCGGTGCACATCTCCGACGGTCCGAGGATGGCCACGCTGATGCCAGCCCGCTTGAGCAGCTTGGCCATCGACTGGGTGACCTTCTTGTTCTTGTCGTCGAACGACCCCGCGCAACCGACCCAGTAGAGGTACTCGGCCTCGAACGGCTCACCCGGATCGACGACGGTGACGTCGAGGCCCTTGGCCCAGTCGCCACGCTCGCCCTGGGCCATCCCCCATGGGTTGCCCTGGTTCTCCATCGCCCGGTAGGCGTTGCCCAGCTCGGCCGGGAAGTTGCTCTCCATCAGGGAGAGATAGCGGCGCATGTCGAGGATCTTGTCGAGGATCTCGATGTTGACCGGGCAGATCTCGTCGCAGGCCTTGCAGCTCGTGCAGGCCCAGATCTCCTCGGCGGTGATCCGCTCGAACACCGAGGTGCTGCCGATCTTGATCTCGACGTCGGTGCCGATGGGCGGCGAGACGTGGTTCGCGGCGGTGGCGGCCATGACCTCGCCGATCTTGAGCACGATCTCGCGCGGATCCAGCGGCTTGCCGGTCGCGTGCGCCGGGCACACGCTGGTGCAGCGGCCGCACATCGTGCAGGCGTCGGTGTCGAGCAGTTGCTTCCACGTGAAGTCCTCGACGACGGACGCCCCGAAGGTCTCCAGCGAGGTCTCGGTCAGGTTCGGCATCGCCTTCATCGCGCCCTTGGGACGCTCACGGTCCTTGAGGTACATGTTCAACGGCGAGGTGAACATGTGGCGCAGCATCGTGATCGGCAGGAGCGCCAGGAACACGATGAACGCCAGCACGTGCAGGCCCCAAGAGGCCTGGTGCCAGATGTCGAGCGTGCGCGCCGAGCTGCCAGTGAACAGGTTGCTGAGCGGATAGCCGATGAAGCTCCACTTCTCGAAGCTCGGCTGGTCCTGCTGGGCGATGCGCACGCCCTCGGCGAGGAAACCGCTGAGGCCGATCGTGAGGAACACGCCGAGGATCACCGCGTGCTCGGGCTTGGTCTTGATCCGGATCCGGTACGGGCGCTGGATGTAGCGGCGGCTGATCGCGAGCAGTAGACCGCCGACGAAGACCAGGCCGGCGAGGTCACCGATGAAGGCGTAGCCCATGTACGTGCGGCCGTGGAGGAACTTGAGGCCCTCGGGCAGCTGGTGGTCGACCTCGAGCACAGTGGTGACACCGAGCAGGACGAGGAAGCCGAAGTAGATCATCGAGTGCATCAGCCCGGCGGCGGAATCGCGCAGCAGGGTGCGCATGTACACGCCGGCGCGGAAGTCGGCGAGGCGACGCTTGGCGTTCTTCGGGGTGGTGCGGCGACGGTCCGGACCGCCACGCTCCCAGTTCTTGACGCGATCGGAGAACGCGAACGCACCCCACACGAGCATCACCGGGATCACGGTGTAGAACGCGATCTGCAACGGACCGGGGATACCGCTGAACGTCTCGCGGGTGATCGTGCTGGTGCTGTGCCATTTCGTGATCAAGGGGACGATGCCCGAGATCACCGTGAAGATCGCCATGAAGATGCCGATCGTGAGGACCAGTTGATGCGGCTTGAACCGCTTCGGGGCCTTGTCCGGCGTGGGGGAGGACGCATGGGTGCTCATGACGCAGCTGAGCTTAGTTCCCTCCCGTGGCGCGAGCCCATTGTTGCGGCGGGTCAGAATGGACGTCGTGCAGCGTGGTATCCGATCCCCTCTCGCCCCCTCGCTCGCGTCCCGGCTGCTCGGTGTTGCGATGGGCGCCGTGCTCGTGGCCGCCGTGTTCGCCTGGCTGGCCGCTGGCGACGTGAACGACGCCTCGGCCACCGCCGCCGCCCGATCGTCGCTGGCGGGCACGATTGCCCTGGCCGATGCCACCGCCGCCCTGGCCACGCATGTGCAGGCCACGAACGATGCGCTGGTCACCGCGACCGGATCCGCCGGCGAGGCCTCTGGCCGGACGGTGGCCATCTCTCAGAACGTGCGCGGCCTGATCGAGGCGCTGACGGCGTCCTCTGGCGTTTTCGGCGCTGCTGGGGCCGATTCGAAGCAGATCGACGACGTCCGCAACGCGCTCGGCGAGGCCGAGGCGTCGCTCCTGGAGACCGAGGGCGGCCTCGAGGAG
>JANXUX010000358.1 GCA_025351965.1 Actinomycetes bacterium | reverse complement strand
CCTACCAGGAACCGGAGGAGGAGATGGTCCGGACTGCTCCGGCACGTCCGAGCTTCCCTCTCACCAATGCGGAGTCCAATATGCCCCGTCGGCCACAGCAGCCCTCCGATGATTCCTCGGTGCAGCCACGCCCGACCAATCCTCGCCCCGCCACCCCGACCGTGCGCACCCTGCCGATCGCAGGTGAACCAGCGACCGTCAAGCCGCGCCGGTTCGATCAGGCCCAAGAGATCGCCGATCGGTTCAAAGAAGGGCTGCCGGTGATCATGAACCTCGAGAACACCGACCGCGACGTGTCGCGTCGACTGATCGATTTCGCCAGCGGCATCTGCTACGGCTTGAACGGCAGCATGGAGAAGGTCGCGAGTGGCGTGTACCTGCTCAAGCCGTTGAACCGGCAGAACAACGGCTACGACGACTGAACCGCACGTGTGCTGATGTTGCTGCGCCAGCGGCGTAGCATCGCGCTTCATGGAATTGAGTCCGCAGTCCGTCGCGAGCACGACCTTCAAAACCGTCAAGAAGGGTTACGACCCGGACGAGGTGCGTGCCTACCTCGCCCAGTTGGCCACCGCGATCGAAGGCACCCAGTCACAGGCTGCGGCGATGGAAGCCCGGGCCCGTGCTGCGGTGGCCCGCCTGCAGGAGATCGCGGCCCAGCCGGCCACGGCCGTTGCGCCGGGCCCCACGGCCATCGTCGCCCCGGTCGCTGCGGTCGAGGAGTCCGAGACCATCAGCCGGACGCTCCTGCTCGCCCAGCGCACGGCGGACACCACCATTGCCGAGGCCGAAGGCATGGCCGCACGCATCCGCGAGGACGCTGAGGCCGAAGCCCGCTACGCCGTCGACAACGCCCGCGAGACGCAGGTCCGGCTGATCGAAGAGGCCAAGGCTGAGGCGCGCAAGGCCGGCGAGGGTCAGCGGATCCAGATCGAGAGCGAGGTGCAGGCGTTGCTCGCCCGCCGCGAGTTCCTCCTCAGCGACGTCGAGCACCTCGAGCAGCACGTGATCACTCATCGAGAGCGCCTGCGAGACGTGGCCGGGGCCCTGACCGAGCTCGTCGACAATGCGAACGGCGGCCTCAGCGAACTGCGTCGTCCGCTGATGTCCGCGGTCAATGCCGCAGATGCGCAGGGCGTCGATGCCGATCCGGATGCGACGATGGCGATGGAGCGCGTCGACCCGTCGACTCCTGTAACCGACGACCCGGCCGATGACGCCGACACAGCTGCGGCGACGGAGCCAGCGGTGACGGCGGACCGTCCGCTCACCGATGCAACGCCCGCGTTCGGCAGTGAACTGTCCTTCGACGACATCACCTCCGAAGTGCCCCAGGTCCAGCGGCGCGAGAACGACGCGTTCCGGGTCGGCGGCTCGAACATCTGAAGCTCGGCCTGAACCGGCCCCCGGTTCCAAACAGCGAGGTTTGACGCGGGTGGCTGGGCGGTAGCCTGGCCGCAACGGCGTCGACGAGGTCATCACCTCCGAGCCTTCGGAAGAACGTTCGGCCCCGGCCGGATCAGTAGAACCGAACGGGTCTGGCCCGTCATCGCCGGCGAACACGAGTGACCGACGGCTGCGGCCGGCGGTAAGCAGGGTGGTACCGCGGGCTTCGGCTCGTCCCTGAGATCAGCCCTCCGGGCCCGTCGAACAGGAGCCACCCGTGCCGTACCCCACCGTCGAACCGCAACCGAATCTGCCGTTGATCGAAGAGGGCATCCAGGCGTTCTGGGAAGCGGACCGTACGTTCGAGGCCAGCCTTGCCAACCGCGCAGTAGGCACCGTGCCCGGGCTCACCGACAACGAGTACGTCTTCTACGACGGTCCCCCCTTTGCCAACGGGCTGCCGCATTATGGCCACCTGCTGACCGGCTACGTCAAAGACGCCGTGCCGCGCTATCAGACGATGCGCGGTCGTCATGTCGACCGCCGCTTCGGCTGGGACTGTCACGGGTTGCCGGCCGAGGTCGAGGCGGAGAAGGAGCTCGGCATCAGCGGGCACCCGGAGATCACCGCGTTCGGGATCGCCGAGTTCAACGACGTCTGCCGTACGAGCGTGCTGCGTTACACGAGCGAATGGGAGCGCTACGTCGGCCGCCAGGCGCGCTGGGTCGACTTCCAGAACGACTACAAGACCCTCGACATCACCTACATGGAGAGCGTCATGTGGGCGTTCAAGACCCTGTGGGACAAGGGCCTGATCTACGAGGGCTTCAAGGTCCTGGCCTACTGCTGGCGCTGCGAGACACCGCTCAGCAACACCGAGACGCGCATGGACGACGTGTACAAGGACCGCCAGGATCCGACGCTGACCGTCGCGTTCCAGCTCGAGACCGGCGAGCGGATCCTCGCCTGGACGACGACACCGTGGACGCTCCCGTCGAACCTCGCCCTCGCCGTCGGTCCGGAGATCGAGTACGCCGTGATGCAGGATGTGGACGGCACGAAGTACGTGCTCGCCGATTCCCGCCTGGAAACATACGCACGTGAGCTCGCCGACACCGAGCGGGTCGGCACGCTGACCGGCGCCGAGCTGGTCGGGCGGACGTACACGCCGCTGTTCGACTTCTTCGCCGATACACCCAACGCGTTCCAGGTCATCGCGGCCGACTTCGTGTCGACCGAGGACGGCACCGGCGTCGTGCACATGGCGCCCGGCTTCGGTGAGGACGACCAACTCGCCTGCAACGCCGTCGGCATCCCGACCATCTGCCCGATGGACGAGCACGGCCGCTACACCGCCGAGGTCACCCCGTGGTTCGGCCAGCATGTCTTCGACGCCAACCCGGGCATCATCCGCGAGCTGAAAGACCGTGGCGACACACCGGCGACCCGAGTCGTGGTTCGCCACGAGACCTACGATCACAGTTACCCGCACTGCTGGCGCTGCGCCCAGCCGCTGGTCTACCGGGCGATCTCGTCGTGGTTCGTCGAGGTCACCAAGTTCAAGGACCGGATGGTCGAGCTGAACCAGGAGATCCACTGGGTGCCCGGCCACGTCAAGGACGGATCGTTCGGCAAGTGGCTCGCCAACGCCCGCGACTGGAGCATCAGTCGCAACCGGTTCTGGGGCTCCCCGATCCCGGTCTGGAAGAGCGACAACCCGGAGTACCCGCGCATCGACTGCTACGGCAGCCTGGCCGACCTCGAACGTGATTTCGGAACCACCGTGACCGACCTCCACCGCCCGCAGGTCGACGACCTCGTGCGCCCCAACCCCGACGACCCGACCGGCCGGTCGATGATGCGCCGAGTGCCCGAGGTGCTCGACTGCTGGTTCGAGAGTGGCTCGATGCCGTTCGCCCAGGTGCACTACCCGTTCGAGAACCGCGAGTGGTTCGAGGGGCACTACCCGGGCGACTTCATCGTCGAGTACATCAACCAGACTCGCGGCTGGTTCTACACGTTGCACGTGCTCGCCACCGCGCTGTTCGACCGCCCGGCGTTCCGCAACTGCGTCAGCCACGGCATTCTCCTCGGCGACGACAACCAGAAGATGTCCAAGAGCCTGCGCAACTACCCGGACCCGTGGAAGGTGTTCGACACCTACGGCGCCGACGCGATGCGCTGGTCCCTGCTGTCGTCGGCGATCCTGCGCGGTGGCGACGCGCCCGTGACCGAGAGCGGGATGCGTGAGACCGTCCGCCAGGTGATCCTGCCGCTGTGGAACAGCTGGTACTTCCTGACCCTGTACGCCAACGCCGAAGGCAAGACCGGCACGTTCGACGCGTCGTCGACGAACGTGCTCGACCGGTACATCCTCGCCAAGACCCGCGACCTCGTCGAGCGGGTGACCGCTGACATGGATGCCTACGACCTCTACCTCGCGTGCACGGAGGTGCGAACCTTCCTCGACGCGCTGACCAACTGGTACATCCGCCGGAGCCGGGACCGGTTCTGGGCCGGCGACCAGGCTGCGATCAATACATTGCACACCGTGCTCGCCGTGCTCTGCGAGACGGTCGCCCCACTGCTGCCGCTGATCACCGACGCGGTCTACAAGGGCCTCACCGGCGAGCGCAGCGTGCACCTGCGCGACTGGCCGGACGCCTCGGTCCTGCCCGCCGACGCAGAGTTGGTCGCGGTGATGGACCGCGTCCGTGACGTCTGCTCGGCGACGCTGAGCGTGCGCAAGTCCCATGGACGGCGCGTCCGCCAACCGCTCGCGACACTGACCATCGCCGATCCGGGCTCGGCCGACCTGGCCGCGTTCGTCGACCTGATCGCCGATGAGGTCAACGTCAAGCGGGTGGTGCTCACCGACGACGTCGCATCCGTCGCGACCAGCGTGCTCCAGGTCGTACCGGCGGCACTCGGACCGCGGCTCGGCGGCCAGACCCAGCAGGTGATCAGGGCCGTCAAGGCGGGGGACTGGCACCGCGACGGCGACGTCGTGGTCGCTGGCGGGTTCGCGCTCGAGCCCGGCGAGTACTCGCTCAAGCTCGTCGCCACCACCGACGCCGGCGACGACGCGGCGAGTACGGCGCTGTCCGACGGTACGGGTGTGGTCGTGCTCGACTGCGCCCTCACCCCCGAGCTGGAAGCCGAGGGTGTGGCCCGCGACCTCGTCCGCCTCGTCCAGCAGGCCCGCCGAGATGCCGGTCTCGAGGTCGGCGACCGGATCTCGCTGACCATCGCCGCGTCGGAGCGGCTGCGAGCCCAGCTCGCCGAACATCTCGACTTCGTCAAGGCCGAGACCCTCGCGACATCGCTGAGCTGGGCTGATCGGATGGTCGTCGCCGTCGACGGGCCGGGTGTCGGGCTCGAGCTCGACGGGGAGTCGGTGGGCATCGACGTCGAGCGGAGCTGACGGTTGATTCTTCGCACAAACTGCCCGGTGCCGTTGGCGAAGTGCCCGAGAGGGCCTACGCTCCGCAAGTTCGATCCATCGGGAGGCCCTCATGGTCAAAAAGAGTGCGGCACCGGCGAAGAAGGTCGCCGGTCCAGCCACCAAGCAGTCCACTCGAGCAGCCGCAGGCGCTGCTCCGGTCACCGCTGCGGCCAAAGCATCGAGGGCCAAGGCCCCTCCGTCCACATCATCTCCCTCGACATCAAAGGACGCAGTGAAAGATTCAGCACCCGCCAAGAAGGCGACCAAAGCAACCGAGACCGTCGAGACCCCCGTTGCCGTTGCCGTTGCCGCCGAACCCGTTCGCGCTCGCCCGTCGACCAAGAAGCCGCCGCCGCCGCCTCCTCCGGCCCTCGTGATCCCGCCTGTCAAGGGTGAGACCAAGGATGGCATCAAGTACACCAAGGACTTCGATGCCAAGTTCCTCACCGCGCAGTTCAAACTGCTGATCGAGGCCCGTGAGTCGCTCACCGGCCAAGCATTGCGTCTCGAGGACGAGGCCAACTCCTTGATCGACGAAGAGATGGGCGACGTTCAGTTCGACGACGAGTCCGGCGAAGGCGACACGATGGTCGTCGAGCGCGAACGCGACCTGTTCCTGTCGGCCCGGGCCCGCCAGGACATCGAGGAGATCGATGGTGCGTTGAAGCGGCTGGAGCTCGGCACCTACGGCTACTCGGTCGTCTCGTTCACGCCGATCTCGCGCGAGCGTCTCGAGGCCATTCCGTGGGCGACCGAGCTCACCGAGGAGAAGGTCGGCGGGATCGGACGTCGATGACGTCGTCCGCGCCGCACTCGTCGACGCTGCGGTTCAGCCTGCTCATCGCAGCCGTCGTGGTGGTGCTGGACCAGTGGTCCAAGCGATGGGCGCTGAATGCGCTTGCCGACGGACGGTCGCGTCACGTGATCTGGACCCTCGACTGGAACCTGACCTTCAACAGCGGGATGGCGTTCTCGCGTGCCCAGGGCATCGGCCCCTACATCGGCGTGGTTGCGCTGATCGTCATCGTCGTCATGCTGCTCTCGGTGCGCCGCTCCGGCGGGCGGGCCTCGACGGTGGCCGTCGGCTTCGTCGTCGGTGGGGCCATCGGCAACCTCGCCGACCGGTTGTTCCGCGGTGAGGCCTGGCTTCGGGGCAGTGTGATCGACTTCATCGACTTCCGCTGGTGGCCGATCTTCAATGTCGCCGACATGGGCGTCACCATCGGCGGCGCGCTCTTGTTGCTCGCCGCCCTGTTCGATTCACGACGGGCCCCAGCATGATCCGCGAAGAAATCCCCGCAGCCCTCGCCGGCGAACGCCTCGATCGCATCGTCGCGTTGTTGACCGACATCAGCCGCTCCGACGCTGCGACGCTCGTTGCCGACGGCGGTGCCCAGGTCGACGGTGTCGTCTCGGTGAGCGGGAAGGTGCGAGTTGCTCTCGGTCAGATCATCGAGATCGATCACGAGAAGATCCCGAAGCGACTGCTACCGGTCGGCGATCAGTCGATCATCGTGCCGATCGTCTACGCCGACGACGACGTGATCGTCGTCGACAAGCCGGCCGGACTCGTCGTCCACCCCGGTCACGGTCATCCCGACGGCACGCTCGTCAACGCGATGTTGGCGCTGTACCCGGAGATCGCCGACGTCGGTGATCCGCTCCGCCCCGGCATCGTCCACCGCCTCGATGTCGGCACCAGCGGCTTGATGGCTGTTGCCCGGAGCCAGGTCGCGTACGACACCCTCGTCGCTGCTCTCGCGGCGCGCCTCGTCACCCGCGCGTATCAGACACTGGTGTGGGGTCACCTCGAATCAGCGAACGGCGTGATCGATGCGCCGATCGGGCGCGATCACCGCGATCCGCTGCGCATGGCCGTGGTGATCGACGGCAAGCCGGCTCGCACCCGCTACCGCACGATCATCAACTTCACCGGCCCGGTCGATGCGAGCCGGCTGGAGTGCCATCTCGAGACCGGACGGACGCACCAGATCCGGGTGCACCTCGCAGCCGCCGGCCACCCGGTGATCGGCGACGGTCCGTACGGCGGCATCCGCTCGGGCATCACATCACCACGCCCGTTCCTGCACGCTGCGGCGCTCGCGTTCCGGCACCCGGTGACCGGTGAAGCGATGTCGTTCACGTCTGAGATCCCTGCGGATCTGACGGCCGTGCTGGCCGGACTGACGGAATAAGGGCCCTACAGCGCAAGCGGTGCAGCGAGCAGGTCCGGCCAGGGCTTGTCGCCCTGTGCCGCCTGAGCGACCTCGGCGAGGGTGAAGCCCTCCATGTGCCGCCGCATCATCTCGCCGGCTTCGTGCCAGATCGCGAGCAGCACGCACTGGCCTTCGTGATCACACGCACCGTCTTGGTGCGGCTCGCCGAAGTCGCCGAGTGAGATCGGCCCGTCCACAGCCGAGAGGATCTCTGAGAGTCGGATCTCGTTGGTAGGCCGGGCGAGGATGTATCCGCCACCGACGCCACGCTTGGAGCGGACCAGGCCGGCACCTTTGAGTGCGAGCAGGATCTGCTCGAGGTACGGCTGCGGTAGGCCGGTGCGCCGGGCGATGTCACTCACCGATGTCGGCCCGGGCTCGTCGATGTGCAGTGCCAACGACAGCAGGGCTCGGCAGGCATAGTCGCCCTTGGTGGATACGCGCACAACCTCATCGTAGCGGTCCGATGCCAACGGCGACGGCAGCGACGCCGGCGATGGTGCGCCACCGTGTGGCGCAGCCTCGGAGAACGTGGTGGACTGAGGATCCCGTGAACGAACAACCCGTCCTCCCTCAGTACTCCGGCGCGAACGTCCGCGGCATCATCCCGGCATTACTGGCTCCGAGAGGCGTGCCGCTGCCCTCGTGGATGCCGGCGGTCGCAGCGGCGCCGCAGACCGTCGTCCTCGTCATCGACGGCCTCGGGTGGGAGCAGCTGCAGGATCGTCTCGCGCTGGCGCCGACGCTCGGCTCGATGGAGGGCCGCTCGATCACCACCGTCGCACCGACCACGACCGCAACGGCGTTGACGTCGATCGCGACGGGCCTCACACCGGCCGAGCACGGCCTCATCGGCTACCGCTTCGAGATCGGCGGCGACATCATCAACGTCTTGCGCTGGCATGGTGAGCGTGGCGACGCCCGACGGTCGCACCCGCCACGTGACGTGCAGCCATTCACGCCGTTCCTCGGAGAATCACCGCCGGTGATCAGTAAGGCCGAGCTCGAAGGCTCGGGCTTCACCGAGGCCCACCTGCGCGGGTCTCGGCTCGTCGGCTGGCGCACGATGTCGGCGATCGCGGTCGAGATCGGCCATCAGCTCGCCGCAGGGGAGCGGTTCGTCTATGCGTACTACGACGGCATCGACAAGACGGCGCACGAGCGTGGCTTCGGCGAGTACTACGACGCGGAGCTGGCCGACGTCGATCGCCTCGTCGGCGACGTCCTGTCGAGGATGCCGGCCGATGCGACGCTCGTCGTCACGGCTGACCACGGCCAGGTCAGCGTCGGTGACAACACCGTCCGACCCTCGGCCGAGCTGCTCGCCCACGTCCGGGCACAGTCCGGCGAGGGCCGGTTCCGCTGGTTCCATGCCCGTCCGGGCGCGCAGTCAGATCTGTTCGACGCATGCCGGGATGCGCACGCCTCGCAGGCATGGGTGGTGACGCGCGAGCAGGTCATCGACGAGGGCTGGTTCGGCCCAGCGGTCTCCGCGCCGGTGGCCCGGCGGCTCGGTGACGTCGCGCTGTGCGCGCGCGAGCCGGTCACGTTCTTTGACGCAGCCGACTCGGGCCCGTACGAGCTGATCTGTCGTCACGGAAGTCTGACAAGTGCCGAAATGCTCGTACCCTTGCTGGCGTCCGCCGGCCGCAGTTAGACACCGCAGGAGCTTCCCATCATGACCGATGCCGCCAACAACGCCGTCGAGACCACCGCCTCAGAAATCGCGAGCTCCGACGTCACCCCGATCGAGCATGGCGAGATCATGCCGGCCACGACCGAGGACGAGCCCCAGACCGAGACCGTCACGGCACCCGCGAAGGTGATGCGTATCGGTTCGATGGTCAAGCAGCTGCTGGAGGAGGTCAAGGGCACCGACCTCGACGAAGCGAGCCGCGAGCGGTTGGCGGAGATCTACGAGCGCTCCATCGTCGAGCTGGCAGAGGCACTGTCGCCCGATCTGCAGCAGGAGTTGCGGATGCTCACACTGCCGTTCAAGGACGGCCCAGCGCCGACATCGGGCGAGATCCGCGTTGCGCATGCGCAGCTCGTTGGCTGGCTGGAAGGCCTCTTCCATGGCATCCAGGCAACGCTCTTCGCCCAGCAACTCGCCGCACGCCAGCAGTTCGAGCAGATGCGCGGCATCGCTCCGGGCTCCGAGCAGGGAATCGACCCGCGGCTGCTCGCGGCCCAGCGCGGGCCCGATGGCGGGTCGGTCAACGACCGCCCGGGCACGTATCTCTGACCCCGTCGGCCAGATTGGGTTCGCTGCTACAGTCGACCGAATCACAGCGCTGTAAGTACCGCGCCGTCACGCCGAGAAGGGGTTCGTTCGTTGGGAGATTCGTTCACTCATCTCCATGTCCACACCGAGTTCTCGATGCTCGACGGTGCGGCTCGACTGGACGAACTCGTCGCCAAGGCCGCCAGCGATGGCATGCCGGCGTTGGGGATGACGGACCACGGCAACATGTACGGGGTCCTCGACTTCTACAAGGAATGCCGGGACAAAGGGGTCAAGCCGATCATCGGTACCGAGGCCTACATGGCCTGGGACTCGCGGCTGGAGCGGCCTGCTCGGCGAGGTCGTGTCGACGACTCCGGCGGTGACACCGAGGGCGGCAAGAAGCTCTACTACCACCTCACCCTGCTGGCCGAGACCGATGTCGGCTACCGCAACCTGATCCAGCTGAGCAGCCTCGCGTTCATGGAGGGCTACTACTACAAGCCGCGCATGGACTGGGAGCTGCTCGAGAAGTACCACGAGGGCTTGATCGCAACGACCTCGTGCCTCGGTGGCCATGTGCTGCAGTCGCTGCTCAACGGTGACGAGAAGGGCGCGATCGAGAAGGCCTCTCGGCTGCAGGACATCTTCGGCAAGGACAATCTCTTCGTCGAACTGCAGGACCACGGTTTGCCGGCCCAGCACGAGACCAACCCCAAGCTGATCGAGATCGCCCGCAAGATCGGCGCACCGCTGATCGCGACGAACGACAGCCACTACACCCACCGTGCCGACCACGAGGCCCACGACGCACTGCTGTGCGTGCAGACCGGGGCGATGCTCAGCGACCCGAAACGATTCAAGTTCGAGGGCCAAGAGCACTACCTCAAGACCGCCGACGAGATGCGCCACCTGTTCCGGCACTATCCCGAGGCGTGCGACAACACCCTGTGGGTCGCCGAGCGCGCCGACGTCACCATCGAGTTCGGCAAGGTCGAGCTGCCAAACTTCCCGTTGCCGCCCGGCTTCGAGAACGACACCGAGTACCTCACCCACCTCGCGTGGGAAGGCGCCCGGATGCGCTGGGGCGAGAATCTGCCGAACGACGCCGCCGAGCGCGTTGCGTACGAACTCAAGGTCATTGCCGACATGGGCTTCAGCAGCTATTTCCTGATCGTGTGGGACCTGATCAAACATGCCAAGGACGCCGGCATCCGCGTCGGTCCGGGCCGCGGTTCGGCCGCCGGCTGCGCCGTGGCCTACGCGCTGCGGATCACCGAGCTGGACCCGATCCGCTACGACCTGCTGTTCGAGCGGTTCCTCAACCCGAGTCGGGTCTCGATGCCCGACATCGACATGGACTTCGACTCGCGATATCGCGACGAGATGATCCGCTATGCGGCCGAGACCTACGGCCGCGACCACGTCGCCCAGATCATCACGTTCGGCACGATCAAGGCCCGTAACGCCGTGCGCGATGCGGCGCGCGTGCTCGGGTACCCCTACGGCGTCGGTGACAAGGCGGCCAAGGCGATGCCGCCGCTCGTGATGGGCCGCGACACACCGCTCAAGTACTGCTTCGAGCAGAACCCGAAGTACACCGATGGGTACAACGCCGCCAGCGAGCTGCGCGCGATGTACGAGACCGATCCCGACCTCAAACGTGTCATCGACGTCGCCCGCGGTCTGGAGGGGCTGAAGCGCAGCGACGGCATCCATGCCGCAGCTGTGGTGATCACCAAGAACGAACTGACCGACTACCTGCCGGTGCAGCGCAAACCATCACCCGGTGGCAAGGCAGAAGACGCCCCGGTCGTGACGCAGTTCGAAATGCATGGCGTCGAAGAGCTCGGTCTGCTGAAGATGGACTTCCTCGGCCTGCGCAACCTCGACGTCATCACCGACGCCGTCGCCATGGTGCGCTCGCGTCGCGATGCGGCGTTCGACATCGACGAGATCTCGCTCGAGGACCTGGCGACCTTCGAGCTGCTCAGCCGCGGCGACACGATCGGCGTCTTCCAGCTGGAGTCCCCGCCGATGCGGGCCCTGCTCAAGGCGCTCGCCCCGGACAGCTTCGAGGACGTCGCCGCCCTGATCGCGCTCTACCGGCCGGGCCCGATGAGCGTCAACATGCACTACGACTACGCGGACCGCAAGAACGGTCGCAAGCCCGTCGAGTTCTTCCATGCCGACGCCGAGGAGGTACTCAGCGACACGTTCGGTCTGATGATCTATCAGGAGAGCGTGATGCGGGTCGCGCAGCGGTTCGCCGGCTACTCGCTCGCCGAGGCCGACAACCTGCGCAAGGCCATGGGCAAGAAGTCACGCGAGGTCATGGCCCAGGCGCGCGACGCGTTCGAGCGTGGATGCGTGACGAGCGGGTATGAGAACAAGCTCGGCAAGGACCTCTTCGACATCATCGAGAAGTTCGCCGACTATGCGTTCAACAAGAGCCACTCGTTCGGCTATGGGCTGGTCACCTACCAGACGGCGTACCTCAAGGCGCACTACCCGGTCGAGTATTTCTCGTGCCTGTTGACGAGCGTCAAGAGCAATCTCGACAAGGCAGCCATCTATCTGTCCGACGCCCGCTCGATGGGCATCAAGGTGCTGACCCCGGACGTCAACCGTTCGGTCGGCGACTTCGCTGCGCTGTCACTCAACGAGGTGCCGCCCGGCGTCGAGCTGGCTGCCGGCAGCCCCGGGGCGATCGCGTTCGGGCTCTCCGCAGTACGCAACGTCGGCGAGGGGCTCGTCGATCTCCTGCTCGTCGACCGCGTGGCCGGCGGCCCGTACGAGTCCTTCTACGACTTCGTCGAGCGAGTGCCAGAAGGCGTGCTCAACAAACGCACCATCGAGTCCCTGATCAAGGCGGGGGCGTTCGACGGGCTCGGTCATCCTCGGCGGGGGCTGATGATGGTCTTCGAGCAGATCATCGATGCGGCGGTCGTTCGTCGCCGAGAGCGCGACCAGGGCGTGATGAGCCTGTTCGGCGACGTCGGTTCCGAGGTGGGCAGTACGTTCAACGAACGTGTCGAGATCCCTGAGCTGGAGTTCGAGAAGGCAGTCCTGCTGAAGTCGGAGAAGGAGATGCTCGGGCTCTACATCAGCGACCATCCGTTGCTCGGTGTGGAGGCTGCGCTGCGCCGAAAGGTCGACTGCAGTGTCGCCGAGGCGTCCGAGCGTGAAGACGGTGCGATCCTCACCCTCGGTGGCGTGATCACGGGCCTCTCACGCAAGTTCACGAAGAAGGGCGACCAGATGGCGGTCTTCACGCTGGAGGACCTCGACAGCGCGTTGGAGGTCACCGTGTTCCCGCGCATGTTGCAAGAGCAGGGGCACCGCCTTGTCGACGATGCCATCATCACCGTCAAGGGCAGGCTCGATCGCAAGGACGAGACCCGCGTTGGATTCATGGCCCAGGACATCGCAATACTCGAAGGGCTGGACACCGGCAGCTCGGCACCGCTGCGCCTGCGCCTGCCGGCGAACATGCTCAACGAGCTCAAGATCCATCAGCTCAAGCGGATCCTCAAGGACCATCCGGGGGAGTCGCAGGTCTACGTTCAGCTCGGCGGCGGCAAGACCCTGCGTCTTGCCGACGACTACTGCGTCGACCTCGACCGGGCCGTCGGTGAACTCCGGGTCGCATTCGGCCACGATGCCGTGATGCTGTGACGCCTGATGTGACGTGCGTCCTGTTACGGACGTCACATTCGTACATCTGTTTGGCGGTTCACTTCCGAAACACCCCGAATTGATGGCAGAATAAGGGTTCTGTTTGGAATCGCGTCGCGTCTGTGGCGCACGACAACCGGGGAGCACGAAGCGCAATGGCAATCCAGGTCGATACCAGGGACTGCGCGGCGCTCAGCGACGCCGACCTCGATGAGATGGCGTCGATGGGTGGCGCGTTCGACATCGGTAGCGTGTCGAAGGCGAAAGAGGACTGGGTGCTCAGCACCACGGCCCGCGTCGACGGAGTCCTCCACGGGTTCATGTTCGCAACGCTCGAACGCATCGGTGGCACGCCGTGCGTCCTGCTCGGGCTGCTCAGCGTCAAGCGCACATCCAAGCGCGATCAGGTCCTCAAGGGGCTGATGGGCGAGGCCTATCACCGTGCGCTGATGGCGTTCCCGGACGAGGACGTTGTCGTCGGCACCCGGTTCGTGTCCGCCGAGGGCCTCGAGGGTTTCAAGCAACTCGGCGAGATGATCCCTCGTCCCGGCCATCGTGCTGTGGGTGAGGAACGGGCCTGGGGTCGCCGACTCGCCAAGCGCTTCGGTGTGGACACCACATATGACGAGCAGAGCTTCGTCGTCAAGTCGAACGGTCAGAGCGGGTTCCTCGACCACGAGTCGCTGAAGCCGGAAAAGACGAACCCCGACATCGCCGCCCAGTTCGCCACGGTCAACGTGAAGAAGGGCGGCGCGCTGATCGTCCACGGCTGGACCATGGCCGAGGATCTCGTCAAGCTCGGGGCGCGCTGAACCCCGACCGTTCGTTCGGCGAGGTGGTCCGCTCACGGCGGATGACCCGTGCCTTCGACGGTCGCCCGGTTGCCGCCGACCTCGTCGACTCCATGGTCGAGTTGGCCACACGCGCGCCGAGCGCCGGCAAGACCCAGGGCTGGCACCTCATCGTGCTGTCCGGCGACGAGACAGCCCGTTTCTGGGATGCCACGCTGCCGGTCGAGCGTCGGGCCACGTTCCGCTGGCAGGGACTGCTGACTGCGCCGATCATCGCGATCGCGCTGGCCGATCCGGATGCCTATGTGCAGCGCTACGCCGAGCCGGACAAGGTCCGTGCCGGTCTCGGTGAGTCTGCCGAATCCTGGCCGACGCCGTATTGGACGGTGGATGCGTCGATGTCGGTGATGACACTGCTGCTCGCCGCCGAGAACTTCGGTCTCGGTGCGCTGTTCTTCGGTGTGTTCAACGGTGAGGCTGCGCTACGAACGTCGCTGGCGATCCCGGAACATCTGCAGATGATCGGTGCGATCGCGCTCGGTTGGCCCGACGCCGACGACCGGGCCAATGCGGTCGGTGCCGGTCTCAGTGCGTCGCGCCGCCGCCGCCAACCCGGCGAAGTGATCCACCGCGGTGGTTGGTGACGACGAGGACCAGGTCCCGTCGACCAGCAGGCGTCAGTCGGTGGGGCAGCCTGCCGAGATCCACGCGTTGAACTTCGCGCTCGCTTCGGTGAACTCGCTGTTGGAGAACAACGTCGCGAACGCTGGGTCCGACGCGGCCTTGCTGAAGTCGTTGTCGTACTTCGCGTAGAGCGTCTGCAGCTTGGCGAAGTCCTTCGACAGCACTTTCACTGCGGACTGGAGATCTGCGGGGACCTTGCCGTCCAACGAGTCGAACAGCGACGAGAGGCTCCCGAGATCGCCGTCCTGGCCCGAGATAGCTCCGGCGAAGGCCGACAGATAAGTGCTGCACACGCCCGCGAAGCCGGGTACGCCGGACAGGTCGGGGATGGTCCCGGCCGAGGCATCGCTGCCGTCGGTGCCGGAATCAGTGGCGGTCTCGTCGGTAGCGGAACCGGCGACGCTGGTCGCTGTGCCGCCGGCGTTGGATTCCTTGACCGACAGCGAGTTGCTGTCGCTGCTGCAGGCGCCGAGGCCCAGTAGCGAGACGACTCCGACAGCGACGAATAGTGACTTCTTCATGGTGGATCTCCGATCAGCGGTTCAACAGTAACGTGGCCAGGTCCGCCACGTTCGTTACAGGGAGTTGGCAGGCGAAGTGCTCGCAGACGAATGCGGCACCCTCGTTGCGACCCTGCCACAACGGCGAGTCGAACGGCTCACCCCACGCCACCACGGCGTTGGGCAGCCAGCGTGCGCGGACGACGTCGACCAGATCACGTCGGTCCCCCGTGATCACGATCTCGGACATTCCCTGAGAGCGCATGTCGACCGCAGCGAGGGCATTGCCGCCGGCCGTGGGGGCCTGGGCGACGACACGGCCGAGCAGCTGCACGGTCTGGTCGGCGTGATTGGTGAACCGGGACTCGCCGGTCAGCGCCCCGAGTCGGTAGAGGGCGACAGCCGTGACCGAGTTCGCTGACGGCGTCGCGTTGTCGAGCAGATCCTTCTGGCGCACGATCAGCGCTTCGGCGTCGTCGGCGCTGGTGAACACCCCGCCGGCGTCGGTATCCCAGAAGTGGTCGAGAAGCGTGTCGGCGACCGAGACCGCTTCGGCGATCCACCGCGCCTGTCCGGTCGCCTCGCCGAGCCGTGTGAACGCGTCGATCAGGCAGGCATGGTCGGCGGCGAGCGCATCGTGGCGGGCCTGCGGGGAGCCGTCGGCCTGCCACGAGCGGTGCCAGCGACCGTCGGATCGGCGAAGCTCGGCGAGGAGGAACTCGGCGTTGGTGACCGCTGCGTCGAGCCAATCGGCTCGCCCGAGGGCTGCGCCGGCCTCGGCCAATGCGCCGAGGAACAGCGCGTTCCACTCCGTCAGGACCTTGTCGTCGAGGCCCGGCCGACGACGGAGAGATCGGGCCGCGTCGAGCCTGGCGCGGGCTTCGTCGATGGCCGGCGGGCGGATGAGATCGCCACGATGACGGAGCCGGCAGAGGATGTTGCGGCCCTCGAAGTTGCCCTCCGGGGTCGCCTCCCAGTACTCGGCCGCCTCGGCGCCGAGGTCGGGCCCGAGCACCTCGACGAGCTCTGAGATGGTCCAGGTCGAGGACAACCCCTCGTGGCCGTGACCGTGCTCGTCCGGGGAGTCTGCGTCCTCGGCCGAATGGAATCCGCCGGCGTCGTTCGTCATCTCGCCGAGCACGTACGCGACGGTCTCGGTGATGATCTGCTTCCACCGCTCCTCGCCGAACACGAGCCAGGCGTGCACGTAGACGCGCAGCAGCATCGCCTGGTCGTACAGCATCTTCTCGAAGTGGGGGACGAGCCATTCGCGATCGGTGCTGTACCTCGCGAACCCGCCGCCGATGTGGTCCCACATCCCGCCGCTGGCCATGGCGTCGAGCGTGGTCGTGACGACGGTGCGTGCGGCGTCGCTCGGATGACGCTGATGAGCGCGCAGGACGACGTCGAGGTTCATCGTCGAGGGGAATTTCGGCGCGGTGCCGAAGCCGCCCCACTCATTGTCGAAGCTCTGCCCGAGCTGCTGCAGTGCAATGTTGATCAGATCCACGCCGGGCAGTGCGTCGGCGGGTGTGATCGTCGTGCTGCGGTCGAGGGCCGTCATCAGCGCAGTGACGTTCTGGTCGATGTCGGCGCGGCGGTTCGCCCAGATGTCTTCGATCGAGGACATCAGCGCGAGCAGGTTCGGTTTGGGGAAGTAGGTCCCTCCGTAGAACGGCTTGCGTTCCGGAGTGAGGAACACGGTCATCGGCCAGCCGCCGCGCCCGGTCAGGGCCTGGACGGCGTCCATGTACACGGCGTCCACGTCGGGTCGTTCCTCGCGGTCGACCTTGATGTTGACGAAGAGGCGGTTCATCTCCGCGGCGACCTCGAGATCTTCGAAGCACTCGTGCGCCATCACGTGGCACCAGTGGCAGGCGCTGTACCCGACGCTCAACAGAATCGGGACGTTGCGCTCCTTCGCCGCGGCGAACGCCTCCGGCCCCCAGGGGTACCAGTCGACGGGGTTGTCCCTGTGTTGGCGCAGGTAGGGGCTCGTTTCCTGGGCGAGCCGGTTCGGCGTCACGTCGGCATGAACTGGCGTGGTTCGAGGCCGCCGATCACCAACTCGGCGCGAATGTGGCGGGCCATCTCGACGGCGCCGGGGGTGTCGCCGTGGACGCAGATCGAGTGCGCGGCGAGCTCGATCGGCTCGCCGTCCATGACCGCCATGCGACCTGTCGCGACGAAGGTGAGAAGGCGCTGCGCAGCCTGCTCGGCATCATGGATCACCGCCCCCGGCCGACTGCGCGGCACGAGTTGACCGTTGGGTTGGTAGGCGCGGTCGGCGAAGATCTCGGAGTAGACCTCGACGCCGGCGGCTCGGGCGACGAGCTCGAGCTGGGTGCCGGAGATGGCAAGGATCGCGAGCGCCGGGAACGCGACGCTGACGGCGTCGATGATGCCCGCGGCGACGCTTGAATCGGCTGCGGCGAGGTTGCCGAGCGCGCCGTGCGGCTTGACGTAGCGGACCTCGGTGCCGGCCAGTCGTGCGATCGCGGCCAGCGCTCCGATCTGAGTGACCACCATCCTCCCGATCTCGTCCGGATGCATCGGGATGATCCGCCGGCCGAAGCCCTCGCGGTCCACGAACGACGGGTGGGCACCGATCACCACGCCGTGCTCGGCGGCGGTGCGGCAGGTGGCGTACATGGTCTCGGGGTCTCCGGCGTGGCCGCCGCACGCAATGTTGGCGCTACTGACGACCGACAGCATCGCTGCGTCGTCGCCCATCGTCCAGGGCCCGAATCCCTCACCGAGGTCGGAGTTCAGATCGATCGTTTCCAACATGGGGTCCTCTCGTCACGCACTGTCTCAGTCGCCATCTCAGTAGACCATGGTCTCGACCATCGGGCGCAGGTTGCGCACCCGGTCCCAACCGAACGGCGTCAGGTCGATCGTTGCATATCCACCGGTCGTGATCAGCTCGGCGACACCGCGACCTGCCGCCGGCGCGTGCATCACCCCATGGCCGGAGAACCCGGTGGCGAACACGAGGTTGCCGAGCTCGTCGTGCGGTCCGATGACGGCGTTGTGATCGAGCAGGTTGACCTCGTAGTGGCCGGCCCATGAGCTGCGCATGCGGAGCTGGTCCATTGCCGGTATGCGGTGGACGAGCAACGGCCAGTAGACGTCCTCGAACAGGTCGCGATGCGGCTCGAAGTCGTCGTCGGCATCGTGGTCGTCGGCTGCGGCGGGCTGGATGCCACCGATGAAACCGTCGCCCTCCGGACGCACCCAGATCCCTGAGGTGTCGAACAGCATCGGGAAGCCGTCCCGGGCGACGGGCGCCTGGAAGTTGAACACCGAGCGCTTCTTGGGCACCACCGGTAGGTCGATTCCGGCCAGTGCTGCGATCCGTCCCGACAGCGCCCCGGCGGCGAGCACGCACGTGTCGCAGGGGAGTGTCTCACCGGTCCCGAGCCGGACACCGGTGACGTCACTGCCGCTGGTTGCGAACCCGCTCACTGGGGCTTCGAGGTATTCGACACCGAGGCGTCGGGCCGCACTCTTGACGAGTGACAGCAGGCTCCAGGCGTCGAACCAACCCTCGCCCGACACACCCACGGTGCCGATGCCGACGTCGCCAAAGTCGAAGTGCGGGAACTTCGAAGCGAGATCGACTCCGGTGAGCACGGCGATGTCCGCGCCGTGTGCCCGCTGCTTCTCTGCCGCTGCGGAGCGCTCGTCGACCTGGTCGGGAGTGCCGAGGATCAGGTAGCCGCCCTCGACGTAGCCGATGTCCGCGTCCCGGTCGCCGAATCGGGCTGCGAGGTCGCGGAAGAGGTCGACTGCGTGAAGGCTCATCGCGATGCACTCCGGTGTGGCGAACTGGGTCCGAATCGATGCGGCGGACAGCGCCGTCGATGACCGCGCGTAAGTCATGTCCCGGTCGACCACCGTGATTGGACCGGTGTGTCCAGCGCGGCGCAGTTCCCAGGCGCAGAAGCTGCCGATGATCGCGCCGCCGACGATGACGATGCGATGCGTGAGCGACGGGGCCGGCTGCTTCATCGGCGGCGCGTCAACCTGGCGTCAGGCCGAGATGGGCGCGGAACCGATTCTTGATGAACACAGCGTCGCGCGACGGCATGCTGCGCGGCCGGTTCTCCGCGCGGATCTTGAGCACGGCGAGACGAGGGCCCGTCGACGGTGCGGTGCGGTCCGCGATCAACTGGGCCAGCTCGTCGTCCGTGGTCACGGTGCGGCTATCAGCGAATCCCATCGCGGCAGCGACCGCAGCGAGGTCGATCCCGAGGCCTGTGTGGCTGGTCTGCATCCCGGTCTCGCCGTAGTGCTCGTTGTCGAGCACGACGATGTCGAGGTTCGTCGGTCGCGCGGCAGCGATGGTTGCCAGCCCTCCGAGGGCCATCAACTGCTCGCCATCGCCGGTGATCACGAGCACCCGGCGTTCGGGCCGGGCGCAGGCGAGGCCGAGCCCGACGAGCGCCGCGCCGCCCATCGCGCCCCACAGGTAGTAGTTGGCGTCGTGGTCGCCGTGGGCGTGGACGTCGTAGGTCGGCGAGCCGAGCCCGGTGACGACGAGGGTGTCGCCACGGTCGGCGAGCAGGCAGGCGACGGCGTCGCGACGATCGAGCACGTGCGTGAGCGGCTGCGTCATCTCGTTCACCACTGCTTCTTGCCGAGCAAGCGCTGGCCGATCAGCACGGCGATCTGCTGGTCGCCGTCGTAGGCCATGGTCGTGGCCTGGTCGACGGTCTCGACCACGTCGCGGGCGGTGTCAGCGCGCAACACCGTGACACCGATCGCGCGCAGGCTGGCCTCGGTGGCCTGGCCCATCGGGTTCTGCCACGGGTTGAACTCGGCCCACTCGCCGCGCATCGTCACCAGCATCAACAGCGGCACCCGGGCGATCACCGGAAGAGACAGCATGTTGATGCAGTTGCCGACTCCGGACGACTGCATCAGGATCGCCGATCGGGTGCCGCCGAGCCAGGCGCCGGCGGCGATGGCGATGCCTTCCTCCTCGGTCGTCAGCACGGTCGTGAGCATGTCCGCATCGGCGATGCACCGGTCGATCAGCGCCGTGTGTCCGGCGTCGGGCACGTAGCTCACGTGTGCGACTCGGGCACGCCGGAACACACCGTGCAATTCGGCCGGCCAGTCGGGTTCGGCCGTTCGCTCCATCTCGTCCACCTGCATGGCTCAGGTCTAGCTTGCCGAACGGCTCTATCATCGACCGATTCGTTCCATGAGCCATCGCCACAGGGCATAGCTGCGACGTAGGGTGGCTGATGCGCCTCTCGCAATTGGAGACCCTCATCCACGTTGCCGAGCTGGGCAGCCTCTCCCGGGCGGCCGAACGGCTGCATGTCGCCCAACCAGCGCTCAGTCGCCAGGTGACGATGCTCGAGCGAGAGCTGGGGATGCAGATGTTCGACCGACATGGCCGCGGGATGGTGCTCACCGAATCCGGCCAGGAGGTCCTGCGTCACGCCTACCGGGTGTTCAGCGAGCTCGACGAGATCCGCAGCGTCGCCGCCGAGGGTGACACCGGCCTGCGCGGGCATCTGTCGGTCGGCCTGCCGCCGACGGTCGCGGACCTCCTGACGCTGCCGCTGGTGACAGCCATGACCGAACGCCACCCGAACTCCACGCTCCGTGTGGTCAGCGCATACTCGCGGTTCCTGCTCGACTGGCTGCGGCGCGGCGACATCGATCTCGCCGTGCTGTACGAGGGCGGGCCGATCCGTACGTTGCGCACCGTGCCCCTGCTCGACGAGGAGCTGCACCTCATCGGCGCGCCCGATGCCGGCCTGTCGTTCGAGGTACCCGTGCCGTTCGCCGATCTGGCCGGCGAGCAGATGCTGCTGCCGTCGCGCGGCCACGGGCTGCGCAACCTGCTCGACGCGGCGGCCGCCGAAGCCGGCTTCGACCTCTCCGTCCGCGTCGAGGCGGACAGCTACTCGACACTCAAGGACCTGGTCAAGGCCGGTCACGGGTTGACGATCCTTCCGCTCGCCCCGATCCACGCCGAAGTTGCGCGCGGGGGACTGTGCTACGCGCCGCTGATCGATCCGACGCCGATGCGCCGGCTCGTCCTCGCCGTGTCTGCGGACCGCTCGATCACCCGTCTCGGCGCCTTCGCCAGCGATGAGATGGTCGCCGCGGTGCATCGCCTCGCTGCGACCGGCATCTGGTCCGGACATCTGCTCGATGACATGTCGACGGGGCATATCTGATCTGCCTCATCTGTCGTTGTGGTATGCCTCGACGAGGTCTAGCAAGGACGTATGGATCCGGATCTGCTCGCTGACATTCGTGTCGCCGTTGCGCAGCTGTGCGCGAACTTCGGTGGGGAGTACTGGCGAGGCCTCGACCGGGACATGATCTATCCGACCGAGTTCGTCGCAGCGCTGACCGAGGCGGGGTGGTTGTCGGTGTTGATCCCCGAGGAGTTCGGCGGCGGCGGGCTGCCGCTGTCGGCCGCTGCGGCGATCCTCGAGGAGATCCAGCGTTCTGGCGGCAACGGCAGTGCCTGCCACGCCCAGATGTACACGATGGGCACGATCCTGCGTCACGGCTCGGCCGAGCAGAAGCGGCGGTACCTGCCGGCAATTGCCAGCGGCGAGCTGCGGTTGCAGGCGTTCGGGGTGACGGAACCGACAAGCGGTACCAACACCGGTGCGTTGCGCACCCGTGCCGTGCGTGACGGGGACGAATACGTCGTCAACGGCCAGAAGATCTGGACCAGCCGCGCCGAGCACTCGGACCTGATGGTGCTCCTGGTCCGCACGACACCGCTCACCGACGGGATGAAGCCGACCGATGGGTTGTCGGTGTTGCTCGTCGACATGCGCGACACCGTCGGGCACGGGCTGACGATCCGACCGATCCGGACGATGATGAACCACGCGACCACCGAGGTGTTCTTCGACGACCTGCGCGTGCCGGCCGCGAACCTGATCGGGGAGGAGGGGCGAGGGTTCCGCTACATCCTCGCCGGCATGAACGCGGAGCGGATCCTGATCGCCGCCGAGTGCGTCGGCGACGCGAAGTGGTTCATCGACACAGCCGTTGCCTACGCGCAGCAGCGGTCCGTGTTCGGTCGCCCGATCGCCGAGCACCAGGGCGTGCAGTTCCCGATCGCTCGGGCCTACGCGAACATGCGCGCCGCGGAGCTGATGGTGCAGGAGGCGCTCGGGCGCTACGAGTCGGGTGGTGACTGCGGGGCTGAAGCCAACATGGCCAAGATGCTCGCAGCCGACGCGTCGTTCGAGGCCGCGAACGTGTGCATCCAGACCCACGGTGGGTTCGGGTTCGCCGAGGAGTACGACATCGAGCGCAAGTTCCGCGAGACCCGGTTGTACCAAGTCGCGCCGATCTCGACCAACCTGATCCTGTCCTACCTGGGCGAACACGTCCTCGGTATGCCCCGCTCGTACTGACGTCGATGTCGCCGAACCCCACACCCGCGCCGCTCGACGGCGTGCTCGTCATCGCCCTCGAGCAAGCCGTGGCGGCGCCGCTGTGCACCGTACGGCTCGCCGACGGTGGCGCCCGCGTCATCAAGATCGAACGCCCCGGGGGCGAGACGGCGCGCCACTACGACGCGACCGTGCACGGCGAGTCGGCGTACTTCGCCTGGCTCAACCGGAGCAAGGAGAGCGTCGAACTCGACCTCAAGGCAGCTGCCGATTTCGCACTGCTGTGCACCCTGCTCGATCGAGCGGACGTCTTGGTGCAGAACCTGCTGCCGGGGTCCCTCGGCCGACTCGGTCTGACGGTGGACGTGCTCGCCGACCGGTTCCCGCAGCTGATCGTGGCGTCGATCGTCGGCTACGCACACGACACCGTCTGCGCCTCGATGCGTGCGTACGACCTCCTGGTCCAGGCCGAGAGCGGCATCTGCGCGGTGACGGGATCCGCAGCCGAGCCGGCCAAGGTCGGCGTGTCGGCGGCGGACATCGCGGCCGGCATGAACGCCCACGCCCTCGTCCTCGAAGCCCTCATCGAGCGTGGACGTACTGGCCGGGGTCGTCATCTGGAGATCTCGATGTTCGACGGCATGGCCGAATGG
>JANXUX010000298.1 GCA_025351965.1 Actinomycetes bacterium | reverse complement strand
CGAATGCATCAACTGGTTCCCCTTCTGCGGGTGCGACGCATGCGACTCCGGATCGCAGAACGAGCTCGATCACCTCGACAACCACCTTCTCGGAATCGTCACCGGCCGCTTCCGACGCCTCGCCAAACGGACGCAGACGATCACGGTCATCAACGAGCACAGCTGGAGCGCGACCAACTTGTCTGCTCCGACCGGACGATATGTCGAGAACGTGCTCGGAAATCCGCGCGGCTGGACCGATCTGACCGGGGACTCCTGGCTCCACGCTGACTGCGGAACCCCGCCTCACCGCCAAATTTGGGGCGAGCCGAGGCGCCGTTCGGCGCTACTTCAATCGGCCGCACTGATGAGTGTTCTGCGGCGGCGTTCTGTTGGCGAGTCGCCCCTAGGAACACGTTGAGGAGTGCGCGAGCAACTCTGCTCCTGGGAACACACGTGCGTGTCCTTGCCGAGAGACCGGCAGCCCCGACGCGTCGTTCGGGGCGGCTTGCGGCAGGTGGGCCGGCGTCTTTCTGCGTCGCTCATCGCCGCGACGGCGCAACGATCGAGCGGCCGAGTGGCGGTGGAGTCAGCCGAGTGGAGGTGGCTGCGGTGCGCCGAGCGGATCCGTTGAGGCCGCACCGTTGTTCGAGACGTGCTCGGTCCAGCTCGTGCCGTTCCAGTATCGGTGGTCGTGCCGCCGGGCGGGATCGTGGTACCAATTCGCTGCGGGTCCTTGGATGGGTGCAGACGGGATCGGGGGAGCGACAGGAGGCGCGGCCGCGCCATCATCGGCCTCGTTGCTGGGATCCACGTGAACGTCGTCGAGTCCGAGGGTTCGTATTGCGTCAGCGAGGCCTGGGTAGCTGGATTCCTCCGCGCGTATCCGTTCGAGGTCCTTCTTGGCCATCGAGAGCTTTCCCTCGGCGTGGTAGGTAAGCGCCCGCTCCACGAGAGCGCGAAAACGAATCTCCGCAGATCGGCTGCGTGCTTTGAGGGCTTCCTTCAAAGCGAGTCTGGCCGCTTCGTGATGACCGAGTTCACGGAAAGCCGCGCCCCGGTAAACCATGAGGAGAGCGCTGACATCGTCGACATTCGACAGGCCATCCGTCAGTTCGACCACGTCGTCGTAGCGCTCCGAGTCGAAGTACAGCTCAGCCAGCGACAACGCGGCCGCAGCGGTCGGTTCGAGTTGCTCGACCGTGTCGATCGCACCCGTGAGGTCACCGTCTGCCTGCTTCCACTCGGCCAGCATGAGGCCTACGAGGTTTCGCCCGAGTGCCTCATCGATCTCGATCTCGGGCGTGATCTGAACCGATAGTCGTGTCGAAGAGAGGTACGACTTCACCAAACGCGATTCGCCTGGGTCTTGTTGATGCCTCCAGACCCACTCCAACATTTGGCGCGCCCAGATGACATCCGTGCCGGCGGCGATGAGGCCGGCCAGCATGGCCGCAGGCAGTGCATGCTCGGACTTTCCTTTCCGGGCGATCTGGTCAAGCTGCACAATGTCAGCGGCGCTGATGGCGTCAAGGACTCGTCGATCCTCGTTCGGGATCTTGGGCTGCACAGCACGAGTGGTCTGCTGTCGAACTGCGGCCGCGTTGCTCGACCTTGTCGACGTGCTCTTGCTGTAGGACACGCCACTGCCCGGTACCCCCACGGTCGACTTCACGCGTCCATGCCCAATGTTCACTGTTGCGCCACGACGACCGATCGACGTTGATACGCCGCTCTTCGAAAGATTCAGTCTGACGCCCGGAACGATCTTGATCGACTTCCGATACCTGAACCCCATTCGCAGTCCCTCGGCTCGGCAAAGAACCCTCATCGAATCGCGTCGCAGCCCACTCGAGTCAATGCAGCTCGCGAGCACGGTGCATGACCGGGATGAGACTTCTCGACTCACAGCAAGATGGATGACTTCGTCAAGCTTTCGGCTTCGCGCTTGTGGAGGATCGCGATTGATGTCACGATTCGCACTTCAAGCGGCGGAGGAATGATGTTCAAAAGAGTCTCACGGATCGCGGCCGGCATTGCCCTGGCAGGCACCGTAATCGTCGGTCCAGCAGTTTCAGCTGATGCCTCAGCGTCACTCGTCCGCACGTCTACGCCGACGTACGTCGGTGCCACCGCGATCTGCAAGGACGGCACAACCTCATACTCGAAACATCGCCGCGGGACATGCTCCCATCACGGTGGCGTACGCAGTTGGATCAACCGACCAAAGTCCTAAGGCCCGTAGAGCGCGAACCCGACAGGTTCCGTGTGGAAAATCCGTCGCCCGTGTC
>JANXUX010000278.1 GCA_025351965.1 Actinomycetes bacterium | reverse complement strand
GGCACGGCCTGCTGGGACGACGCCAAGTCCGAGTACGACTGGTCCGAGGGCATGGACCGCTACATCATCCATCAGGTCAGCTCGGTCCACACCCGGCTGTTGTGCGAGCGGTTGGAGATCGATCCGACCAAGGTCCCGCTGACCTATCCGCACTACGGCAACGTCGGTCCAGCCGCGATCCCGATCACCCTCGCCGGTGAGGCGCCGTCGATCGCAGCCGGCGAGCGGGTGCTGTGCATGGGCGTCGGATCGGGGCTCAACATGAGCTTCACCGAACTGCTCTGGTGAGTCGCCCGGCGTTGCCGAGCGACGCTGCGTTCCGTCGCTGGGGCATCGACCCCGTATGGTCGCGCTTCGTCGACGTCGCCGGCGCGGATGGTGTCGTGCATCGCTGGCACGTCCTCGACAGGTCACCGGCCGAGCCGCTGACGACGATCATCTGCGTGCACGGGAACCCGACGTGGTCGCTGTACTGGCGCAGCTTCGTCGAGCGTTTCGGCGACCGCTACCGGGTGATCGCGGTCGACCAACTGTCGATGGGTTTCTCCGAGCGGACCCCAGGCGTGCGACCGTTCGCCCAACGCGTCGACGATCTCGGCGACGTGATCGAGGCGCTCGACGTCACCGGCCCGGTCATCACCGCAGCCCACGACTGGGGCGGCCCGATCTCGCTCGGGTGGGTCTTGCGCAACACCGACCGGGTCATCGGCGTCGTGCTCTGCAACACCGGCGTCGCCGTACCCGCCGGGCGTCACGCGCCGAACCTGATCCGGCTCGCCGCTGCGGGTCCGATGACCGACCTGGTCTGCCACCGCACCAGGGTGTTCGTCGACGGCACGCTCGCGCTATCCCACGGCCGGCTCTCGGCATCTGCTCGCGAGGGCTATCGCGCTCCGTACCGACGTGCTGGCGAGCGTGAGGCGATCCGCGACTTCGTCGCCGATGTGCCGTTCGACGAGAACTACCCGTCCGCCGCTGCGGTGGCCGAGGTCGCCGAGGGCATCCGCGCGCTGCGGATGCCGGTGCTGCTCGCATGGGGGGCGAAGGACCCGGTTTTCAACGACGACTTCGCACTCGACCTCGCCGCACGCATGCCGCACGCAGACCGCCACCGATTCCCGGGCGTGGGCCACCTCGTGGTCGAGGAGGCCGATGTCGCGGCCGTGGTCGACGCTTGGCTCGGCGACCGGGTCCACGGCGCGCCGGCCGTCCATGCCGACGCCGCTCCAGCAACCGCCACTGCGGTCGTCGTTGGGCTCGCTGCAGGGGCGCAGCCCGTACCTGTTGGCGCAGCTGGACGTGCGGTCGAGCCGATCTGGGCTGGACTCGCTGCGCATGCAGACGACATGTCGGTCGGTTTCGTCGACGGCGCGACCGGGACGTCGACGACGTTCTCCGCACTGCACCGGCGGGTCATGGGCATCGCCGCCGGACTGGCCGACCTCGGTGTGCAGCCGGGTGATCGCATCGCCGTGCTCGTCGAGCCCGGCATCGATCTGCTGTCGACGGTCTACGCCTGCTGGCGGGCCGGTGCTGTCACGGTCATCGCCGACCGCGGGCTCGGCCTGCGTGGGCTCGGCGCTGCGGTGCGAGGCGCGCACGTGCAGTGGGTCATCGGTGCACCGAAGGCGATCGCCGCGGCGCGCGTGCTGCGCTGGGCGCCACGGGCTCGAACGATCGCCGTCGGGTCGCTCGACGATCTCGCCGCACGACGTACGCCGATGCCGCCCGAGCCCGCACCGGGCGACCCGGCCGCCGTCCTCTACACGTCGGGCGCAACGGGCCCGGCCAAGGGTGTGCGCTATACCCACGGCCAGATCGCCAGCCAGCGCGACGCCCTCGCCACGCTCTACGGCATCACCGCCGAGGACCGGCTCGTCGCCGCGTTCGCCCCGTTCGCGCTCTACGGTCCGGCACTCGGCATCGCCTCGACCATCCCCGATGTCGATGTCACCGCGCCCGGCACCCTGACCGCCGCCGCGCTCGTCGCTGCGGTCGACTCCGTCGATGCCACCATCGTCTTCGCCTCCCCGGCGGCGCTGGCCAACGTCAACCGCACGGCGGGCCGGACGGTTTCGGCGGCCGACCCGCGGCTGGCCAAGATCCGGCTCGTGCTCTCCGCCGGCGCGCCCGTCCCGATAGCGACGCTGCGCGCAACGGCTCGTCTCTGCCCGGACGCAGAACTGCACACTCCGTACGGGATGACCGAGTGCCTGCCGGTCGCCGACATCGAACTCGCTGTGATCGAGTCGGTCACCGGTGACGGCTCGAGCAGCGCAGGTGTCTGCGTCGGCGCGCCGGTCGACGGTGCGCGCGTCCTGATCGCGCCGCTCGGATTCGAGGCTTCCGCCGCTGTGCAGGCCCTCGGTGCCGGAGCGACGGGCGAGATCCTCATCCAGGCACCGTGGCTGTCCGATGGATACGACCAGCTCTGGCGCACCCAGCATGATGCCCGTCCGCGCGACAGGATGGGCGCGACCTGGCACAGATCGGGCGATGTCGGCCACCTCGACGCGGACGGTCGGCTCTGGGTCGAGGGTCGCAGCGTGCACGTCGTCCACGCCGTGGATGGCCCGATCACTCCCGTCCCGGTCGAGGTCGCGGTCGAGCGTCTCGACGGCATCGACCGAGTCGCAGCGGTCGGCGTCGGTCCGCCGGGCTGCCAGCAGCTCGTCGTCGTCGTCGAGGACGCGAATGGCGCAGACGGCCTGGCCCCGGAGCCGTTGACGGTTCGCGTGCGTGACGGCGTCGAACATCCGGTTGCCGCGGTACTGACCGTGCGCGCCCTGCCGGTCGACATCCGCCACAACACCAAGATCGACCGCGCTGCAGTCGCGGCGTGGGCGGCCGACGTGCTCTCCGGCGGCCGCGCCCGCCGCCCATGGTGACGCTCGTGCTGGTGCTGGTGCTGGTGCTGGTGCTGGTGCTTGTGCCGGTCCTGCTGGTGCCGGTCCTGTCGTGAAGGTCGTGTCGTGAAGGTTCTGGTGACGGGCGCAGGCAGCCTGCTCGCGCGCAGGACCGCCGAGGCGTTGCTCGCGCGTGGTGACGACGTGGTCTGCCTACAACGGCATCGCGCCGCGATCGACGCTGAGCAGGTCCTGGCCGACGTACGCGATGCCGACGCGGTCGGCGACGCTGCGCGGGGTTGCGACGCCGTCATCCACGCCGCCGCCAAGGTCGGAGTGGTGGGCGCATGGGAGGACTACCGCAGCATCAACATCGACGGCACGGACTCAGTCCTGTCGGCGGCGCATCGCCACGGCGTCGCCCGTTTCGTCCATGTCTCGACGCCCTCTGTCGCGCACGTCGGTGACGCGATCGTCGGCGGCCTGGCCGAGCCTGCCGCCACAGGCCGGCGGGGCGCGTTCTACGCCGAGTCCAAGGCGACCGCCGAGCAACGCGCGCTCGCTGCAGCGTCGACGGAGATGACTGTGGTCGCGATCCGCCCGCACCTGGTCTGGGGACCGGCGGACACTCAACTCGTCGGTCGCATCGTCGAGCGTGCGCGCGCCGGACGCCTCGCGCTCGTCGGCAACGGCGCCGCGCTCATCGACACCACCTACATCGAGAACGCAGCGAGCGCGCTCGTTGCCGCCCTCGACGCGTCCGGGCCCGACGCTGTCTGCAACGGACGTGCCTACGTCATCGCCAACGGTGAGCCGCGCCCGATCCGCGAGCTCGTGCTCGGCATCTGCGCCGCCGCCGGTGTACACATCGAGCCACGCGAAGTGCCTCGCCGAATCGCAACGCTCGCCGGGTCG
>JANXUX010000195.1 GCA_025351965.1 Actinomycetes bacterium | reverse complement strand
GAGCGCGACGGCTACCGTCGGGCCAAGGCCTGACCCGGTCCCGCCGGTCCCGGCCCCGTTGGTTCATCCAGTGCTCCGCATCCGTACGTCACCGCCAGTGCATCACAACAAGGGGAGAGTTCCATCATGAAGGTCAGCGTCGATTTCGATGTGTGCGCATCAACCGGTTCGTGCATGCAGACGTGTCCCGAGGTCTTCGAGGTCCGCAGCGACGGCTACCTCTACATCCTCCAGGAGGAACCCGGTGAGGAGCTGCGCAGCAAGGTCGAAGAGGCCGCCGACCTCTGCCCCACCGCAGCCATCACCGTCGAGGGCTGACGCGGCTGACGACGGGGCATCATGGGCTTCCACGACACACTGAACCGCTCCTGGCGACGACGCGACTCGATGCTCTGCGTGGGCCTCGACCCCGATATCGACCGGATGCCGGAACCGTTGCGTGGACATCTCGACGCGACGTTCGAGTTCTGCCGGGCAATCGTCGACGCCACCGCGCCGACGGCCTGTGCATTCAAACCTCAGATCGCGTTCTTCGCCTCCCAGGGTGCCGAGGACGCGTTGGAGCGACTCTGCGCGTACATCAACGAGTCGTACCCGGACCACGTCCTGCTCCTCGACGCCAAGCGGGGTGACGTCGGCTCGACTGCCGAGCACTACGCCCGCGAGGCGTTCGTCCGCTATGGCGCCGACGCAGTCACGGTCAACCCGTACCTCGGCACCGATTCGGTCGAGCCGTTCCTGCGTCACGAGGGCAAGGGCGTCGTCCTGCTCTGCCGCACGAGCAACCCGGGTAGCGACGATTTCCAGTCGCTGATGGTCGACGGCGCACCGCTGTACACCCACGTCGCCCGCCGTGTGGCCGACCGATGGAGCGCGCTCGGTGAGTGCGGTCTCGTCGTCGGCGCGACCTATCCGGCCGAGCTCGCCGTCGTTCGCGGCATCGTCGGCGACCTACCGATCCTGGTCCCCGGCGTCGGCGCCCAGGGCGGCGAGGTCGAGGCCACGGTGTCAGCCGGGAAGGATGCCGCAGGGTTGGGCATGATGATCAGTTCGTCCCGCGCGATCCTGTACGCGAGTAGCGGTGAGGACTTCGCCGACGCTGCTCACCGTGTCGCCGAAGCGACGCGCGATCAGATTCGCGGCGCCGCAGTCTGCTGAGCCGGACAACCGTCAGCCGTTGAGGACCCAGACGCTGAGGATGCCGGGCGCAGCACGCAGTTCCTCGACGACCGTGCTCGACACCTCGGCCGTCGGGGCGATCAGCATCGTTGCAGTGCCGGGTGTCGTGGCCCGGCCGACATCCATGTCGGCGATGTTCACACCGGCGTTACCGAGCAGGGTGCCGACGAGACCGATGACGCCGGGACGGTCGTCGTTCCTGACGAGCATCATGTAGTCCGTCGGTGGGACGTCGAAGGTGTGGTCGTCGATGGCGACGATGCGCTGCTCGCTGCGCCGGCCCGAGAGCGTGCCGGAGATGCTGTGCTCGCCACCCCTGAGCGTGACGAGGTTGACGTAGTCGGCCGATGTCGTGCAGTTGACCTCGCGTACGTCCACGCCGCTGTCCTTGGCGAGCTGCGGCGCATTGACGTAGGTGACGGGCTCATCGCTGTGCGCGCCGAAGAAACCTTTCAGCGCAGCCAGAGTGAGGATGCGCGTGTCGTAGCCGGCGAGCTCACCCTCGGCGCAGATCTCGAGCGTCTGCGGCGAGCCACCGACGAGCGAGGCGAAGAGCCGGCCGAGGCGTTCGGCCAGTGGCAGGAACGGACGCAGGGTCTCGTTGGCCTCAGCGGCATTGATGTTGACGGCGAACGGCACGAACTCGCCGGCGAGTGCAAGTTGCACCATGTCGGCGATGGTGTCGCCGGCCTTGTCCTGGGCCTCACGCGTACTCGCGCCGAGGTGCGGGGTGACGACCACCGAGTCGAGGGCGAACAACGGCGACTCCGTCATCGGCTCCTTGGTGAACACATCCAGTGCTGCACCGGCGATGACGCCACCGCTGATCGCCTCGGCGAGTGCCTCTTCGTCGACGATCCCACCGCGGGCGACATTGATGACGCGCAGCGTCGGCTTGGCCTTCAAGAACAGATCGCGACCGATGATGCCGGTCGTCTCCTTGGTCTTGGGGAGATGAATCGTGATGAAGTCGGACTCGACGACGAGCTGGTCGAGGGCGAGCAGCTCGACGCCCATCGTTCGCGCCCGCTCCGCCGAAACGAACGGGTCGTACGCGACGAGGCGCATGCCGAACGCCTTGGCCCGATCAGCGACGAGTTTGCCGATGCGACCGAGTCCGACGATGCCGAGGGTCTTGTCCGCCAGCTCGACGCCCTCCCAGCGGGTGCGCTCCCAACGGCCGGCCTTGAGCGCGGCGTGGGCCTGGGGCACGTTGCGGGCCTGGGACAGCAGCAACGCCATCGTGTGCTCGGCGGCGGAGATGATGTTGGACTGCGGCGCATTGACCACCATCACGCCGCGACGGGTCGCTGCATCGACGTCGACGTTGTCGAGGCCGATGCCGGCTCGGCCGACGACGATCAGATCGGTCGCGACCTCGAGCACCTCGGCGGTGACCTGGGTGGCGGAGCGGATGATGAGCGCGTGGGCACCGGGCCGGTGGGCGCTGGGGGCGATGTGGGTCAGCAGCTGACCGAGGTCGAGCTGCACATCGACTTCGTGCCCTGCGGCACGGAGCCGGTCCAGGCCGCCATCGGCGATTTCCTCGGTCACGAGAATGCGGGACATGTCCCCATCCTTATCGGCGCGTTCGGCCAAGTCGCTGCGGATTGAACGTTTCGTCAAGCATCCTCGTTGCAATTGGCCGGCGATGAGGTTGTGCCGATGGCGACCTCGGATGAACTCGTCGACATCGAGCGCTGGTTCGTCCGGCGTGGTGTGCCCCACTTCATCGACGACTACGCAGCCGGGACCGACGTCTGGACCCGGGCCCTGCCGCTGATGATCGCGGCATATGTCCTCGGCGGGTTCCGCGCCCTCGACATCTACTCGTGGAGCCTGGCCAAGAACCTGCTCGCCAGCGCGATGATCATCGCCGTCCTGCTCGTCGGCTGGGCCATTGCCAACCTGGTCCTGCGGCGGCCGCTGTCCAGCCACCCGACCGAGGTCGGCAACGCAGAGCTCGCCGCGTTCGTGATCGGGCCGTCGGTGCCGTCGCTGATCTTCACCCAGTACGGCGATGCGCTCGCAGCGTTCGCGACCGGGGTGGGCGTGCTCGTGGTCGTCTACTTCGCCACCAGCTACGCCGTCGTGCCGATGCTGCACTGGGCGCTCGAGCGCTGTGTCACCCAGCTCCGGCTGATGGTCAACCTCATCGTGCGCGCCCTGCCGCTGCTGCTGCTGTTCACCACGTTCTTGTTCGTCAACGCCGACGTCTGGGCGGTCGCCGGCCCGCTGGATGGCCCGGCGTACTGGATGACGCTCGCGATCTTCTTCGGACTCGGCGTGCTGTTCGTGCTCTCGCGCGTGCCCCCGCTGATGCGCGACCTGGCGTCGTTCCCGTCGTGGTCCGAGGTCGGCGCGATCCTCGTCGACACCCCGGCTGCGGCGCTGCCGATCCCCACCGAGGGCGATCCCGAGCCACATCCGCTCCGTTTGCGCGAGCGGCTGAACGTCGGATTGCTGATGCTGTTCAGCCAGGCCCTGCAGATCACGCTCGTCGTGCTCTTGCTCGCGGTGTTCTTCGTCGTCTTCGGGTTCCTCGCAATTTCGGAGTCCACGACCGCGCAGTGGACGTCGCTTCCCGACATGCGGATCTACGCAAGTTGGCACCTCGGTGAGCGCACGCTGGTGCTCACCGAGCCGCTGCTGCGGATCGCCGGCTTCCTCGGCGCCTTCAGCGGGATGTATTTCACGGTCGTGCTGGCCACCGACGCCACCTATCGCGACGAGTTCGCCGAGGACGTCCGCCCCGAGGTCCATCGGCTGTTCGCGGTGCGGCTCGCGTACGACTGGGCACTGGGGCGGAGCGACCGGCGGGCACTGGGCTAACCTCAATTCCCGTTGCACTTCTCCAGGGGGAACCAATGCCCAATCCATTTCTCTCCGACGCATGGATGACCGAGGCCAAGGCGATCCGCGCCAAGTACGAGGGTCAGACCGGCAAGGTCAGCCAATCGATCCGGGTCAACCAGATGATCACCGACGTGCCCTTCGGTGACGGCACGATCAGCAGCTTCATCGACACGTCCTCCGGCGACGTCGTGATGGACATCGGCTCGCTCGACGCTCCGGACGTCACCGTCACCACCGACTACGCCACCGCCAAGAAACTCTTCGTCGATCAGGACGCGGCGGCGGCGATGCAGGCCTTCATGGGTGGCAAGATCAAGGTCCAGGGCGACATGATGAAGATGATGGCACTGCAGACGGCGATGCCGACCGACGACGCTTCCAAGGCCATCGCCGAAGAGATCAAAGCGATCACCGCCGAGTAGCGCCGAGTAGCGCCGCCTGCGACCTATTCTGGCGGCCGTGTCGGCGCCACATTCACTGCTCTGGCGCCTGGTGCCGTGGCTGTTCCCGCCACTGCTCATTCTGATCGGCCTGATCTTCGTCGTCAGCAGCCTGACCGGCACCGACGAGCCCGATGACATCGTCGCGCCACCCAACGTGCGTGAGCTCGTCACTGCCAACGCCGCCCCCTGGGCCCAGCGCCAGGTCGAGGCGGGCATCACCTCGACCGTGACTGCGGTCAGCGTCGTCCGTGCGGACGCAACCGACGCTGCCTCCTACACGGTGCGCGTCGTCATCAGTCGTGTCGATGCCCCATCGGGATCCGACGCGCCGGTCCGGACCATCGTCACCTGCGTCCGCTGGGCGGTCGACGTGCGCACCGGGAGCATCGCCGAACACGGCGCAACACAGTTGAGCAACGACTCTGGTCGTCTCGCCCCCGGCGATCCCGGGTCACTGCGGCGAGGCTGTCGTGCCGCATTGTTTGCAAGTTGACAAGAAGCTCACTCTGCGTCGACGAACTCAATCAGCACTGAAAATGTGATCGGGAAATGCTGCACCGTGATAACCAATGATCGGTTGCATCCTCCCTCCGCGGTTGCCAATACTGCGGGTCAGGTGTCATCGCGCGTGCCGGAACCTGTCGGCGGGAAGGATCACGGTGGACGATCACGGCACTCCCGGTACTGAGGAATTCGCGCGGATGTTCGAGTTCGAGGTTCCGGTCGAGCACGATCACGGACGGGCAGCCCTGTCACGCGAGTGGGCGATGCTGTCGGTGCACGGTCACGTCCTGATCTCGATCGCTCGCGACCCGGATACCGACGTCGACCAGATCGCCGAACGGCTGCAGATGAGCCAGATCGGTGTCCGTCGGGTGATCTCGGACCTGTTCGCCTCCCGCCTGATCACCCAGGTCCGGATCGGGCGGCGGAACCGCTTCGTGATCACGTGCCCAAATCCGATGATCACCGGGCTGACGTCGCCACGATCGACGAGTGCCGTGACCCGTCTGTACGGCCGCACCGCCTGAGCCACGACGGCCCGGTGACGGGCTCTCTCGTCAGTCGCGCTTGAGCGGCGCCAATGCATCGGCCAGACCGGCGACCGTCCAGCGATCGTCCTGAGCGACCGTGTCACCCATCGCCCAGGTGTCGACCCGGGTCACGGTGCCGCCCTGCACGAAGAACGTCTCGCCTGTGAACGCGCACTCCGCCGTCGCCAGGTAGGCAACCAGCGGCGAGATGTTCGCCGGGTCCCACATGTCGAATGCACCCTCCTTGGGTGCCATGATGTCCTCGAGGCCGGGAGTGGCGAGGGTGAGCCGGGTCCGGGCGCCGGGAGCGATGCAGTTGCTCTTCACGCCGTAGCGGATGAGTTCCTTGGCGCAGATCTGGTTGAACGTTGCGATACCCGACTTGGCGGCGCCGTAGTTCGCCTGCCCGGGGTTGCTGAACAGCCCTGATGTCGATGACGTGTGCACGACGTTGCGCGGCTTGTTCACACCGGCCTTGGTCTGCTCTCGCCAGTAGGCCGCCGCCCAACGTGTCGGGGCGAAGTGGCCCTTGAGATGTACTGCGATGACAGAATCCCATTCCTCTTCGGTCATGTTGACCAGGACCCGGTCGCGCAGGATCCCTGCGTTGTTGACGAGAACGTCGAGGTCACCGAAGGCCTGGATCGCACTGTTGACCAACCGTTGCGCGCCCTCCCAGGCAGCGACGTCGTCTCCGTTGACCACGGCTTCACCGCCCATTGCGCGGATTTCCGCGGCGACTTCCTGAGCGGGCGTGACATCGGTGCCGGTGCCGTCGTTGGAGCCGCCCAGATCGTTGACGACCACCTTCGCTCCCTCGGCGGCAAAGAGCAGGGCATGCTCTCGCCCGATGCCCCGACCGGCTCCGGTGATGATCGCAACGCGTCCGTCCAGTGATGTCATGGCGCGAACGCTAACGACCTCAGGGCAGCACTGTCGAAACGGGAGGGGCTGCGGTGGTCGGCGGTGGCGGTACGGAGAACTGCAGGTCGATCGGAGTGTCGCGGCGGATCATCTGACCCACGGTGACGCTCGTCCCGTTGATCGATGCATCTTGGATGGTGCCGGCGTCCCGGTCGCCGGCGACCGCACCGACCTGCAGTCCGGCGGCGGCGAGCGCAGCTTGGATGTCGGCGAAGGAGAGCCCGGCGAGCGCCGGCATCGCAACGAGATCCTGACCCTTGGACAGCGCGATCGTGACGGTCTCGCCACGGGCGATCGACGTACCGGCGGGCAGCGATTGGTCGGCCACCAGACCTGCGGCCTGGTCATCGCTGAACTTGTCGACGTCCTTGGCCACCACCAGGCCGAGGTCGGTCAGCGCCGTGGTGGCAGCGACCTCGTCGAGACCGATCAGGTTCGGTACCGTACGCGGTTCGGGCCCATCGGAGACGACGACGGACACGACAGTGCGCTGCATCACCTCGGCGCCGGCGGTGAGTCCAGGTTGCGCCGGCACTGTCCAGGAGATGATGACGCCGGCCGGAACGTTCTCGTCGTAGGTGCGGGTCTCGACCATGAGTTCGAGATTGCTGGAAGCCAGCAGCGCTGTCGCCGCATCGAGCGTCTGGCCGGTCACGTCGGGAAGTGTGGACAGCGTGGCGCCGTCGCTGACGACCAACGTGATGGTCCCACCCTCGTTCAGTTTCGTGCCGGCCACAGGTTCGGTGCGAATGATGTTGTCGGCCGGCTGGGCGTCATTGCGCTCACGGGTGACGACGATCGTCCACCCGTTGCCCGCAACCTGGTTGCGGCCCACGGCTTCGCTGACGCCCGTCAGTTCGGGCACGGTGTAGGACTTGTCCTTGACGAGGCCGTACGCGACGAAGCCGCCGACGGTCAGTGCCGCGACCAGGAGAACCGTGACGAGGGCCCACAGGCCGGTGCGCCGACGCCGATGGGGTTCAGCCGCCTCGACGTC
Source organism: Actinomycetes bacterium (assembly GCA_025351965.1). Classification (GTDB taxonomy): domain Bacteria; phylum Actinomycetota; class Acidimicrobiia; order Acidimicrobiales; family Ilumatobacteraceae; genus WLMZ01. Next base: position 6,639 of record JANXUX010000195.1, on the reverse strand, counting down.
ATCACGGGCGAAGTCGAACGGTGCCGACGGCGGCACTGCCGTCGTGACGAGCGAGCCGTGCAGCGAGGCGGCGAGGTCGAGATCCGCGCCGAGCAACGGCTCGCCGGTCTGGGGATCGAATCGGGCGATGGCTGGCGTGGTCGCCGGGGCGACGCCGTGGACGAGTGGCAGCAGCGTCGTCGCCGGCGATACCGCCGACGCCGGCGGCGGATCGGTCAGCACCGGAGTCGTCGCGGGAGCCGGCGCGGTCGTCGATGCGTCGCCAACCATGGGAATGCCGACAGTTGGGGCGCCGACAGTTGGGGCACTGGCCGTCAGAGCCTGTGCCGGGATGCCGACGGTCGGGCTCGACGCCGGCACGCCGGGACCAGTGGGGACGTCGAGCGGTGTGATCAGCAACGCCTGGGTTGCCGGGGCCGCACGATCTGTCGCTCCACTGGCATCGACCGGGCGGGCCGAGGCACCGCTCTGGTCTGTCGGACGCCGCATCCCGCCCGTCGTGTCGAACAGTCCGGTACCGACGAGGGCGAGTGGAGCCGGGCGGGGCAGCTTGCCGGCAGCCTGGACCAGGGCACGCCCGAACTCGGCGGCGGTGTAGCGATCCGCGGCCACGGCATTACCGGCCTTGGAGAGCACCGATGCCAACGGGCCGAAGTCGGCAGACACCGGCATCAGCTTATCGAGGCGGGCGCTGAGAGTGGCAACCGTTGAGTCCGATGAGAAGGGCACCTGACCGGTGACGGACTCGATCAGGACCAGGCAGAGCGAGTAGATGTCGGTGGCCGTCGTCAAACCGCCATCGCCCGGAGTTGCACCGCGAGCCTGCTCGGGTGAGGCATAGCGAGCCGCATCGATGCCGGCCGCGCTCGGGTCGGCCCAGGTCGTCTCGGCCACGTATCGGGACAGGCCGACGTCGAGGATGCGTGCGTGGCGGTCGTCGCCGAACGCGAGGTTGGCCGGCTTGAGGTCGCGGTGGATGACACCGCGGCGGTGCATCGCCTCCAGTCCACGACACGCGTCGAGCCCAACGATGAGTGCCTGTGACGGCGTCAGCAGCCGCCCACGATCGATCATGTCGCGCAGGCTGCCACCGGCGAGGTTCTCGAGCACGAGGAACGGAACGCCGACGTCCTCGATCTCCTCGACACCCCAGTCGAGGACGACATTCAGGTTCGGGTGGTCGAACGACGCCGCGAGTTGGGCCTCGAGGCGGAACCGCGCCTCGGCAGCCATGGTGTTGGCGAACTGCGGCAGCAGGATCTTGATCGCGACCACGCGCTGCTGCTGTTCGTCCAGCGCTTCGACCACGATCCCGTGCGCGCCACCGCCGCGCCGCTGTTGGACGCGGTAGCGGCCGGCCAGGAGACGGCCGATGAGCGAAGGGTTCGTCGCCATGGGACATCGAAGATAGCGGCTGGTGCCGGTCGATGGATGTCGGCAGTCCGGCAGCGGTCGGGCGACCGACGCCCGGCGAAGCCCGATTCCGGTGATTCGGGTGACATGTACCCCGTGATGGTGGGAAACACCGTCGCACGGTCGAGAATGTCGCTGTGAGCAGGTTCACTCCGAAGGTCAAACTCGTCGCGGCCAGCTTGGCGATCGCGCTGGGCATCGTCTTGGTGGTCGTCGGGTTGAGCACATCGGTGACCGGCAAGGCGGCCCAGAAGCTGCCCAAGGAGATCGAGAACATCACGCCGGTGCGCAGCGCGACCCAGGTTCAGTCCCAGGAGCGGATCGAGGTCGATCTGATCACCGGGTACACGGGTGTGCTCATCGTCAACGGCATCGAACTGAAGACCCTCGGCCTGGATGATGCGGCCCTCGTGCCGACCAAGCCGGGAAGTCAGATCGAGCTCCCTCCCGACGTGATCTTCGAGCCCGGTAACAACACCCTCACGTTCACGCCCACCAAGGGCGCGGCGATCGAGAAGTTCTCGACCGGAGTGAACACGGTGACCGTCATCTACTGGAAGCAGACCGACGGGCGCTCGTTCGCGAAGCCGTCGTTCACCTGGCAGTTCGACGTCGTCTGACGTCACGCCTCGGGCACGGGCTCGACCGCAACCGACACTGACGACTCGGGCAGATCTCCGGTCGCCAGGAGATGGGCGAACCCGATCTCGTCCAGCATCGGCACGCCGAGTTCGGTGGCCTTGGTGACTTTCGACGCGCCCGGTTCTGCGCCGACGACGACCGCGAACGTCTTCTTGCTGACGCTGCCCGGACTCTTGCCGCCACGGTCCTTGATCGCAGCTTCGGCTTCCTCTCGGGTAAATCCCTCGACCGTGCCCGTGACGACGACGGCCTTGCCGGCGAGGATCTGCGGCTGACGGCTGACAACGACGTTGCCGAACTCGACACCCGCCTCGCGCAACCGCTCGATGAACGCACGGTTGTCCTCGACGTCGAACCACCGTCTGATGGATGCAGCGATGATGCCACCGAGGCCCTCGGTCAGGGCCAGGTCTGCTTCACCTGCGTCCATGATTGCGTCGAGCGTGCCGAATGCCCGACTCAACCCCTCTGCCGCTGACGGTCCGAGGTGCTTGATCCCGAGCGCCGTCAACAACCGAGGCAGTGGCCGGTCCCTCGAACCCTGGATCGCGGCGACGAGCCGTTCGGCGCTGATCGTTGCGAAGCCCTCGAGCTGGAGCAGGTCCTCGACGGTGACGAAGTAGATGTCGGCCGGGGTCTTGACCAGACTCTGCCCGTCGGCTCGCCTGGCCTCGCTCAGCTGCATCACGGTCCGCTCGCCCAGACCCTCGATGTCCATTGCGCCGCGCGAGGCGAAATAGATGATGCGCTGGTCACGCTGGAACGGGCAGGCGATCTCGATGCACGTGATGTTGGCTTCACCCACAGGGCGGACCAGCTCACTCTTCAGCGGGCACGGGCACTCCGTCGGAAAGACCCAGGGCACGCTGTCTTCGGAGCGCAGTGACAGCACCGGCCCGACGACTTCGGGGATGACATCGCCGGCCTTGCGGACGATGACCGTGTCGCCCGGACGGACGTCTTTCAGCGCGACCTGATCCTGGTTGTGCAGCGTCGACATGGCGACCGTGGAGCCGCCGACGAACACCGGCTCGAGCACAGCGAACGGCGTGACCCGACCGGTGCGACCGACCGAGATCATGATGTCGCGCAGCAGCGTCGTGCGCTCCTCCGGCGGGAATTTGAAGGCGATCGCCCAGCGCGGGGCGCGCGACGTGAAGCCGAGCTTCTCACGCTGGGCGAGGTCGTCCACCTTGACGACGCAGCCGTCGATGTCGTAATCGAGCGTGTGCCGATCGCGCTGCCAGCCGAGGCAGAACTCGGCGACCTCGTCGACGGTGGCGAGTTGGCGGATGTGCGGGTTGACCGGGAACCCCAGCGCCTCGATGAACTGCAGTGTCTCGTGGTGGTTGGTGAACTGGGGCCCGCCGACGACCTCGCCCAGCTGATAGCTCCAGAAGCTGAGCGAACGCTTGGCCGTGATGCGTGAATCCTTCTGGCGCAAGCTGCCCGCAGCGGCATTGCGCGGGTTGACGAGCAGCTTCTCCCCTGCTGCCACTGCGGCCGCGTTGAGCGCAGTGAAGCTGCCGAGCGGCATGTAGACCTCTCCGCGTACTTCGAGGACGTCGGGAATGCGGATGCCCTCCGGGTCCTGCAGTGTCTGCGGGATCGACGCGATCGTGCGGATGTTCGCCGTCACGTCCTCGCCCATCTTGCCGTCACCGCGAGTTGCGGCCTGGACGAGTTCGCCATGCTCGTAACGCAGGCTCATCGCCAGACCGTCGATCTTCAGCTCGCAGACGAACGAGGTCGGCTCGCCGGCCAGCTGGCGAACGAGTCGTTCTCCCCACGCCGCCAACTCGGCGCCGTCCATCGCGTTGTCGAGGCTCGTCATCGGCATGCGGTGCTGCACCGGGGCGAACGTCGCCGAAACGGCGCCACCGACCGTGTCGGCCGGCGAGTCGGGCGTCTGGAACTCGGGATGCATCTCCTCGAGCGCGCGCAGCTCGCGCATCAGCAGGTCGTAATCACCATCGCTGATCTCGGGCGTGTCGAGGTCGTTGTACAGGTGGTTGTGATGCGCGATCCGTGCACGCAGTTCGAGAATGCGAGCTTCCGGGTCACGCGTTTCATCCACGCCCGCACCCTACCGAAGGGGTGTGACGGGCAACGCTGCGACCCGGCGCCGAGTAGCGCTCAGGCGCCGAAGGAGAACCGCGTGGCGGCACTCTGGTCGCGCACCCGGGTCGACAGTTCGGCGTTGATGCGCAGGACCCGCTCGGCGACCGAGGTGTGGTGCAGACCCAGTCCGCACTCCGGGGTGATCAGGCTCTGCTGGCGCAGCAGTGTCGGGCTGCAGCCACGCTGGACGAGTTGGCACCAGAGCTCGCACAACCGCTTCCACGGACGTTCGGCCGTCATCGGCACCGGGCCGTCCGTCGGTACGGCACCCCATGCGACCCAGCCGCCGTTCTCGAGAAAGCGCTGCAGGTGGCCGGCGTGGTCAACGAGGGCGAGCGTGGCCGGGATCGAGACCAGGCTGGGACCGGCGGCGGTGAGCGACTGCAGGTCGGCGGAAGAAGAACAACAGTGTACGCCGGCGATCGCGATGGGTTCGATGATCGCGAGGGCTCCGGACAGGAGATCGATCGCGACGTCGGGCGGAAGCGGGAAACCGGGCTCGAGCAACGCACCCCACCCCGGCTCGTCGAGCACCACGATCTGCTCGCAATCCGGCAGCGTGGCACTGACCGCAGCAAGCAGGTTGGTGACATGACCGCGCACGGAGCGCATCGCGATCCGGAACGCCGTCTCGGCCGGCACACCGGCGCGTTGCAGAGCGAGACCGAGCGTGATCGGCCCGACGAACTGCCACTTGACCGGGCCGCTGAGGTTGCGTTCGGCGGCGGTCGAGAGGAACGTGCGGAAGGTCGCAAACGCGTCGTGATCCAAGTCGGTGCGCACCGATTCGAGGGCGTGGATCCGAGCGGTGTCAACGGCGATCGAGCCGTACTGACCGACGGTCACGCCCGGAAGACCGACGAGTGCCTGGGCGATCATGCTCTCGGCGGGTGAGCGACGCGGCAGGGTCGGGATGGTCACCACATCGGTCGAGGACAGGCTCAACTCGATAGCCTCGGCGAGGGAACGGTGCGGGAGACTGCCGACCGCCATCGACATGCCGCCGATGGTTCGCGACGCCATGTGTGGGGGCGTCTGGGAGCGACCGCTCGTGAGCCGAGTCAACATGCCGTCCTCCCTTCTCGAGTTCCTGACACTCGCTTCAGCCGTTATCGTGGCACAGCCCGGATGGACGAGCACTACCGGTCGTGTTTCCATTCCATGAACGATGACGAGCCGAGCTGAGCCTATGCAAACCCATGTCGAAGGCCGTTGTCCGAGCGAGTGCGCGGCAACCCGAGTGAGGTTCGGGTGAGTTTCTCCTCCGCGTTCCCCGCCTGGCTGTTGCGCATCGTGTGGGCGCTCCAGCCCCTGGCGTTCGTCCCGTTGATCAGCGATGCAACTGCAACCATCCCCTCTGCAGGCAAGGTCCTCGCTGCCGTTCTGGCGTGGGCGGCGTGGGCCGCTGTGCTGCTTGCAACGCTCGTGCCGAGCACCGTCAGCATCACGGTGGGCCGGCTCGTGGCGCCCCTGTCACCGATCGTCGCCGTGGCTGCGGGACTCGGCGGTTCATCTGTCGCCGGATGGAAGGTGGCCGTCGCACTCGGCGCCGCAGTGATTGCCTCGCTCGTGTGGTTCAGCGGCGAGACCGGCATGGTCCTCGCCCAGGGATCGGCGTACGGTGCCGAGCAGCGGTTCCCGCTGAAGCCCCCGGTGCCGTTCGTGGTGCCGATGGTGCTGTCGTGGATCGTGCTGGCTGCGTCCGCGGTCGCCGGGGCCGTGTACCTGGCCAACGAACGGTGGGTCGTCGGCGTTGCGCTGGTCGTGCTCGCCGCCGTTGCCGGACGGTTCCTCGGGCCTCGCTTCCACCAGCTGTCGCGCCGCTGGTTGGTGGTCGTGCCCGCCGGGCTCGTTGTCCACGACCCGATGCTGCTCGTCGAGAACGCGCTCTTCCGCGTCGTAGACCTCGCAGCCGTTCACCTCGCCCACGCCGACACCGAGGCAGCCGACCTGACCGGCGGCACCGCGGGTGTCGTGCTCGAGATCGTCCTACGCGAGATGGACACCATCATCAAAGTCGGTGGTCCCGACACGCCGACCGGCATCGCCATCCACGCCCGCAGCGTGCTCGTCAGCCCGACCCGTCCCGGCCGAGCCCTCGCCGCCGCCGGCGCCCGCCAGATGCCCGTCGGCTGACACGCTGCCGTCCCGCGCAACTGCCGTTCCACGTAACCCTGTTGCATTCGCCGCCTCTGGGCCGGCCAATGCGTCACGGATCAAGCCGGCCCCACCCGACCCTGATGTATTCGCCGGCTCGGGGGCGGCGAATACATCACAGATCGAGCCGTCCCACCCGACCCTGACGTATTCGCCGGCTCGGGGGCGGCGAATACATCACCGATGATCAGGGAACGATGACGGCTTGGATCTCGCGGACGGTCACGGTCGTGTCGCTGGTCGTCACGAACTCACCCAGGTTCTGCCCGACACCAGCGTTGGATCGCCAACTGATGCTCCACACGA
>JANXUX010000176.1 GCA_025351965.1 Actinomycetes bacterium | reverse complement strand
ATGCGTTTCTCATACGGGTCGACGGCAAAGTCGCTGGGTGTGCCCTCGTTCGGGTCGGCGAACCCCATGAGTTTGGAGAGTTCTTCATCGTCCGCAAGTACCGCCGAAGCGGCGTAGGGACGGCCGCCGCCCGCGAGGTGTGTCGGCGGCCATGAGATTCTGCCCATAGGCGGTCACGTAACTGCCCGTTGGTGGCCAACGGTTCTGCCCACTGGCGGCCAGTGGTTCTGCCCTCGCTGAAAGTCCCTGCTTCGGCGCGCATTCGCGTCGATGGTGTCCCTCCCGGTTCGACTGGTGTCGCCAGACATAGCCAGCCGACCGGAAGGAACGTGTTGAAGTCTTACGAGGAGATCATGGAAATCTTGGAAGCGTTCGCGTTGACGAACAGTTATCGGGCGGCCGGCGTACTCGCTGGTTGCTCTCATCACACGGTCGAGCATTGGGTCACGATGCGCGACAACGGCTTGCTCCCGGACGGTGTGACGCCGCCGGAGCGGGTCAAGTTGATCGACGGGTTCATGCCCAAGATCGAGGAATGGGTCGAACGATCGGGCGGCCGGGTGCGTGGCGATGTCGTGTTCGACAAGCTGGTCGGGCTCGGCTTCGAAGGGTCGGACCGCACCGTCCGCCGGGCGCTGGCGGGGGTGAAGTTGAACTGGAGGGCTGGCCGCCGGCGTGTGTATCGGCCGTGGGTTGTGGAGCCGGGAATGTGGGCGCAGTGGGACTGGGGGCACGGTCCGAAGATCGCCGGCCGCCAGACGTACCTGTTCTGCGCATGGTTGGCGTGGTGCCGGTTCCGGGTCGTGTTCGCGGTGTGGGACAAGACCCTGCCGACGGTGATCTCATGCCTGGACAGGTCGATGCGCGCCTTCGGTGGTGTGCCCACGTATTGGTTGACGGACAACGAACGAACCGTGTCGACCGGGCACATCGCGGGGATCGCTGTGCGGCATCCGTTGATCGTCCAGGTCGGCCACCACTACGGGGTCACGGTGACGACGTGCGTGCCGGCGGACCCTGAGACCAAGGGTGGGGTCGAGCGCACGGTCCAGATCGCGAAAGCGGATCTGGTCCCAACAGACACCAACCTGCGCGACAACTACGGGTCCTGGGCCGAGCTCGTTGAGGCGTGCGAAGCGTTCATGACCAAGGTCAACCAGCGTGAGCACAGGGTCACCCGGCGGGCGCCTGCGGTGATGCTCGCCGAGGAGCAGACACGCCTGCATCGTCTGCCTGACGCGGCGTTCACGGCGGCGTTCGGGGAGACCCGCAAGGTGACCGGGACGTCGACCGTGTCGTTCGGTGGGGTGACGTATTCGGTTCCGCACACCCTCGCCGATCAGGTCGTGTGGGTCCGTGTCGACGGCGACGTGATCGTCGCCACCCACATGGCGATCAGCGGCCCGGTCGAGGTCGCGAGGCATGTGCTGTCAACGCCCGGGAACCCGAGCATCGACGACGCCCACTACCCGCCACGCCCTGCGGGCGCGTTGGCTCGTCTACCCAGGCCGACGAACGCTGCGGAGGCCGAGTTCTTGGCGCTCGGTGACGGGGCGCGGATGTGGCTCGTCGAAGCTGCCGCAGCAGGGACGTCGAGGGTGAAGGTCAAGATGGCCGAGGCCGTCCAGCTGTCTCGTCTGCATGGTGTCGAACGGGTCGATTGGGCGCTCGGGCATGCGGCGACGTTCGAACGTTTCGCCGACGGCGACACCGCGTCGATCATCGCCGCGCATCCGGTCGGCCAACGACGACGCGCGGACGAGGACCACTCGATGCAACCCTCCACGCAAGCGTGGGCGAGCTTCGGGGAGGCCGCGTCATGACCGCCGCCGACACCAACAGCACCGCACCAATCGAGCAGGTCGTCGACCTGCTCCGACAGCTGCATCTTCCGCACATGCGCCGTCAAGCCCCCGAGGTGTTGGCGACAGCGAAGGCGCAACGCTGGGACCCCGCCGAAGCGGTGAGAGCCCTATTGACCGAGGAGCTCGCCGGGCGGCGGGCATCATCGATCAACATCCGCCGCACCGCAGCCGGGTTCCCGACCGGCAAAACGTTCGACAACTGGGACGAGACCGTGTCATCCATCCCGACCCCGACGCAGCGGTCGTTGACCACATTGGAGTGGATCGACCGGCACGAGAACCTCGTCGTCTGCGGACCATCCGGCACCGGCAAATCCCACCTCCTCGAAGCCCTCGGGCACGCGGCGATCGGGCACGGCTGCCACGTCCAATGGTTCTCCCTCGAGACGCTGGGGGCGTTGATCAACCGGCACCGCGTCGATGACAGCACCAGCCGCGCGATCAAGAAGATCATGCGCGCCGACCTGATCTGTATTGACGACATCGGGCTCTTGCCGGTCACCACCGAGACCGCCGAAGCCCTCTACCGCGTGGTCGACGCCGCCTACGAGAAAAGGTCCATCGCCCTGTCCTCGAACCTGCACCCGGCCGGGTTCGACGAGCTGATGCCCAAGACGATCGCCAACGCCACCGTCGACCGGCTCCTCCACCACGCCCACGTCGTCATCACCAACGGCGACTCGATCCGCCTCACCCAAGCAACCCGAGGCAAAGGAGTGAGGCCACTGACCAACTGAACCCTGGGCAGTTCCACTGGCCATCAGCGGGCAATTCTGATGGCCACCAGCGGGCAGTTCCACTGACCGCCTACGGGCAGATCCAATTGGCCCTTGACACTCTTTGGCCCACCGCCGAAGGTGATCTGGCGTCTCCTGCCGCGGCGAGCGCGCACCAGGATCAGCATGTTGTGGGGCGGAGCCGCGGACCCTTGCCTTCGCCGTGAGACGCATCGTGCCCGCTCTGGCGTGGATTCGGAACCGCCGGCCGATCGGCGGCACATCGCTGTTCCTCCGGTTTCGGGTTTGCCCGGTCGAGACCGACTCGTGCGGTGAGGACGCAACGGTTCCGACCTCGTCCTGAAAGGAACGTGAGATGGTTAGTTACCGCGCCAGAAGAATTCGAGCTGGATGTTGTCTGGGTCGCGAAACGTCAACATCGCGTTCGGCGTGTGCTCCGGCCGCTTGATCCCGGAGTGTGGGATGCCGAGTTCCTCGAGCCGGTCGACCCATTGTTCCAACACTTCGCACTCCGGGACGAGGAACTCGAGATGGTCGAGACCAGTGCGGTTCTCGCTGAAGGGTGCACCGTCGTTCGACGCGTGGCCCACCAGGCACAGGATGAGGCCGCTCAGCGGCTCGGCCAAAGAGACGTATGTCAAGCATCCGTCGGGCCCTTCGAACTCGTAGCGAGCGCGCATCCCAAGCAGCTCGGAGTACCACGCAGCGCTACGACGGGGATCCGACACCGTGAGATTCACTTCGACATGACCGGTGATCGTTGGCATGCCCCAAGCCTGCCACCTCTCGGCCGCCGCCCCTGGCGAGCTGGAAAGCCGACGGCTCGACCGGGGCCTCCATTGGAGGCCCCGGTCGCCGGCCTCAGCTGACTTCGAAAGCGTGCTGCTTGCGCCGGGCGATGCGCAAGGTACCGACGCCGAGCAACAACGTCACCGTCGCCGCCGCGAGGAGCAACGAGCTGGTCGTACCGGTCGAGGGCAGCGTCTCACCGCCGCTCGAAGGCACAGCAGCAGGCCGGGAAGCGGACGCGACGGCCCCATTGACAGGCGACACCGCCGGGTTCACCAATGGCGTTGCCAGCGAACCAACGACCGCAGGGGCCGCAGGGGCCGCAGGGGTGACGATCGGCGATCCATCGACGGGGGACGCCGCCGGGACGACTACTGCCAACGAGCCAACCACTGCTGCCGGTGCCGGTGCCGGTGCCGGTACGACCGGAACGCACTGATTGTCGCTGATCACGAAACCGTTCGGTACCGTGGCCTGGACGCCGTCCATGTTGGGGCAGACATCGGAGACGGGGGTGCCCGCACCTTGAGGCTCCACGCATTCGCCATTCACTCGTGTCATTCCTGCCGGGACCGTCGGCTGATCGTCGGCAAGATTGGAGCACACGTCTGTCGCTGCTGGCGGGCTCGATTCGACGCACTCGCCGTTCACTCGCGTCATTCCTGCAGGGACAGTCGGCTGATCGCCGCCAAGGTTGGAGCACACGTCTGTGACTGCTGGCGCCGGCGTACTCGCCACGTACAGCACCGAGTAGTGGCTGATGTCCTTTCCAGATGGATGGCTGATCGTGACTTGCGCAGCGGGAGGGTTGACACTCACGTACACCGGTCCGTTTTCATTGTTGATCGAGCCTGCCTTCACGCAGTACCCCGAGATGAGCTGGCCTTCCGGCGCAACGACGGTCAACGTCGTGTGACTTCCGCTCACATCGATCTTTCCCGAGCTTTGTCCGGCACACACACCTTCGTCCGCCGCTCGAACTGGCGACGCGCCGAGCGCGCTCCAACCGCCGCCGAAAATGAGCAGTGCGCACGCGGCCGCTCTTGCTGTTCCTCTGTTCACTGGTTCTCCTTCGTCGTCGTACGGCGGAATGCCGCGCTGTTGGCGGGACCGGTTTCGCCCTCGTTCCCCGTCGAGCCCAGGCGACCATCAAGCTCGACGGATCAATACTTCTCCGCTGGCGTCGATCTACCCCGCGAATATCGGGATGAAACCGTCAGGGTCAGGTCCCGAGGTGAGTCCCGTCACATGACGTGCGACAACGACAACACACCCACGACACTCGAACTGGGTGTCGCACGAGGACGCGATGTTCCGCGGCCACCACTGTCTGCTCCACGAAGACTGCACGGCGGAGGCGATCGGCGCTGGCCCGCCGCGCAACAACCACGACGCCACGCGGCGCGTTCGTCGACGTCTCGAGGGCGCGTGACCAGTGGACGCTCAGACGTTGTCGACGAGCCCGTAGCCGGCCCACACGTGAACGTTGTCAGCGTCGATCACACACAGTTCGGTCAGGAACGCAGTCAGCTTGGCGAGACCGACGATCGATTGCATCCGGTACATCGGGTTCATCTGCGCAGCGATCAGGCCGCCCTCGATGCCGAGCCCCTCGAAAACGTCCGGGTTGATCAGCAGGGAGACGACTTTTGCGACCGTCGGCGGTGCGAGCGAACGGACCGCGTTTCGCTCCTCCGCTTCGAGGCTGGGCCACACCTCGGCCAGGTAGGTCTTGACGAAGCTGACGTGTCGTGCCTCTTCGAGCACATGGATCTTGGCGATCGCACGCGACACAGGATGTACGGATTCGTCGCGCATGGTCGAACGGTTGACGGCATCGAGGATCTCTTCCATCGCCAGGATCAACAGGTAACCCAACGCTCTCCCTCCTGGGACGTGCCGCAACGCCTCGAAGTCGGCATCGACGGTCGGAACGTACGTGGGGGTGTCCGCTCGGCGAATGAACTCGCCGAACATCGAGGAGTGACGGCACTCGTCAGCCACCTCGATGAGGAGGTACCGGTGGGCGGGTGACGTGACCGGGATCTCGAGCAGGTGTCGGAGAACGAGCTGCATGAGTTGGTTCTCGAACCAGATCCCGGCGGAGAACAGGGAGGCGCATTCGTGGCGGCTGTAGATCATTCGTTGCGTTTCGTCCATCGCCTCCCATTGAGGGGTTCCGAACAGTGGAAGCCATTGCTGGGGCAGGTAGTAGTCGCGATCGCCCATCGGCAGCTCCCAGTCGATCTCCGTGAACGGATCGAGCGTGTTGCGTTCCGAAGCCGCGATCAATTGCGCAGAGCGGGCGGAGGTGCGGGACAACGCATCGGTGTTCATGCATTTCATGATCGATCACACCGTCGTATCAACGCTTGCCCGTTCGGGGTGAACATTCCACCACTTCGTTGTTCACAGCGAACAAAACGATGGCCATGTTGCCCCGGGTCGGTGCCCGAGCGGCGTACCGTGGCGCGATGAGCAAGAAGGCGTTGCTGCCGGTCAGTGTGGTGAGTGCGCTCAGGGCGATGGTTCCCCGGGTGGCCAGTCGCGCCGAAGAGGCGCTCGCCGCCGAGATCGGCGCGTTCGCGTCTGGCACGCGCGTCGGCGAAGGCAGCGTCGGAGTCGAGCAAGCAATCGGTGTCGCGCTCACGGGGCTGCTGCGTCTCACCGAGCAGCCGGCCTCCGAAGGTGCAGCCACACCCGGGGCGGGAACCCTCGATGCGGCGTATGCGTTCGGGCAGTTCGAAGCCCAGCACGGCCGCACCGTCGAGGCGCTCCTCGCTGCGTATCGCGTCGGAGCTCGAGTCGCATGGCGCGACTTCTCGGCAGAGATGGTCACGAGGCAGGTCGCAGCAGGCACGATCGCCCAGGTCGCCGAACTGGTCTTTGCGTACATCGACCATCTCTCTGCAGCAAGCATCGCCGGGCACGCCGACGAGCTCGCGTCGAAGAGCCGGGAGCGTCAGCAGAACCTCGAACGACTGACCAGACAGTTGCTGTCCGGCGCGCCGATCATCGAGTTGGTCGCTCTCGCCGAGGCCGCCGAGTGGCACCCGCCAGACTTCCTCATTGCGGTCGTTCTTCCGGCCGCTCAGGTCAGACCCGCTCTGCAACGTCTCGACCACCGAACGCTGATCGCAATTGCTGATCTTGCCCCGAACGCTCCGGATCACGGCGCTGCGCTCCTCGTTCCCGACTCGGGAGACAGCCGACCGTCCATGATCCGATCGCTGGGCGGAATCGACGCCGTGGTCGGACCATCGCGACCGTGGACAGAGGTCCATACGTCGTACGCCAGGGCGTCGCGAGCACTCGCCCTCCTCACCCGGACGTCGACGGTCATCGACACCGACGAACTGCTCGTCGAGCTCGTCGTTCATGCCGATCCAGACGCACTGCACGATCTGCGCTCGAGAGCCTTGGCCCCCTTGGCACATCTTCGGCCGACCGTGGCGGATCGACTCGCCGCAACCCTTCGCTCGTGGCTGATCCACCAAGGGCGTCGCGACGATGTCGCAGCAGACCTCAACGTCCACGCCCAAACGGTGCGCTATCGGATGGGCCAGATCCGCGAGCTGTTCGGCGCCCAGCTGGACTCGCCCCGCAGCACTGCGGAACTGTTCATCGCACTGTCGACATCGGCGCCCCTGCGCATTCCGCCAGACGTCACTTCGCCCTGAGTGCAAACGTCGGGTAGGTGTCGGTCAGGAGACGACCGTAGGCACTCACTCGCAAGTTCAATCGCCCAGCATCGAGCACGAATGTGCGCAAACGCCGTGGCCAACGCCCGGTGAGGAGAACAGCGAACGCCGCAATGAACACGGCGACAACCGCCGCGACCGCGATGAGTGCTGTATAGATGACCACCGGGATGATCAGGACGAGACGAAATGCAACGGTCAACCGATTGCGGTCGGACAACTGTGGAGCGAAGTCGACGCGGAGGGGATCGTTACCGGGATCGGCGTCGGCCATGTCGAACTCGAACGGCGGGTACGGCTCACGGAGGAAGGCAACGTAACTGGACGCGCGGGCCTCGTAGCGCAGGATCATGCATTGAAATCGAGCGAGACCGCCGGGCAAGCGACCGGTGCAGACGATGCTGAACCAGCTGACGACGGACATCGCGTTGGCGACGTTGCCCAGAGCATTGGCGATGACGAGGTGTGGGACGGCGAGGAGCCAGCCGACGAAGGGCTGCCAGTTCCGGATCTCACGCGGCGAATCCAGGTGCATGTCGGCGGAGGGGGCGGAGGTGCGGATCATGAGGGTTCCTTTGGGTAGCGGTATCGAAGCGCAGTATTGGAAAGCGGGGCAGTGGGATCGAGATCGAGACGGTCAGGTGGCGTCTGTGCGGTACAGGAGTGCCGTACCGATCGCGAGAGCGAGGACGATGTAGCTCGAGAACAGGGCTGCGTCTTGGACTCTGCTCAGGGCGGCAGCCATGGTCTCGGCGCTGTCGCCCGCGGTCTTGATGCCGAGCAGGCCAGCGGCAGCACTGAAGGGCATCAGCCGGGTGAAGTTGGACGGCGCGAAGCCCTTGACGAGGTTCTCGATGACGAGCGCCCAGACGAGCACGCCGGTGATGGCACCGGCACTGTGGCGGATGATCATGCCGAGGCCGAGGCCGAGCATCGGTGCAAGCGCAGTCAGCAGGAGTCCCCATCCGGCGGTGGCCAGCGACCCCGATGTATCGCCGGCTTCGAGTCCGCCCAGGACGGCGCCGCCGAATCCTGCGGCCATGCCGAGGGCGCCCATGGCCAGGCCGAGGCCGGAACCGACGACGGCTTTGGCGACGACGATCACCCATCGTGCGGGCTGTGTGGTCACAGCGGTCGCAAGTGTCCCGTGTTGCACTTCGGAGGTGATCGACAGGGTTCCCATGACGATGGCGAGGACCATCGTGAGCCAGGTCGAGAACACGAATGTCTGGCCGATCGTGAATGGCAACTGCGTGTCGGGGTCGGTCTTGACGAACGTCGCCAGGATCCATGACAGCAGGACCCCGATGACGACCACCGCGGCCAGCAGACCTGGTGTGGATCGCAGGGTGCGGGCCTTGATCCATTCGCTGCGCAGGGCAGCCGGAAGAGCGGCGAAGTCATCGCTGCGCTGACGTGTCAGCGGTTGTGAACGGGGGGCTGTGGCGAGGGTGGTGGTCATGGTCATGGCGTGTCCTTGTGGATCTTGGATGGGTGTTGGGTGGGAACTGGGTCGATGGATGTCGGTGGGTTGCATGGGCTGGTTCAGGCGAGGGTCAGGCGGCGGCGAATTCGGCGCTGGAGCCGGTCATGTCGAGCAGGATCTCTTCGAGCGAGCGTCGGGTCTCGGTGATCTCGGTGATCTGGATGCGGTCGTCGAATGCGATCTGCGACACTGCCGCTGTCGTGGAACCGGGGACCGTGAGGTGGCCGCCGGCACCGTCGACGGCGTGTGTTGCTTCGATGCCGTGTCGCTCGAGCAGCTGACCGAGTGCAGCGGCTTGCGGCGTCCGGACGATCACGATGGCTTCGCCGCGGGCGAGGGTGGTTGCGACCGGTTCGGCGGCGAGGAGCCGGCCTCCACCGACGACGACGAGGTCGTCGGCGAACATCGCCAGCTCGGCGATGAGGTGGCTCGAGACGAACACCGTGCCACCGTTGTCGGCGAAGGTGCTGAGCGAGTTGCGCAACCAGCGGATCCCGTCCGGGTCGAGTCCGTTCGACGGCTCGTCGAGGAGGAGGACCTCCGGCTCACCGAGGAGCGCCCCGGCGAGGGCCAGCCGCTGGCGCATACCGAGGGAGAACCCGCCGGTGCGCTGATCGGCGGCGCTGTCCAGCCCGACTTCGTTCAACACTGCATCGACTCGGCGGGCCGGGACCCTGGCGAGCGCTGCGGCCGCAGCGAGGTGGTTGTGGGCGGTCCGGCCAGGGTGCATCGAGCGGGCATCGAGCACCGTGCCGACGACGTGTGCGGGGTAGCGCATGTCCGAGTACCGGACACCGCGGTACGTCGTGTCGCCGCGGTCGGGTCGGGTGAGGCCGACCATCATTCGCATCGTCGTGGATTTGCCGGCACCGTTCGGTCCGACGAATCCGGTGACGCGGCCGGCCGCGACATCGAAGGAGAGGTCATCGACCGCAATGCGTCGGCCGTAGTGCTTGGTGAGGGATGAGACAGTGATCATGAGCGTGTGTTCGTTTCGTTGGTGGTTGATGGGGAGAGGTCTGGCATCACGGTTGCTGATTGCCGGGTTGGTGTGAGCGGGCCGATCGAGATGAGTTCGGCCCCGACGGATGTGAGGTGAGCGACGATCCCGTGGAGGTGCGAGGCGTCACGGACATCGCCGGTCACCCGTGTGATGCCTTCCACGCTGTGATCAATGGCGAAGTCGTCGAGGAGTGGCCGCAGGAAACGCGCCGTGGCTCGCCCCTTGATCACGATCTCGTAGGTGGTCGTTGTGGTCATGAAGCCACCATCGACCCATCGAGGTTCGAGCGCCTCACCTCATCGCAGATCTCACCCGGGTGAGATCGACCGAGCCAGGCCGTGGCACACCCCATCAGGGTCCGCATTCATGCCACGATGAGTGCAGCCCATGGGATCCGACGAACTGCAACTCTCGGGCACCGCCCAGCTGATGATCGGCGACCACGCTCTCGGAATCGCGGCCACCAGGTTGCGTCCGCCGGCACCACCGACACGCCTCGTGCCCCGCACGCGGCTGGCGGACGTCCTCGACGCGGGGCTCGCCGCAGCGGTCCCGCTGTTGCTCGTCAGCGCTCCGGCCGGATCCGGAAAGACGACGATGCTCGCGGCGTGGGCCGCCCGGAGTGACCGACCCGTCGCCTGGCTGCAGATCGAAGCAGGTGACTCCGATCCCGCCAGCTTCTGGGGGTCGCTCATCGCCGCCGTCAGCCGATGCCGACCGGGAATCGCTTCGCTCGCGGGCCCGCTGGTGGCAGGGTCCCAGGGTGACGATCGCGTGATCGTGCCTGCACTTGTCAACTCGATCGCCGGGAGCGACGATCCGCTGATCGTCGTGATCGACGACTACTACCTGATCGAGAGCGCCAGCGTGCAACGGGGTATGGAACGGCTCATCGACCTGTGCCCGACGCAGCTCACGCTCGTGGTGTCGACCCGGCTCGATCCCCCGTTCCGTCTCGGCCGGATGCGTGTCCGGAACAGGATCATCGAGGTCCGTGCCGACCGGCTCCGCTTCGAGACCGGGGAGGCGACAGCGTTGCTCGGAGCAGCTGGTGCGACGCTGTCGCCCGAGCGCCTCGACGATCTCTGCTCGCGGACCGAGGGTTGGGCCGCTGGCCTCGTCCTGGCCGGGCTGTCGCTCGAGCGCGCGTCAGACCCGGACGGGTTCATCGACGCGTTCCGCGGCGACGACCAGCTCGTGGTGAGCTACCTGAGTGACGAGCTGCTCGACGCGATGAGCGCCGGTGACAGGCACCGCCTGCTCGAAACGGCAGTGCTCGACCACCTCACCGGACCGCTGATCGACGCCGTCACCGGGTCGGGTGACGGCACCGGTTGGCTGGCGGACATCGCCAGCCGGAACCAGCTCATCGTTCGGCTCGACTCCACCGGTGAATGGTTCCGCCACCACCACCTCCTCCGCGACCTGCTCCTCCTCGAAGCACGACGAACGCTCCCGGCACAGCTGCCAGAACTGCACCGGCGCGCCGCTGACTGGTTTGCCACCAACGGTGACCGACACCAAGCCGTCGTGCATCGCTTCGCTGCCGGCGACATCGCCGGGGCGATCCAACTGCTCTACCTCGTCGGGCCCGATCTCCTCGGTCGCGGGCAGATCCGCAAGCTCCGCGGGTACCTCGAACAGGCCGGCGAGGCCGCCGCCACCGATTCCGCATGTGCGTTGGGGTGGGGATGGTGCGAGTACCTGTCGAGCCACTACGAGTCGGCAAGGCGCTGGCTCGACATCGCGCTCGACGTCGCCCCACCGACGTTCGATCCGGTGATCGCATCGCCGCTGGAGATCAACCTGGCACTCGGCAGCGGCGACATCACCTCGGCGCTCGAATCCGCACGTCGAGCAACCGCTGCCGGCAGCCTGAGCCAACGACCCGCAGAGCTCGCCACTGCTGTTGGCGCGGCGTTCACCTGGGCCGGGATGTACGACGAGGCCAGCGCGGCGCTGACGATCGCCGTTGCCAGGAGCACGGCCGAGCAGCGGCTCACCGCTCACGTGTTGGCGCTGATCCACGTCGCGATCAACGAGGCCGAGAACGGCGACCAGATTGCCGCCAACACCGCAGCGGTCGAGGCGGTCGCCACCGCCGAGGCATTCGGGCTGGCCGACTATCACGGTGTGGCGCCTGCGTTCGCGATCCGGGGCCGCACCGCCAGCGACCCGGACGCGGCCCGTTCAGATGTCACTCATGCGCTCGAACTGGCCCGACGCTCCACCACCGATCTCGGGCTCGCGTACGTGCTGACGACTTACGCAGATGTGCTGCTCGAACAAGGAGACGACTCTGGGACGGCACTCATCGTCGAGGCCAGGACGCGGCTCGATCGCTGCGTCGATCCAGGCATCGCGGCGCGCTATTTGGCACGCGTCGAGTCCCGACACCATCTGGCGACGCCGGTGGTGGACACAGCCCGCTCGACCACGGTGCAGCTGACGGAACGTGAACTCGCCGTCCTGCGCTACCTGCCGACCAAGCTCACCCAGCGCGACATCTCAGCCGCCCTGTATGTGTCGATGAACACCGTCAAGACACACACCAATGCGATCTTCCGCAAGCTCGACGTCAGCGATCGCAAGAGCGCCGTCCAAGCGGCACGGGACCGTCACCTGCTCTGACGGCCCGCTGATGCCGTTCCGACGGCAACACGATGCAACGGTCGGGCGATGACAAACACTGCACACAGGAACGCTGCCGTCCCACCGAGCAGGAACGGGATCCGGGGCGATGAGACGTGGATGACCCAACCCATCAACAACGCGCCGATCGGTGTGCTGCCGAACAAGGCCGTCTGGTGCAGCGCCATCACCCGGCCCTGCATGGACGGCTCCGTCGCCTGCTGAACGACGATCGTGTTGACCGATTGGAACGAGGCCGACGCGAAGCCGAGCACGATGCTCATCGCAACGAAGCTGACGTAGCTCGGCATCACCCCGAGCGCGACGATCGCAGCACCGAACCCGGCCAAGGCAATCCCCAACGTCCGACGGGCGTCGGGCTTGATCCCTGCGATGTACACACCGCCGAGGATCGACCCGATCGCACTCACGCTCATCACCGCGCCGACGGAGCCGGCCCCTCGGTGGAAACCGAAGCGAACCATCGACGGGAACGTCGTCGGGAAGTTGAGCGCAATGGTGCCGACGACCGACATGACGACCAGAGGTCGGGCGACCTCGGGATGGCTGCGGATGTAGGCGAACCCTTCGCGCAGCTTGCCCTTGGTCTGTTCGATCATCGGTCGAACGATCAGTTCGTTCGAACGAAGGGCCAGGAGTGCGGCGATGACGATCAGGTACGACGCAGCGTTGATGTAGAACCCGACGGCGAGGCCGACGGTGGCGATGAGCCCGCCGGCGATCGCAGGCCCGATCAGGCGCGACACCGAGTTGATGGCGCCGTTCGCAGCGACGGCGTTGGACAACAGGTCGCGACCGACGAGCTGGAACAAGATGGCTTGCATCGTCGGCCGCTCGACGGCCAGGACGAGACCGAGCAGGAACGTGAGTGAGTAGATCCACCAGATCGTGGCGTGCCCCGTGGTCACCACGATCCCGAACGTGAGGGCGAGCACCCCGGATGTGGCCGATGTCGCCAGCAGCACTCGTCGGTTGTTCAGGCGGTCGGCGAGCACCCCCGCCGGCGCGCCCAGGATCAGCATCGGCAGGAACTGCAGAGCAAGCACGAGGCCGAGCTGGTCACTGCGATCCGTGAGCTCGAGCACCAACCAGGTCACTGCGAGCGACTGGGCCCACGATCCGATGCTCGAGATGGTCTGGCCGATGAAGTACAACCGGAAGTTGCGGTTGCCGAAGGCAGCGAATCGTCCTGGTGCTGCGGTCACCTCGGTGCCGGGCGGTCGCCGTGGCCTGTCGTGAGAAGGATGCGTGTTCATGCGTCCCACCTTGACGAAATGCTCACGAAGCGCAACTGTACTTGCCATGCAGGCAAACCCGATGATCGAGTCGATCGACGAGCGAGTCCGTCGGCGCCTCCGTGAGCTCCGCCTCGAACAGGGCCTCACCCTGCAGCAGGTCAGTGAACGAGCACTCATCGACATCTCGATGCTCAGCCGGCTGGAGTCCGGCAAACGACGCCTCGCCCTCGACCACATCCCCCGTTTGGCCGCTGCCCTCGGAGTCTCCGCCGACGACCTCCTCGGCGGCGCTCCGGCGTCTGACCCACGGGTTCGTGGCGAGCCGATCACCCGCGACGGCCTGACCATGTGGCCGCTCACCAACCGGGCCGCCGGCGGGCTGCGCACGTTCAAGATTCGAATCACCAACAGACGCCGACGGCCGCCACCGCGCACCGAACTCCGCGTGCACGACGGTCACGACTGGATGTACGTCCTCGACGGTCGCATGCGCCTGATCCTCGGCGAGCAGGACCTGATCATCGAACCTGGCGAAGCGGTCGAGTTCTCCACCCTGACACCGCACTGGTTCGGCGCGATCAATGGACCGGTCGAGCTGATCGCCGTCTTCGGGGCGCACGGCGAACGCAGCCACCTCCACGAATAGCAAGCATGTGGCCGGCTTCGGATGGCCCTGTTGAGCGGGCAGTTCAGCGGACAGTTCAGCGGGCGGGGTCAGCGGCCGTCAGGGCGCGCAACCATGGCAGCAGGCTGTCGCTGATGTTCGAGTCCGCCATCTTGAACGCCGCCATGTGCTCGTCCCACGAGTCATACATCGCGACGATGCCGGCAGCGATGTCCGGTCGGCGCAGCAGCACCGACACGGGTGCGATCTGGGTCCGGATCGCGAAGAGGATCGCTCCCGTCCGCGGCAGCTTCGTCAGCGTCTGGCGCTCGCTGCGGATCCAGTACGGGGAACCGTCCTCGGCGATCGACACGGTGCTCGCCGACGTCGTCGACTTCGAGATCGGCAGGAACAACGTGTGTGTCGGCTTCAGCGACATGTTGCGACGCCACACTGCCTGACCGACCCGCATCCGGTCGAAAAGTCGGTCGACCCGGCTCTCCAACTCGTCGTAGTGACCGATCGGCTCGTGGATCGCAGCCATGCCATGGCCGAGCTTGTCGTGCAGTTGCCACACGGAGGGGAAGCACAAGAACGCGCCATCGAGGCGCCACTGGCCGTCGCGCTGGATCATGATGCAGAGATCGTCCTGGACGAGCAGCCCGGCCTCGACGAGCGGGTGCTGATCGCCGGTCGACGCCGACGCCGACGCCGACGCCGCAGGATCGACCAGACCTCGTTCGACGGACCAGTCGCGCACCAACTCGAGCACCTCCGCCGATGCGTCCTCCGCGGTCGCCAGGACGGCGAAGACATCGTCCGGCCGTTCGTCGAGCAAACGGAGACGGAGCAAGCGCTCGGACTCGTGCTGTTCGTCGATCTCGAACCAGTCCTCGACCTTGAGCGAATGCGTTCCCATCCGGTTGTACGGCGGAGCGGGGGCGAGCTCGAGATCGTCGAGCCACGGCGGCGACGTGTGGCGCCACATGTCGAGGTACGGCGCCGCGCGTTGGCTGTACTCGGCAATGACGCCTGCGTCGAGGTCCACGCTCGAACGGTAGTCGCTACCGGTGCTGAGGTCGGCAGAGCGTTCACACGACGTCTGGTCGGTCGGACCTGCAGCCGCGCATTCCGCGCCCACGGTTCGTCGATGGGACGTTTTGCCGCTCACAGCCGATCCGTGGGCGCGATCTGCGCGATCTGCGCGCTCTGGAGGGCGGGAGCCGCTACCAGGCTCGGTCAGTCGAGCTGGGCGCTGGCCGGGAGCTCGTAGCGCGTCATCGCGTCGTGGCGTGCGGCGATCTGAGCCTGGTAGCTCGGTTTGGTCGGGATGTAGAAGTGGCCGTGTCGTACGGCATCGAACACCAACTCAGCGACGTCGGCGGGCGGCATCCCGGCCGACGTCGAGTCGCGCAACATCTGACTGACGAACGCTGCGTCGGGCGTCATCTCCGGGCTCAGCCGATCGATGTGGCGCTCGGTGCGATTGCGTTCGGACGAGCCGATGTTCGTCGCGATCAGGCTGGGGACGAGCACGGACACACCGATCTTGGCGTTGATCGAGATCAGGTCGTGGGCGAGGCACTCGGTGGCGCCGACCGCGGCGAACTTCGACGCATAGTAGGGCCCGGAGTACGCATTCGTGATCAGCCCTCCCATCGACGCGGTGTTGACGATGTGGCACTCGGTGTCCAGCGCGATCATCCGGGGCACGAAGCTGCGGATTGCGTGGACGATGCCATACAGATTGACACCTATCGCCCACTCCCAGTCGGCGACCGTGCGCTCCCACGACAGTCCTCCGCTGAACACACCGGCGTTGTTGCAGAGCAGGTGCACGCCACCGTGCTCGCCGAACGCGTAGTCGGCGAGGCGTTGGACGGACCCGGCGTCGGACACATCGGTCGGGAACGCCGTCGCCGTACCACCGTCGGCGAGGATCTCAGCGACGGTGTCGTTCAGCGGAGGTTCCTCGATGTCGGCTGCGATCACCGTCATCCCACGCCGTGCCGCTGCAACCGCCAGCGACCGACCGATGCCACTTCCTGCACCCGTGATGACTGCGATCTTGCCCTCGAATTCGTCCACTCCGGCCCCCTCGTTCACATCGGCGCGGAGTCTGTCAGCCCTCCCCGGCGCACGGCGAGCGCAAGCCGCGCCGCCGCGGAACCCGCACGATCGCGCTGACATTCGGACGTGGCTGCGTCATCATGACGAACGCGATGCAGAACCGGCGCACGGCGTGGGACGAGGATGCAGAGGTGATCGGGCTGGCCCGCCGATACAGCGGCTTCAGCGTCGACCGACCTCGGCTCGTGCTCGACGGCGCGACGCTGCCGCGGGACGGCGGCGAGCAACACGCCGGATCCACGCTCGCTGGGGACAATTCCATTGGACCGTCCAGCGGAATCGTCCCCAGTGCGCCGGATGAAGGAGCGCGCAGCGACCGGGTACTCTCGGTGGGGCCGGCGCGGATCGCGGGGGTCGTCGGCCTGATCGACCCGATGGTGTCCAGGATGGTGCTCGTCCAGAAGTGCGACAGCGGAGAGGGGGACGCGATGACTGCAGACAGCTCCGATGAGCTCAGCGAGCGCTCGACCAGAGCATTGGCCGGCAACCTCGCCAAGGAGGGCGAGAAGCTGGCCCGCCAGAACAAGCTGTTCGTGCGCGAGCGCGTGGCGTTGCTTTTGGACGACGGTTCGTTCGTCGAGGACGGACTGCTCGCGAACACGATGTCGAACGATCTGCCGGCCGACGGTGTCGTCACCGGGATTGGCACGGTCGACGGTCGCACCGTGTGCATCGTCGCCAACGACCCAACCGTCAAAGCGGGCTCATGGGGCGCGCGGACCGTGGAGAAAATCGTTCGCACCACCGAGTACGCACTCCGCCACGAGCTGCCCATCTTCTGGTTCATCGACTCCGCAGGTGCCCGCATCACCGATCAGGTGGACCTGTACCCGGGCAGGCGCGGCGCCGGCCGGATCTTCTCCAACCAGATCAAGCTGTCGGGCAAGGCTCCGCAGATCTGCTGCCTCTTCGGTCCGTCCGCGGCCGGCGGCGCCTACGTGCCGGCGTTCTGCGACGTCGTCATCATGGTCGAGGGCAACGCGTCGATGTACCTCGGCTCGCCACGGATGGCCGCGGAGGTCATCGGCGAACACGTCACGCTGGAGGAGATGGGCGGCGCGCGTATGCACGCCACCGTGTCCGGGTGCGGCGACAACCTGGCCGTCGACGACGCCGACGCAATCGCCCAGGCCCGCCTGTTCTTCTCCTACCTCCCGACGTCGTGGCGAGGTCTGCCCGAGGTCACCGAGCCCGAGACCCCGACGCGTGGACTGACTCGCGCAGTGCTGCCCGACACCGAGGCGGCTGGGTACGACATGCACACCCTGATCGACTGCCTGGTCGATGCCGACAGCTTCTTCGCGCTCAAGCCACTGTTCGCTCCCGAGCTCGTCACCGGGTTCGCTCGGCTGAACGGGAACGTCGTCGGGATCGTCGCCAACAATCCGATGCACAAAGGCGGCGTGCTGTTCGGTGACTCGGCCGACAAGGCGGCCCGGTTCGTGTGGATGTGCGACGCCTACAACGTTCCGTTGCTGTTCCTCGCCGACGTGCCGGGCTTCATGATCGGCACGCAGGTCGAGCGGGCCGGCATCATCCGCCACGGGGCGAAGATGGTCACGGCGGTCGCCGAGGCCACGGTGCCCAAGATCTGCGTCGTGGTCCGCAAGGCCTACGGCGCCGGGCTCTACGCGATGTGCGGCCCGGCCTTCGACCCTCTGGCCACGCTTGCCCTGCCGACCGCGAAGATCGCCGTGATGGGGCCCGAGGCCGCGGTGAACGCCGTCTACGCGAACAAGATCACCGCGATCGAGGACCTCGACGAGCGGACTGCGTTCGTGGACGAACGCCGCCGCGAGTACGAGCTCGACGTCGACCTCTATCGGCTCGCCAGTGAGCTGATCATCGACGCCGTCGCGCCGTTCGAGCGGCTGCGCGATGAGCTGATCGCCCGCTTCGCTTCCGCCGATCCGGACGACCGCGAGGACGTGCAGAAGCGCCATGGGATCCACCCCGGCTGACGGGACAGACCGTTGTGTAGTGTCGAATTCGATCGATCACCCGCAGACAGTCGTCTGGATGGAGCGCACGTGGCCGGACTCTGGCTCGAACAACTGGACGTCGGGCTCATCGTCGAGCACGAGGTCCGTCGCACGGTGACCGAGACCGACAACCTGCTGTTCACCACGATGACGATGAACCCGCAGCCGCTCCACCTCGATGCCGAGTTCGCTGCCGCCAGCGAGTTCGGGCAGCGGATCGTCAACAGCCTGTTCACGTTGTCGCTGGTCATCGGGCTCAGCGTCCAGGAGACGACGTTGGGGACCACGGTTGCGAACCTCGGGTTCGGTTCGGTCACGTTCCCCGCGCCCGTGTTCATCGGCGACACGATCCGCGCCGAGACCGAGGTGGTTACGGTCCGTGAGTCGACATCGCGGCCCGGACAAGGCATCGTCACGTTCGAGCACCGAGGGTTCAAGCAGGACGGTGCGCTGGTCGTTCGCGCCGAGCGTCAGGCGCTCATGCTTCGTCGTCCGGCGGCGTCATGACCGCGCCGCTGGGGCCGCTCGGGCCGCTGGGGCCGCTGGGGCCGCTGGGGCCGCTGCGAAGCGTGCTGTTCACGCCGGCCGACAAGCCCGACCGCGCCCGCCGCATCGCCGAGACACAGCCGGACTGCCTTGTCCTCGATCTCGAGGACGGTGTCGGCATCGCCGACAAGGCGAGCGCGCGCACGGCCCTCGCCGGGTTCGCGCAGGCACTGGCCGAGCACGGCCGACCGACCGTGGTCCTCGTCCGGGTCAACGCCATCGACACAGAGTGGTTCGCCGACGACATGGCTGCAGTTGCCGCCATCTCGTTCGACGGAGTGGTGGTGCCCAAGGTCGAGCGCGTCACCGATGCTGCGACGGTGCGGAGCCACCTCGGGGCGAGCCCTGCGGCGTTGCTCCTTGCGGGCATCGAGAGCGCCGCCGGCGTGGCGACGTGTGAGGACACCCTCGGCCGTGGTTCGTTCGACGCCTGCTACTTCGGCGCCGAGGACTTCATCACCGACATGGGCGGCGTCCGCACGCCGGCCGGCACCGAAGTGCTCTACGCACGTTCGCGAGTCGCCTTGGCCGCACGGCTCGGCCGGATCCCCGCAGTGGATCAGATCGTGTCGTCCTTCCGCGACGACGACGCGTTCCGCGCCGATGCTCGCCTCGGTCGCGAGATCGGTTTCTCCGGCAAGCTCTGCATTCATCCGGCGCAGGTGGCGCTCGCCCATGAGATCTACCGGGCCACGGAGGCCGAACTGATCCGCGCCCGCCACATCGTGGCGGCGTTCGAGTCCCGGGACGGACACGGCGGGGTCGTCAGCTACGACGGCCAGATGATCGACGCGCCGATGCTCACCCGGGCGAAGGACCTGCTCGCCCGCAACGGGGAGTGAGTGCGCGTCGCCGGCGCCCAGCACGGACCCGGTCGGGTGGGCCGCCCTGGGTCAGCGCATCACCGGCGTGCGGGGACGTGTACCGGTCTGCCGAGCGCGAGGCGGGCGGCTTCACCGAATTGTTCGCTGAGCGAGGGATGGGCGTGGATGCTGCCCGCGACGTCATCCAGGGTGGCCGCCATCTCGATGGCGGCCACACCCTCGGCGATGAGCTCGGACGCATGGGCGCCGGCGATGTGTACACCGACCACCGTCTCGCCGACCCGGTCCCAGACGAGTTGGAGGAAGCCGTCCCGGGCGTCCATCGTCGCTGCTCGTCCGGAGGCACCCATCGGGACGATGACGGAGTCGACATCGAGACCGCAGGCCTGCGCGTCCGCGACTGTCAGGCCCGCCGACGCGATCTCGGGATCACAGAACACGACTGCCGGGATGGTGGTCGGAGCGAACGCGGCCGGTCGTCCGCAGAGCGCCTCGACGGCGACCTCGGCTTCGGCCGACGCCTTGTGAGCGAGGGCGGGACCGGCCACGATGTCGCCGATCGCAGCGATGTGGCGTGATGCCCGCCGGTCGGCCCCGACCGGCACGAGCCCGCGAGCGTCGACGGTGATGCCCGCAGCGTCGAGGCCGAGCTCGTCGGTGTTCGGGATGCGGCCGACCGCGACCACCACGACATCGGCGTGGACCTCGGAGGTCGTTGCTCCGCAGACGAGGCGCAGCACGCCGTCCTCGAAGCCCACGGCGGCCGTGTCGAGGCGCACGTCGATGCCGATCTGGCGAAGGCGACGGTCGATGGGACGGGCGAACATCGGATCCATCGTCGGCAGCACCCGGCTCGCGTACTCGACGATGGTCACCGTTGCGCCGAGCTTGGCGAGTGCGGTGCCGAGCTCGAGCCCGATGTAGCCGGCGCCGATGACGGCGATGCGTTCGGGGAGGTGGTCCAGAGCGAGCACATCGCTGGAGTTCAGGACGCGGACGCCATCGCGGGCCAGTCCCGCCAGCTCGGCGGGTCGAGATCCGGTGGCGAGCACGAGGTCCCGGAACTGGAAGTACTGGGCCGGCGCAAGTGGGTGCAGCGGGTCGTTGACCACGAGCTGGTCGACCCGGCTGAGCTGGGCGTGACCGGTGATCACGCTCACCCCGGCGGTACGCAGCAACTGGCGGATGCCGCCGGTGAGGCTGTCGACGACCGAGTCCTTCCACTGCTGCCAGGCGCCCATGTCGACGCTCGCGTTCTCGACGTGCAAACCGGCGTGGGCCATCGACCGGGTGTGCTCGAGCCGATCGGCGATCTCGATGAGCGCCTTGCTCGGGATGCAGCCGACGCGCAGACAGACGCCACCCACACCGTCGGGGCCGTCGCGGTCGATGAGCACGACGTCGCGGCCGAGCTGTGCGCCGCGCAGTGCAGCGGCGTATCCGCCGGGTCCACCACCGACGACGACGAGGTCTGCCGACACAGGAATCTCGCCGACAACCATCTCAGCGCGCGCTTTCGGGCCCACGCCCGGCGGCGAGGAGCAGGACCGGGTTGGTGAGGTAGCGCTCGATCGTCGAGACGAACGCGCCGAGGTGGTGACCGTCGTTGAGCCGATGATCGGCGGAGACGGCCAGCGGAAGTGTCGGCCGCACGATTGGCTGGCCCTCGTGGGCGACGACGGTGTCCCGGGCCCTACCGAAGCCGACGATTGCGGCTTCCGGGGGGCGGATGATGGGCGTGCCCATCCAGGTGCCGTAGCTGCCGTAGTTGGAGATCGTGAACGTGCCGCCGGACAGCTGGTCGAGGGTCAGCGCCCGCGCCCGTGCCGCAGTGGTCAGCGCGTCGATCCGCTGTGCGATCTCCTCGATCGAGAGCAGGTCGGCATCGTGGATGACAGGGACGACGAGTCCTTCGTCGGTGGACATCGCGATGCCGATGTTGCAGCGGGCCCGGTAGGTGATCAGTTCGTTGTCGTAGTCGAGGCTGGCGTTGAAGTTCGGGTGCTCGCGCAATGCCGCGGCGCTCGCGGCGACGAACAGCGGCAGCAACGTGAGCTTGACGTCTCGGCCGGCGAGGTGGTCTCGCAACGAACGGTGGGCGCGGATCAGCTCGGTCGCATCTACCTCGCGCATCTCGGTGACGTGCGGAATTGTTGTCCACGACTCGGTCATCGCGCGCGCGATCTGGCGACGGGTTCCGCGGAGCGGCTCGACACGGTCGGCGCCGACAGGACGAGGCGGAGCAGCTGCCGGTGACGATCGACGGCCGGTTGTCGACGTCGCTCCAGTTGCGACTGCGGGCTGTGACGTCCTGGCGTCGGCAGCTGCGGTCTCGACGTCGGCGGTTGTGATCCGCCCACCGGGACCCGAGCCGGCGACAGCCGCCAGCACGACGCCAAGGTCCAACGCGCGCTTGCGCGTCGCCGGCGTCGCCTTCGGCTTGAGGATGGGTGCAGGCGCGGTGAGCGCAGGCGCGACGGCCTGGACCATGCTCGGTGCCGGAGTCGTGGCCGGAACAGTCGCCGGGCCGTGACCGCCGAGGTCAGGGACTGCGCCGGCAGCGTCGATACGGAACAGCGTGCTGCCGATCAGGACGATCTCACCGACAGCAGCGGCCTGGGCGACGAGACGCCCGGCTGCGGGCGCAGGGATGTCGACGACCGCCTTGTCGGTCTGGACCACGACGACTGGCTGGTCCTCTGCGACGAGGTCACCGACGGCGACGATCCACTCGACGATCTCGGCTTCGCTGAGACCCTCGCCGACGTCGGGCATGAGGAAGTCGAACTCGGCCATCAGCGCTCCAACGCAATCAGGACACCGCGCACGACATCGTCGACCTGGGGCACGTAGAAGTCCTCCGTGCCGCCGAGCGGATACGGGGCGTCCGGGGCGGCGACACGTTCGATCGGTGCTTCCAGCGAGTAGAACGCCTCGCGCTGGATGGTTGCTGCCAGCTCGGCGCCGAAGCCTGATGTGAGCGGTGCCTCGTGGACGACGACGGCGCGTCCGGTGCGCTCCACGGCGGCGACGATGCCCTCGACGTCGAGCGGGACCAGGCTGCGGATGTCGAGGACGTGGGCGCTGACGCCGTGCTCGTCGCGCAGCACATCGGCAGCTCTGGAGCACAGCTGCACCGCGGCGCTGTACGCGATCAGGGTCACGTCGTCACCCTCGCGCACGACCTTGGACCGGCCGAGCGGCACGGTGTAGTCGCCCGTCGGGACCTCGCCGCTGACAAGCCTGTAGCCGCGCAGCGGCTCGAGGAACAGCACCGGGTCAGGGTCGCGGATTGCGGCGAGCAGCATGCCCTTCGCGTCGTATGCGTCGGCCGGCATCACCACCTTCAACCCAGGCGAGTTGGTGTACATCGCCTCGAACGCGTCGGAGTGGAGTTCGGGCGTACGCACTCCGCCGCCGAACGGAGACCGGATCGTGATCGGCATCGGGTGGCGACCCTGGGAGCGGAAGCGGAACCGGGCCACCTGCTGGCCGATCTGGTGGAACGCTTGATGGCCGAACCCGAGGAACTGCAACTCCGGGACCGGGATCAGACCCGAGATCGCGAGGCCGACCGACGCGCCGATGATCACGCCTTCGGCCAGCGGCGTATCGATGACGCGCTGCTCACCGAAGCGGCGCTGCAGCCCGTCCGTGGCACGGAACACCCCGCCGAGGACGCCGACGTCCTCGCCGAGCACGACGACGCGCTCGTCGCGGGTCATCTCCAGGGCGAGCGCATCGCGGATCGCCTCGACCATCGTCATCGTCGCTGTCGTCATCGTCGCTGTCGTCCCCGTCACGGTCGCCGTCGCAGTCGACGTCGTCCCGGTCGCTGCGCCGGCGTGGTCGGTGGCCGCGCTCATGCTCGTGCTCCCGTCCGGGCGGCCCGTTGGCGGTCCAGCCTCGGCGGCGGGTCGGCGTAGACGTGCTCGAACAGTTGCGCGGCGGTGGGTGGCGGCGCAGCGCGGGCGACGACGAGCGCGGCATCGACCTCGGCCGAGAGTTCGGCCTCCACGGCGGCTCGGCGATCGTCGTCCCAGAGACCCCGGGCGGCGAGGTGTCGCTGGACGCGCTCGATCGGGTCGAGTGGTTTCCAGGTCTCGATCTCGGCAGCGTCGACGTAGCGGGTCGGGTCGTCCGCGGTGTTGTGTGGCCCCATCCGGTAGGTGACGGACTCGATCAGGGTCGGACCGTCGCCGGCACGGGCTCGCGACACCGCCTCGGTGGTGACGGCGTGCACGGCGAGGAGATCGTTGCCGTCGACGACGACCCCGGGGAACCCGTAGCCGACAGCCCGGGAGGCGAGGCTGGTCGCTGCGGACTGCTTGTGGCGCGGCGTCGAGATCGCCCAGCCATTGTTGGAGAGCACGAAGACGACGGGTGCCTTGACGACTCCGGCCAGGTTGCACGCCTCGTGGAAGTCGCCCTCCGACGACGCGCCGTCACCGAAGTAGACGACCACCACACCACCGGTTCGTTGCATCTGCAATCCCCAGGCGAGGCCCACGGCCTGGGGGATTTGCGCGGCGAGGGAGATCTGGATCGGGAGGATGTTGACATCGTCCGGGATCCGGCTGCCGGCGAGGTTGCCCATGAAGTACAGCATGAAGCTCGACAGCGGCAGACCCTGACGGAGCAGCGCCGGGAGTTCCCGGTACTGCGGCACGACCCAGTCGATCGCAGGGTCGAGGGCGGACGCACTGCCGACGATGCTCGCCTCCTGACCGGTCACCTGCGAGAACGTCCCGAACCGGCCCTGGCGTTGCAGGCTCATCGCCTTGGTGTCGAACACCCGGGTGAGCATCATCAGGCGCAGTCCGGCGAGCAGCTCGCCGTCGGTCATGGACGGTGTCACACCGGCCGCGAGCGTGCCGTCCGGCGCGAGGTGCTGGATCGGCGTCGGGGGCGCATCGGCGGGGATGAACTGGGCGAACATTTCTTCACCGTATCGCACCCCGGCGATCTTGCATGCAAGTTCGTATGTTAGATTGTCGGCGCAGCGACCGAACAGGTCCTCGAGCAGGAACGAGCACATCAGGATGAGCAA
>JANXUX010000170.1 GCA_025351965.1 Actinomycetes bacterium | reverse complement strand
TTGCCGTTGTAGGTGCCGAGCACGATGGCATCGGCGTCTTCGTCCGCTGCGGCGCGCATCACGCCCTCGATCGATGTCGCTGCCCCGAGCAAGATGATCTCGGCGCCATGGCGGGGGAGCGCTTTGGCGAGCGCGTCACGGACGAGATCGTGCACTTCGAGGACCGCGAGCACGACGCGGACGCCGTCGAGCCGGTGGCCTCCACCGATGCGCGAGCTCACATCCCTGAGCTGAGCGGCCTTCCACGGTTCGAGCGCAGCGATCTCGTCGGGCGCGTCGAGGTCGACTCGTCGTTCGAGCTCGGACATGACGCTTCGGCGCATCGCGAGCAGGATCTGGGCGGCATCGGTGATGTCGATGCCGTCACCCGCGAACACCTCGAGGGCGCGATTGCGGAAGTCGACGGCGTATGCAGCAACTGCCGCGCCGACGTTCTCGAGTCGGTGCCAGTCGTACAGGTTCGGCGCCTTGCGGACCTCGACCTCGAGTTCGCGGGCGAGGAGGTGGACGTCGATGACTTCTGCGGCGCTGGGGATCCGATCCGCCTCGGTGAGCGGCACCGGGTTGACTGCATGTCCGGTCGGTCTGCGCAACTGAAGGGCGATATCCGTCATCACCGACGCCGTCGTGGTGGCGAGGTTACGGGCGTGAGCACCTGGCCGCTGATCGACCGTGTTGCCGTAGATCATCGAGCCGATGGAATCTCTGCCGCGCAGGTCGTCGAGAGCGAAGTGGACGACGGCGCGATGCTCCGGGTTGCCGATGGTGTTGCCGAAGCACTGCGCGAGCCGAGCCCCGATGAGTTCTTCGACGACGTACAGCTCGATCGCTGCCCAGCCGACATAGGCACCGAAGTGCGAGGCCTGTGCTCCGGTGCCGTCCTCGAGGTTGGAGTGGGCGAGCCCACCTCGGCTGCGCGCCCCTGCGAGCGACGCCAGGGCGCGAACGGTGGCTTCGGTGACGGCGATCTCGTCGGATCCGCCGATCACGTCATATGCCGAGTATTGGCTGACGTTGCCGATCGTGGTGATGCCGGCGGTCAGTGCTCGCCGAGAGTTGTCGAACCCAGCGGGAAGTCCGATCATGTAGTCGCCGACGTGGGGCTGGATCGGTACGGCTTGGGCGAGCTTGACCCAGTCATCCGCTGCGAGGCGAGGGCCCGTCTCCTTGGTCGTGAGGAGCCGCTCGGATTCGGGCACGCCCATCGCCCGGTCGAAGGCGAGCCCGAAGCGGTCGACCGTGTGTCCCTCGGCGGCGAGCGCATCGTGCACGGTCCGCAGCGCGTCCTCGGTCGCCTCCCATGTCGAGAGGCCGATGTGCATGTGGTACATCACGGTCCCGTCGTCGCGACAACGCTGTTTGTACTCGGCTTCCGATGCCACACCCTTGGAGCGCACGAACGCAGTGGTCGGGATCGTCGCCGGCGTCGCGGCACGACCTTCGGCGATCAACTGCTGGGCGGGCTTCATCGGCGCCTTCCTTCTGATCCGGCAGCC
This sequence comes from Actinomycetes bacterium, assembly GCA_025351965.1. Classification (GTDB taxonomy): domain Bacteria; phylum Actinomycetota; class Acidimicrobiia; order Acidimicrobiales; family Ilumatobacteraceae; genus WLMZ01. Next base: position 11,755 of record JANXUX010000170.1, on the reverse strand, counting down.
GGGAGACGTGGCCCATCGGTGAATGCCGATGTGGCCGACGATCGACACGTTGCATGCAGACTCGCACGGTAAATGACGGGCCGACCGACTGTCCAGTGCTGAAGCAGGACTGGGCATCCACTCGGACAGCGCACGTGCCTGATTGACAGTAGAACTCTCGATATGAGAGTCTTACTCTCACTCAATCGACATCAACCGAGGAGAAACATGGCCGGCAGAGATTGGCGTCACGAGACGTTGAACAGAATCCGGGAGCTCATCGAACATGCCGACCCCGACGTCTCCGAGGAGGCGAAATGGGTCAAGGCCTCGAACCCGGCGGGCGTTCCCACGTGGTCACACGACGGAATCATCTGCACCGGTGAGATCTACAAGGACAAGGTCAAGATCACGTTCATGCACGGAGCATCACTCGACGATCCCGCCGGTTTGTTCAACGCCAGCCTCGACGCCGGCACGAGACGGGCGATCGACATCGTCGACGGTGCGCCACTCGACGAGCAGGCATTCGAGGCCGTGATCCGGGCGGCGGTCGAACTCAACGTCGGCCGAGTGGCCGCCAAGCGAAGGACGTAGCTCGATCCCACCGTCCATACCGGCCGACGGGTCGCGGACGCCGCAGACGCGGACACGTCTGTCGCGTCGGGCGGTGCTCGAGGCCGCCCGCACGCTCTTCCTCGAGCACGGGTACGGCGCCACCACGATCGAGGGGATCAGCAGGGCTTCGGAAGTGTCCCAAGCCACCGTCTACCGGCTGTTCGCCTCCAAACAAGGCATCCTCAAGGCTCTCGTGGACACATCGGTCGCGGGCGACGACGAGCCGATTCCGGTTGCAGAACGGACCCACGTGCGCGCCCTGCTCGCCGAGCCGCGCCCGGAGGATTCCCTGGCACAGCTCGCGGCCGTGTGCGTCGAGATCAACACCAGGACCGCACCGATCTACCGCATCCTGGTGAGCGCGGCCAGTTCCGACACAGATGCGGCAGCGACCCTCGACGAGTTGACACGGCAACGTCAGCAGGGTCAGGGTCGCGTCGCGACGGCGTTGGCGCGAGCGAGGGTGCTGCGCCCTGGGCTGAGCGCCAACGATGCCGGCGACATCATCCATGCCCTCGCCTCTCCGGAGCTGTACCACCTGCTCGTCATCGATCGCGCCTGGTCGGCGGCTCGGTTCCAGCAATGGCTCGCCACAGCGCTCGCCGGCCAATTGCTTCCCGAGACCGTCCCAGACCGTCCCAGATGGTCCTAGAGCGTCGGCGTCGGCCATCGATGGGCGCGAGACGAGACCACGATCGGGCTCTCGATTGCCCGACTTCTCCGATGGCTGCCCGAGTCTCTAGGGTCGACCGGTCCCGCTCAACAGGAGAAGTCATGGCGTCCTACACCACAATTTCCGTCGAGCAGACCGGTGCGGTGCTGACGGTCACGTTGAACAGACCGGACGTCCTCAACGCGTTCGATCACGCGATGCAGGAGGAGGTGCGCAGCGTCTGGCGAGACATGCGCACGGACGACTCCGTCAACGTCGCGGTGATCACCGGCGCCGGCGAACGAGCCTTCTGCGTGGGGATCGACCGGAACCAGCCGATGACGGCTGCCGAGGGCAACGTCTTCGGCACGAGCAACCCGTTCATGTACGACGATCCGGGTGACGATCTCGGCCCGAAGTCGTGCGACCTGTGGAAGCCGGTCATCGCCGCTGTGAACGGGATGGCGTGCGGGGGGGCGTTCTACCTGCTCGCCGAAGCCGACATCATCCTCGCCGCCGATCACGCGACGTTCTTCGACCCGCACGTGACCTACGGGATGGCCGCGGTGTACGAGCCGATGAAGATGCTCGCGCGCATGCCGTTGGGTGAGGTGTTGCGGATGTCGCTCACCGGGGCACACGAGAAGATCAGTGCGCAGACAGCGCTGCGGATCGGGTTGGTCAGCGAGGTGACCGAGTCTGCCGCGCTGCTGCCGACAGCGCTCGACCTCGCCCAGGTGATCGCGTCCCAACCGTCGCTCGCCGTACAGACCACATTGCGGGCGATCTGGGCGGCCAACGAGTTGTCGCCTGCCCAGGCGATGTCGATGGCGCCGGCGATCCTCGCCAACGGAATGAGTTCCACCGCGTTGACCGAAGGCCAACGGGTCTTCGAGAGCAAGGTCCGGATCACACCGAAGGTGCGCTGAACTCAGGCCGGCGACGGTCAGGCGGGTCGCACCCTGGTCTGGTCGACATACAACACCACGGTCGATGCAGCCGCGACGAGCGCCATCGACCAGGCCACGCGTTGCTTCTCCGTCGCCGCTGAACGGACCACTGCAGCGACAGCCACTGCGTTCGCCGCGATCAGGGCGCGTTGCAGCGGTGATCTCGGTCGACGAGCGAATGCGGCGATGACAGCGGTCGAGGCTGCGAGGAGAGTTGCGCCGGTGTGCAGGGCTTTCGTGGGACCGAGTCGCTGCGGCAGGCCGCGCACGCCGGTGATCTCGTCTGCCTCGATGTCGGGAAGGACGTTGATGAAATGAGCACCTGCACCCAGCAAGGCAGCGGCGACCATGGTGTGGGCGTGTGGCAATCGATGGTCGTGGCCTGCGAGTGCGACGAACGCTGGAAGGGCACCGAACGCGATCACGTACGGCGCCACGCTGAGCGGGGTGTACTTGAGCCTGACGTTGTAGGCCAACGCGGCCCCGACGGCGCCGAGGTGGACTGCAGCTGCGCGATGCCCGCTGAGCAGCGAGAGCGGGATGCACGCCACCCCGGCCACGATGGCGCAGTTGCGGACGAGGTCCGCGGAGACGCTTCCTGCGACGATCGGCTTGTCGAACCGCGCGGCACGGGTGTCGATGAAGCGATCCCAGAAGTCGTTGCTCCATCCAACTGTCAGCTGCCCGCTCAGAACGGCTGCGCCGACGGCGACCGTTCGGCGCCGCCGACCCGGCGCCATGGCCAGCACGGTGGTGAACGCAGTCACCGCCAGTGTCGGCTTGATGTGGCACGCAATGACCAGTCCACGGCATGTCTGCACGGGAGTTCGCGCCACCTCGGCCCGATCAGTCACAGGGTTGCAGGCGGATGCACAACACGACCGTGTCGTCGTCGGTGGGTGTCTCCGCTGCCATCTCGATCAGCTTCTGGCAGACACGATCGGCCGGGTCGTGTCGGGCGGCGACAGCGACCTGTTGCAGCCTGGACAGGCCCTGGTCGATGGATTCGCCGCGACGCTCGACCAGTCCGTCCGTGTACATGATCATCAACGCCCCGTCTGGAATCGTCACCGTTGCCTGATCACGCTGGGCCGAGTGCCCGGTGCACAGTGGCGGGGATCGACCTTCGTCGAGCCACTGCGAGGACCCGTCTGCTCCGATGACGAGGATCGGAGGGTGACCGGCGGATGCGTAGGTGAGGGTTCTGGTGGACATGTCGAGTTCTGCGCAGCAGACGGTGGTGTAGTCGGCCTCGCCTGCGGTGCTCGCGAAGTGGTCCAGCATGTGCAGCAGTTGTCCAGGCCCTGCGCCGTAACCAGCGAGTGCGGCCAGTCCGGCACGGAGCCGACCCATCATCGCCGCAGCTTCGAGGCCGTGACCGACGACGTCTCCGACCACGAACATCGTCCGATCGTCGTCGAGGACGATGCTGTCGTACCAGTCTCCGCCGACTTCGAGGACGTCGCTCGATGCCACGTATCGGGCGGCCACGTCGACCATTGCGGTGGACACCAGGGTTCGGGGCAGCAACGCTTCCTGCAGTCGAAGCGAGATCCTGTGCTCGCGTTCTTGGATGACCGCCGCCGCGATCAGAACGCTTGCGTGACTGGCCAGGTCTGCGAGGAAGTCGAGATCGCCCGGAGTGTACGCCAGGCGCATCGGATCGGTGATGCCGACCATCAAGGCGCCGCTGATGTCCGTGCCGAGGCCGATCGGTACGACCATGTGCGATCGCGTCCCGAGTCGACTCAGTAGCCGCCCGACGGCGGAGTCTGGGGAGTATCGGGCCACCGTCGCCTCGGCGAAGTCAGCGGTGTACTGCAGCCGGCCATGTGCCGCATGGGCGAGCGACTGTTCGTCGTCGATGCTCAGTCGATGATGTGTTCGCAACTCGCGCAAGATCGGTGTCATCGATCGATCACGGTGAGCAAGTGCTACGACAGGATCGTCGAGATCAGGAGCTTCGATCGTCGCATAGTCGGCGAAACGTGGAACGAGCGCGTCGACCAAGCGCTCCGCTCGGGTACGGCCCGGCTTGTCCGTTTCGAGCGCGGTGATCATGGCCGCCAGCATCTCAGCGCGTTCGCGTGACATCCGGGCGCGCTCTTCGGCCACCTTGCGTTCGGTGATGTCGGCGTTGGTGCCGAGGTGGCCGAGATAGCGGCCGTCGGAGCTGAACCGGGGTCGACCCCACGACTCGAGCCACCGCCAACCGCCCCCTGCGTGCCGGGCCAGAACTTCACCGTGGAACGTGCGTCGCTCCTCGATCGCTGCGGCGAAGTCCAACAGGAAGCGATCATGGTCCGGATGCGCGAGCAGGTGCCACTTGTCGCCGGCGACGTCGGCGGGACTCGCACCGAAATGGTCGTAGAACGCAGTGTTCGCCCACTCGAGGCCGCCGTCGATCCCGACCTGCCAGATCGGTAGCGGCAGACCATCGGCCATCGACCGGAACCGTTCCTCGCTCTCGCGTAGTTCCACCTGGCCCCTGGCGAAACGCAGTGCCGTGTGGGTCCGTTCGGCGGTCTCTTGGATGAGATCGAGCTCGAATTGAGTCCAGCAGTGAGGATGCTCGTGGTGCACGGTGAGCATGCCGACGGTCTGTGCGCCGGAGACGACGGGAGCCACCACAGAGGTTGCGATCTCGAGCGGTCGAGTGGGCGCACGCTGATCAGCGCTCAGGCGTTGGTCGGCGTCGACATCGACGTAGTGCACACGCGACGCTCCGAGCGCTTCCGCGAGCAGTCGCGTGGCGACGGCTTGCACCGCGGCCGGGTCGATCAATTCACGAACAGCGTCCGCCAACGCTGCGCGGTGTCGATCGCGTCTCACTGACTCGCGCAACGATGCTTCCGCAACGCGTGCTTCACTGATGTCCTTGAACACCAAGGCGAACGTGCCGCGAGGTTCGACCGGTACGCAGAACACGTCGAACCAACGCTGCATCGCATCGGAGCCCTGCTGGAATCGCAGCGGCTCGTTGCCGAATGCGACACGCCCGTACGTGTGGACCCAGTGCGGTTCGAGGTCGGGCACCATCTCCAACGCAGTCCGCCCGACCGGGTCGACGAGGCCGGTCATCGTCTCGAACAGTGGGTTCACTTCGACGAACCGATAGTCGATCGGCGTCCCAGCGGCGTCGGTGATCATCTCGCACAGACAGAAACCTTCGTCCACCGACTCGAAGATCGATCGGAATCGAGCCTCGCTTGCGGCAACATCGTCGGTGGTCGTACTTGGCGCCTCGACGTTGCCGCTCGAGGCACTGGGGTGCGGATCCACGGCTGCGATCCTACGTTGCGCCCGTGTGTCGCATCGGACCTGCTCGCCGGAAAGCCCGCAGGCGCGTGTTGCCGCACGATCAGCAACACGCACCTGCGTCGAGTTCCGTTGGATCAGAGATCGAATAGGCGGAGTACCCGGTCGATGCCGTGGATGTAGCCGTTGGCAAGTGGTACACCGACGCTGACCTGCTTCAGGAATGCGTTGCGCGCGTCCGGGTCGCCGTCGACGAACTGGACGAACGCGGCGCGCTTGTTGATGACGTCGACGGTGAAGGAGGACTCACCCGACAGGGTCGTCACCTGAACGAGGTCACTCGCGAGGACGGTGGCGGGGTCGAGCTCGGCGCCGACGATGTGATAGGTCAGCACGGTTTTCACGGTGTCTCTTCCCAAGGAGGCGATCGCCGCGAACACGTCGGACTCGCGGCTGTAGTACTTCTTGGTCAAGCTCGTCGCCAACAACCGGAACGCCTGATCGGTCGGGGCGAGCAACGGGAGGCTCGCGTTCGGGTCGCTCGCTGCCGCGACGAGGTCGGGAAACAGCAGCGTTGCCGAGTGCCGCAGTCGCCGCTCCGAGCAAGAAGCGCTTCATGGATGATCCTTTCGTTGCACTGCGGTGGATTGCCGCAGATGGGTGACTCGACCTCGAGTCACCGCCACGTATTGGTGACGACGCCGTTGATTGGATGCATGTTTCGTTTGATCAGTTCGTCTGCTCGGCAGCGTTTCGATGGTCGGCGTAGTTGAGCTTGCCAAGGGCGCGGAGGTGGTCGTCGTCGGTTTCCTCGACGGCGATGAGATTGTCGTCGGCGCCCTCCGTGGCGCGGATCAACTCATCGAGCTTGCGCTGTGTCGCGAACGTCTGTCGCGCCTGCGTGTGCTGGATGACGAAGGCCATCAACAACGTCACCGAACCGGCAATGCTGTAGAGGATCGTCTGCCACCAGGCGGGGAAGTGCTCTTCAGCGCCGACGAGTCCCCACGCCAGGAGGAGTGCTGCCACGGCGATGCCGACCGTCGCATTGGCCGTCAGATCACCGATCCAGTGGAGCAGACGGCTGGACCAGTGGCGGTCCTCCCACGTCTCGGCGTGGTGGGCGCCGACGGCCGGGCGAGCAGCGCGACGGCTGGTGAGAGATGCGTGGCGTCGTTCGCGAAGCCAGTGCTGCCGCTCCGACGGGTCGGCCCGGAGTGCAGGGGCGGCGGTCTCGACGTCGATCATGTCCATGATCGGCCGATACCCGTGTGGCGCAGAGTCGAACCCGACGTCGCCTCGGGCGCTCACAGCGACGAATCAGATGTTGATCGATCCAGCTCCGGCGAGCATGCCCGGTCGGCCCGTGGGTCCTCACTTCCGTCGATTGACAGTGCAGCATCCGAACTGGCATGGTCAGTGACATGCGGACGATCCTTCCCGTTCCGCCGTCACGATGAAGGTCGTCGTCGTGGGTGGTGGACTGTCGGGTCTGGTGGCGGCGCGACGTCGGGTCGAGGCAGGCGACGAGGTCGTCGTCCTCGAGGCGCGCGACCGGGTGGGTGGCCGGCTGTGGACGGTCCATGACGGGCTCGCACGCAACCAATACGGGGAACTCGGTGCCGAGACCATCTACGCCGGTCACGACCGTGTGCTCGGCCTGGCCCGCGAGCTGGGCCTCGACGCGGTTGCGTGTGGATACTTCGACCCATCGGCGCCGCCGATGCTGTTCCGGCAGCGTCTGCTCGACGAGTCCGAACGTCGCCAGATCACCGGGTGGCTCACGTCGGCGTACGCCACCTCGCCGCCTGAGCCGTTCGAGAACCTGGAGGCGTGGTCCAGCCGTCTGCGCGCGCCGCGCGATGTGCGTGCGTTCTTGGTCAGCTTCACCCAGTACACGCCGGTGACCTCGCTGCGTCATGCTGACGCTGCAGAGTTCGAGAACCAGCTCAAGCACGGTAGCGACTCGTACCGCATCGTCGGGGGCAACGACCTCCTCGCCAGGCGCCTGGCGGAGGACCTCGACGTGCACATGGGTCAGCGTGTTCGGTTGATCGACTGGAGTGGTCCTGGTGTTCGCGTCGAGACCGACGACGAGGTCGTGGCCGCTGACGTCGTCGTGGTCGCCGTGCCAGGTCCGTTGACGATCGGCATCGGGTTCTGGCCCGCGCTGCCGGCCGACAAGGTCATTGCGCTCTCGGAGCTGACATACGGCACTGCGGCCAAGGTGATCGTGCAGTACGCGGAGCGTGACGCCGTCTCCGCAGCCGTTGGACACGGTTGCTTCACCGACGGCACGCCGCCATGGATCGTGGAGCAGTCCGTGCACCAGACCGGCGAAGCAGCATGTGTGTCCTCACTGTTGGGCGGCGACGCCGAGCCGCCCACCATCGACGAGTCTGTGTTTCTCGCGTTCGACACCACGCTGACGGCGCTCGCCGGCACACCGATGACCCGTATCGGGCAGCTGAGCCACAGCTGGACGCGCGATGAGTTGTCACGCGTGATCGTTCGCGCGCCCCTCGGCGACCAGCGCACTCGCGTACTGCCGGAAGTACAGCGCCCGCTCGGTGGTCGGGTGTTCTTCGCCGGTGAGCACACCGACGATCGAGTCGGCCCCGGCGGTCTGGAAGGCGCGACCCGTTCCGGTCGGCGGGTCGCCACCGAGATCACGTCGGCCTCGTGACGCCCGACGTACGCTGACCGATCACTTCAGCAGCGGGTCGCGTGGCAGGCCGAGGAGGCGTTCGCCGATTTGGTTGCGCTTGATCTCGGACGTGCCGCCGGCGATCGACATGCCGCGGTGCATCAGCACGAGCATGCTGCTGATCGCCGCAGATCCGTCCATGAACACCGCATCGGTGCCGTTCAGTTCGGTGAGGATCGCCGCTGCATCGTGGCCGATCTCGGAGAGCACCAGCTTCGTCATCGCACCCTCGGGCCCGGGCAACCCTCCGGAGACGGCACGGTTGGCGCTGCGCAGGTTGAGCAGGCCCATCGCCTGATGATCAGCGACATAGCGACCGACCCGAGCGGCACCCGCTGCGAGCCGACCTGGATTGGCATCGAACGCCTCCACCAGCATCGTGCCGGGGACCGACATCCCACCGTCGCCTCCACCGATGCTGACGCTCTCGTTGCCGAGCGTGGCCCGGGCCACCGTCCAGCCACCGTCGACGGGACCGACCACGTCGTCGTCGGGGACGAACACGTCGTTGAAGAACACCTCGTTGAACTCGGAGTTGCCGGACGTCATCTTCAGCGGGCGCACCTCCACACCCTGGGCGTGCATGTCGATGACCATCGTGGTGATGCCGTCGTGCTTGGGCACGTCCGGGTTGGTGCGCACGGTCGCAAAGCCCATCCCGGCGATGTGCGCACCGCTCGTCCACACCTTCTGGCCGTTGATCAGCCAGCCGCCGTCGACGCGTGTCGCTTTGGTCTTGACGCCTGCAGCGTCGGAGCCGGCGTCGGGTTCGCTGAACAGCTGGCACCAGATGACGTCCTGGTTGAGCGCCGGCTTGACCCAGCGCGACACCTGGTCCTCGGTGGCGTACTGGATGAGCGTGAGGATGTTCCATCCGGTGATGCCGTACGAAGGGCGCTTCACGCCGGCGGCGGCGAACTCCTGCTCAATCACCAGCTGCTCGATCGCTCCGGCGGCGCGTCCGAACGGCAACGGCCAGTGCGGCATGACGTAGCCGGTCTCGATCAACCTCGCGCGTTGCTCGTCGGTGGTCAGTCCGGAAATGCTCGTCACGAACGCACGCACCTCGTCGCGGATCGGCTCGGCCTCTGGCGGCAACCGAACCGTCCGCTCGCGCGTGACGCCGCGCCGGGTCAGGTCGACGAGATCAGCGGCGGCGGCATCCGGCTCCAGCACGCTGAGAAGCGTCGTGGCCCGTCGCATGTAGAGGTGCGCGTCGTGCTCCCATGTGATCGCGATGCCGCCGTGGACCTGCGTGCTCAGGTTCGCGCAGAGGTCCGCTGCCGGCGCGGCCAGCGTGGCCGCAACGGCGGCCGCGTACGTGAACTGGTCGCCGCCGGTCTCTGCGGCGCGGGCTGCATCCCAGACCGCGCTCGTCGCCAATTCGGTGGCGACGAGCATGTTCGCGCAGTGGTGTTTGACGGCCTGGTACATCGCGATCGGCCGTCCGAACTGGACCCGCTCCTTGGCATAGGAGGCGGCGGAGTCGGTACACGCGCGAGCCAGGCCGACGGCCTCGGCCGAGAGGATCACCCGCGACAGATCGATCAGCGCCTGATGGGCGCCGCCGAGGAGGGCGACGATCGGCGTGCTCTGCAACGTGACTCTCGCCGACCGGCGGGTCGGGTCCAGATTCGGCGGTACAGCGACGGTGACTGTGTCGTCGACGCGGACGACTGCGACGTCGTTGCCCACGACCACGAGCAGCAGGTCGGCCAGACCACCGCCGAGCACGACGCCCGCCGAGCCGGTGACCAAGCCGTCCGAGGCGGTCAGCGCGCCGTTCAGGGCCACAGCGCCACGGACGGAGCCGTCGGCGAGCCCGGGCAGCAGGAGCGCTTGCGTTGCATCGTCGCCTGCGCAGGCGATGACTGCGCTGGCGATGACCGTGGGAACGAACGGACCGGGCGCGACTGCGCGGCCGAGTTCCTCGACGACGATCACCAGTTCTTCCAGCCCGTACCCGGAGCCGCCCTGGGACTCGGGCAGGTGGAGCCCGAGCCAGCCGAGACCGGCGATCTCCTCCCACAGTTCGGGCAACGACTCCGTCGGCGCATCGAGCATCGAGCGTGCGGCCCCGGTGGCATCGCGCTTCTGCACGAAGCTGGAGACGGTGTCGGCGAGCGTGCGGTGGTCCTCGGTGATGGCGATCGACATTCACCTATTCTGACGTGACCGTGGCGCACGGGCACGACCGCGGAGGCATCGCGATCAGGAGCACCGAAATGTCCTCGATCTCTGGAAGGATGGCGACGAGGAGGGCCGTGGAAGCTCCGCACAGATCCGTGTCGTTGTCGTTCGATTCTGATGTCACCGCTGGTCGCTCGGCGCGTCGGGCGATTCAGGAACTGCTCGACGACGATGTGCCCGTCAATGTGACCCGAGATGCGATTCTGCTCACGTCCGAACTCGTCACGAACGCGGTGATGCACAGTCAGGGTCGGTTCCATCTGAGCGCCACCTTCCACCCCTCGCGCGTTGTCCTCCGGGTCGAGGTCGTCGATCCGTCGCCACAACTGCCGGTGATGGCGGAGTCGCGCACCAGTCGAGTCGGTGGACTCGGATTGCGGCTCGTCAACGAGGTGGCCGACCGTTGGGGCTCTTCGCTGCTCGCTGCCGGCAAAGTCGTCTGGTTCGAACTGAGCTCGAAAGATGATGATCCGGGCGTCTTGCACTGATCACCCGTGACGTCGCGCACGATTGCAACATGATTCGTGCACTTCGGGCATAGAACATCCGTACCGTTGCACGATGTTGTCTCACCTCGATCCAACCGTCGTGATGGGCTTCTACTTCTCGCCGAGGGGCGGGAGCGCGCAGGTCGCGAGGTACCTGTGCCGAGCCTTGGGTGCCGGGGTGTGGGCTCCGAGTCTGTTCGCCGGATCGCTCGGCGCGTCGTCGGAGAGCGGGAACGCCGAGACCTTCTTCAGCGACGTGGACTGCAATGCGCTCGACTACTCGCCCGCCCGGTCGGAGTGGGAACGTGGTCACGACCCGATGGCGATGTCCGTACCGATGCACGCATCGTTCGAAGCCAAGGACGGCGTTCCCGACCGGATCTTCTTCGGTCTCGACGACAGGGCCTACGCCCGTCAGGTCACGAGTTGGACGACGTTCTTCCGGGCACATACCTCCGTTGATCCCGATGTGATTCATCTGCACCATCTGACACCGATGCACGAGGCGGTCCGCCGCCTGTGGCCCGAGACACCGGTGATCACCCACCTGCACGGCACGGAACTGAAGATGCTTGCACTGGTCGGGGCTGCGTCGGCATCCGCAGACACGCGTGCGGTGAACCACGGTCGGTGGACCAAGCCATGGGTCGCGCGAATGCGGCGGTGGGCCGCTGACTCGCATCGTCTGGTGGCGGTCTCGGCCCACGACGGCGCCCTCGCTGCTGAGCTGCTCCCCGTTGATCGTGGCCGGATCAGCACGATCGCAAATGGCGTGGACACCTCGGTGTTCGCCTCCGACATCTCGCCCGCACCCCAGAACCGGCTGGTGATGTGGCATCGCTGGCTCGTCGCCGATCCGCAGGGGTGGCGTGCCGGAGGTCCGGTCGGCTCGATCCGGTACACCGCAGAGGAT